>NZ_MDEJ01000024.1 GCF_002940065.1 Xanthomonas populi
CCTCAGTCGTAGTGGCGCTCCCATGTAGAACCTGGCCCATTGTGCTTGCTTCCATTCGAGTGAAAAGAGTGCACCATCAACACCTGGGATCAAACAGTTGTCCACGTTGCTGACCTTGCTGGTGATCCCGGTGGTGTACGTTCTGCTGGATCGTTGCGCCGATGCCTACTATCTGGAGCGTGGCCTGCGCATGGCGGGCGGTGCAGCGTGCGCAGGCAATCGGGACATCCGACGGACTGGAGGCGCTATGAGCGTTGCCGCCTTCAGTATCCGTCGCCCGGTCACCACCATCATGTGCTTCGTCTCGCTGGTGGTGGTGGGGCTGATCGCCGCGTTCCGGCTGCCGCTGGAAGCGCTGCCGGACATTTCCGCACCGTTCCTGTTCGTGCACTTGCCGTCCACCGGCTCCACCCGGACGAGGTGGAACGTAACCTGGTGCGTCCGGCCGAGGAAGCGCTGGCGACGATCACCGGCATCAAGCGCACGCGCTCGACCGCCACCGCCGACGGCGCCAATATCTTCATCGAGTTCTCCGACTGGGACCGCAATATCGCCATAGCCGCATCCGACGCGCGTGAGCGGATGGATGCGATTCGCGATGATTTTCCGGAGGATCTGCAGCGCTTCCATATCTTCAAGTTGTCAAGCAGCGACGAGCCGGTGCTCAAGGTGCGCCTGGCCAGCCAGACCGACTTGACCTGCGCCTACGACATGCTCGACCGCGAGTTCAAGCGGCGTATCAAACGTAACCCCGGCGTAGCCAAGGTGGAGATCGCCGGCGCACCGCCGAATGAGGTCGAGATCGCCATCGCGCCGTACCGGCTGACCGTGCAATATCTCGGCCTCAATGACTTGAGCAAGCGTCTAAGCAAGCTCAATTTCTCGGTGTCTGCGGGCTAGATCGACGACAACGGCCAGCGTATTCGCGTGCAGTCGATCGACGAGCTACGCGACCTGCAGGAGCTGCGCGAGTTGGTGCTCAACGCAAAAGGACTGCGTTTGGGCGATTTGCCGAGCTGCGGCTCAAGCCGACGCGGATGAATTACGGACGTCGGTTGGACGGGCGCCCGGCGATCGGTCTGGATGTCTACAAGGAGCGCAGCGCCAACCTGGTGGATGTGTCAAAGGCCGCGTTGAAGGAAGTCGAAGACATCCGCGCCGAACCTGCGATTCGCGATGTGCAGGTCAAGGTGATCGACAACCAGGGCAAGGCGGTGACCTCGTCGCTGGCCGAACTGGCCGAAGCCGGCGCGGTGGGCTTGCTGTTGTCGATCACGGTGCTGTTCTTCTTCCTGCGGCATTGGCCCTCGACGCTATGGTGATGCTGGCGATCCCGATCTGCTTTGCGATCACGCTGGGCTTCATGTATTTCGTCGGCGTCACGCTCAATATTCTGACGATAATGGGCTTGCTGCTGGCGGTCGGCATGTTGGTGGACAACGCAGTGGTGGTGGTGGAAAGCATCTACCAGGAACGCGAGCGTATGCCGGGCCAACCGCAGCTGGCGACCTTGCTGGGCACACGCAGCGTGGCGATCGCGCTGAGCGCCGGCACGCTGTGTCATTGCATCGTGTTCGTGCCGAATCTGTTCGGCGAAACCAACAACATCAGCATGTTCATGGCGCAGATCGCGATTACCATTTCGGTGTCGTTGCTGGCCTCGTGGCTGCTGGCGATCAGCTTGATTCCGATGCTGTCCGCGCGTATGAAGACACCGCCGATGGTGCCTCCAAGCATGGTGTGATCGCGCGGCTGCAGCGCCGCTACGCCAAGGTGCTGGCATGGACGCTGGCCCATCGCGGCTGGAGCGTGGCCGGTATCGTGTTGGTCAGTGCGATCAGCCTGGTGCCGATGAAGCTGACCAAGGTCGACATGTTCGGCGGCGATGGCGGTAACGAGGCCTTCATCCAGTACCAATGGAAAGGCTCGTACACGCATGAACAGTTGGGCGAGCAGGTCGGGCGAGTTGAAAATTTCCTGGAAGCCAATCGCAAGAAGTACCACATCACCCAATTGTATTCGTGGTTCAGCGAGATGGCAGGCAGCAGCACGACGGTGACTTTCGATGCGAGCAAGGTCAAAGACCTGCCGCCATTGCTGGAACACATCCGCAAGGCGTTGCCGCGTTCGGCGCGTGCCGATTACAGCATCGGCAATCAGGGCGCTGGCGGCAGCGGCAACCAAGGTGTGCAGGTGCAGTTGGTCAGCGATTCGACTCAGGTATTGCAGGCGCTGGCTGAAGAGGTGATTCCATTGCTTGCACAGCGCAAGGAATTGCGCGACATGCATGCGGATACCGGCGGCCGTACCAGCGAGTTGGCGATCCGCGTCTGCGCGAGTTCCGCTGCGGCGACAACGCGGTGCCGGTGTGGGTACGGTTTACCGGCGCCGAACAGCGCAAGCCTGAGGATCTTGCCAGCTTCACGGTACGCACCAAGAATGGGCGCGGCGTGCCGTTGCTCAGTCTGGTGGACGTGCAGATACGCCCGGCCGCAACGCAGATCGGCCGCCCCAATCGCCAGACCACGCTGACCATCAAAGCCAATCTGGCCGACAAGGTCACCGTGCCCGAGGCGCGTGCGGCGATGGAGAAGCCGCTCAAGGCAATGAGCTTTCCGGCCGGCTACAGCTTACCTTCGACGGCGGCGATTACCAGGACGATGGCGAGGTGATGGGCCAGATGGTGTTCAATCTGGTGATGATCTACGTAGTGATGGCGGCGGTGTTCGAGTCGCTGCTGTTTCCTGCGGCGATCATGAGCGGTGTGTTGTTTTCGATCTTCGGTGTATTTTGGCTGTTCTGGATCACCGGTACCTCGTTCGGCATCATGTCCTTCATCGGCATTCTGGTGCTGATGGGCGTGGTGGTGAACAACGGCATCGGGATGAGCGAGCACATCAACAATCTGCGCCGCCGCGGCATGGGCCGCACGCAGGTCTTGATCGAAGGCTCACGCGAGCGCTTGCGGCCAACCACGATGACAAGGGGCACCGCCATCCTGGCGATGGTGCCGATCTGGCTGACCAGCACCACGATGTTCAGCGACGGCCCACCGTACTTCCCGGGCCCACCGTACTTCCCGATGGCCCGCGCGATTGCGGGCGGCCTGGCGTTTTCGACGGTGGTGAGTCTGCTGTTTTGCCAACGATCTACGCGATTCTCGATGACATGAGCAACGGCGCAGCAGCGCTGGTGCGATGTGCGCGTGGTGTGCCGAAGACGCCGCTTGCGAGCGCTGCGTTGGAGTCTTGAGTAGTCAACCGTGCTGAAGTCTCTCATGGCGTATGTCGAGCATGCCTCACGGCAATCGCTGCTCTCGGTTCCGCCAACACAGGAACATTCGAAGAGCGGTCCGCGGGCGCCGGGGTAGGACCTTACACGACAAGGATGTCGTGTAAGAACCCCCATGGATGGGTTCACGGCGTGTCCTGCCCTGGCGCCCGTGGACCGCTCCCACGCAGAGAATCAAAGCGCCAGCCAACCACGCTTTCCTCAATCAAAACTAAAATCGCCAGTTGATCAGCTTTCCTGAGCCAACCAGCTTTCCACAGCAACCCGGCTTCTCAACTCGCTGAATGCGGCCCCCAGAAATCAGCCCGCACGCACCTGCCGCACGATCGCCGCAGCCTTGGCCGAGCTTTCCTTGACCTTGTCCCACTGGCCCTGCGCCAGCCAGTCCTTTGGCACCATCCACGAGCCGCCGATGCACAGCACGTTCGGCTGCGACAGGAACTCGGCCGCGTTGGCCTCGCTGATGCCGCCGGTGGGGCACAACTTGAGTTCGGACAGCGGACCTGCCAGGCCTTTGAGCATCTGCAAACCGCCCACGGCGGTGGCCGGAAACAACTTGCACACGCGAAAGCCCAGGCCCATCAGGGTCAGCAGTTCCGTCGGCGTGGCCGCGCCAGGCACTGCGGGAATCGGCGCATCGGCAAGCAGGCGTGCCAGCGGCGCGGGAGTTCCCGGGGTGACCAGAAAGTCCGCGCCGGCATCCACCGACTGACGCAATTGCAGCTCGCTCAGCACGGTGCCGGCGCCGATCACGATGTTGGGCAGTTCGCGCTTGAGCATGGCCAGCGCTTCGATCGCGATCGGGGTGCGCAGGGTCAGCTCGATCGCGGACAGGCCGCCTCTGAGCAGCGCATCGGCGACGCGGCGCGCCTGGTCCAGCGTATCGACGGTGACCACCGGCAGGATGCCGGCGTCGCGCAGCAGCTGTTCGGCAGTGTTCTGGGTCTGGGCAATCGTCATTGCAACTCCGGTAGACGGCGACCGCCAGGCGGTCGCTCAGAAGGAAGTGAGATCAGGCGTCCTTGGACTCGTGCGGTGCCGCTGCGGCCGCCGCATCGGCGCCCAGTTCGTACTCGGCGTCGTAGCTCCACAGCGCGCCGTCCTGATGGGTTGGGCCGCAGGAAATCGAAATCGCGCCTTGATCGGCCGGGCCGACAACCTGACGGTTGATGCCGAACAGGTTGCGCCCCAGGTCATTGCCGGCCACCGTCGTATTCGGTGCGACGTCGCGCGATGCCCATTCTTCGGCCGAGACCAGCACTTCTAACGTGCCGGCTTCGCCGTCCAGGCGCACGATGTCGCCTTCGCGCACGCGCCCGATCGGACCACCGCGTGCGGCTTCCGGAGTCATGTGGATTGCGGCCGGGAATTTGCCCGAGGCGCCGGACAAACGGCCGTCGGTGACCAGCGCCACACGCCGGCCCTGGTTCTGTAACAGGCCCAGCAGCGGTGCCATCGAGTGCAGTTCCGGCATGCCGTTGGCGCGCGGGCCCTGATAACGCAGCACCACGACGAAATCGTGCGGCAGCACGCCGGCGGCATGCAGTTTGTTGAGCACCTGTGGGGTATCGATCACCACCGCCGGCGCTTCGATGCTGCGGTGCTGCGGCTTGACCGCCGACAGCTTGATCAGCGAACGGCCCAGGTTGCCGCGCAGCAGGCGCAGGCCGCCTTGCGATTCGAATGCAGCGCTGACCGGACGCGCAACGCTGTCGTCGGCGGTGGTCGCGGTGCCGGGCACATAGACCACTGCGCCATCCTGCAGACGCGGCTCGTTGGCATAGACGCGCATGCCGCCTTCGACCACGGTGGGGATGTCGTCGTGCATCATGCCGGCGTCCATCAGCTCGCGGAACACGAATGCGGTACCGCCAGCGGCCTGGAAGCGGTTCACGTCGGCCTCGCCATTCGGGTAGATGCGGGTCAGCAGCGGCACGGTCTGCGAGATCAGATCCATGTCGTCCCAGGTCAACACGATGCCGGCCGCGCGCGCCACCGCGATCCAGTGGATGGTGTGATTTGTCGAACCGCCGGTGGCCATCAGCGCAACCACGGCGTTGACGATGGCGCGCTCGTCGATCAGGCGGCCCAACGGGCGGAAGTCCTGACCCAATCCGGAAATAGCCAGCGCGCGCTCTGTGCCGGCGCGGGTCAGCGCATCGCGCAGCGGCAGTTCCGGGTTGACGAACGAGGCGCCGGGCAACTGCACGCCCATCGCTTCGAGCAACACCTGGTTGGAGTTGGCGGTGCCATAAAACGTGCAGGTGCCGGGCGAGTGATAGGACGAGGACTCGGCTTCCAGCAGCTCGGCGCGGGTGGCTTCGCCAGCAGCGTAACGCTCGCGCACTTCAGCTTTTTGCTTGTTCGGAATGCCCGGCGTCATCGGGCCGGCCGGCATGAACAAGGCCGGCAGATGCCCGAATGCCAGCGCACCGATCAACAGGCCTGGGACGATCTTGTCGCACACGCCCAGATACACCACGCTGTCGAACATGTCGTGGCTGAGGCCGATCGCCGCGGCCTGGGCAATGGTGTCGCGCGAGAACAGCGACAGCTCCATGCCGGCGCGGCCCTGGGTGACGCCGTCGCACATGGCCGGCACGCCGCCGGCGACCTGCGCGGTGGCGCCGAGCGCGCGCGCGGTCTCGCGGATCAGCTGCGGGTAATGCTCGAATGGCTGATGCGCCGACAGCATGTCGTTGTAGGCGTTAATGATGCCGAGGTTAGGCGTGGCTGCACCGCGCAGACGCGACTTGTCGGTCGGCTCGGACGCGGCAAACCCATGCGCAAGATTGCCGCAGCTCAAACGACTACGGAAAGGGCCCTCACGCAGGGCGGCATCGAGACCGGCCAGATACGCCGCGCGCGATGGAGCGCTGCGCTTGCGGATACGGTCGGTGACAGCTTGGATGTTCGGATGCAGGCTCATTGGCTACCGGCTAGAGAAACGGGGGATTTGAATCCCCGCACACGGATGTGCGGGTTCTTGCGATGAACGTGCGTCGACGATTCGTATCGACGACTGCATCGACAACACGTGCATCAGCACAACGCTGCGAAAGTTTGGTACTCAAGCACACCAATGCACCCGCAACGTCGGGCCCGGCTGCTGTAGCGCCACCCGGATCGGGTACTCGCTGACATCCTCACCCGCCAAGGCGGCCTGCAGCACGTCAAGCTTCTGCTTGCCGCGCAGCAACAGCAGGCGGGTCGGGATGGCAGCGAGCCCGGCCGGCGTCAGGGTGATGCGCAACGGCCACTGATTGGAACCCGGGCAGCCGGTTGCGTCCAAGGACGCGTACGGCTGGGGGCTGTCCAGTGCCTTGGTCAGGTCGGTCGAACCTGGGAACAACGAGGCGGTATGCCCGTCGCCGCCCATGCCCAGCACTGCCAGGCAGGCGGGTTCGACATGTGTGGCCTGCAGATTGGCGGTGTGCACACACTCGGGCAATTGCTTGCCCGGGCGCACCAGCGGAATGAAGGTCGCGGAAGGTGCATGGGTCAAAAAGCTGTGATTCACCAGCCAGGCGTTGCTGTCCTGATCCTGCGGTGACAGCCAGCGCTCATCGACCAGGCCCACTTCGACCCGCGACCAATCCAGCGGCAGGTGGGCGAGGGATTCGTACACCGGCGCCGGCGTGGTGCCGCCGGACAGCAGCATGCGCGCCTGACCGCGGCGCGAAATCTCCTGTTCCAGCAGGTCGGCCATCTCGTTGGCCACTGCCTCTGTCCATTCGGCCGGGTCTTCGTAGCGCAGCAGTGTGATGCGCGGGTTGTTCTGCAAAATCATCGCTGCTCCCCTGGATGCTGATGCTGCGCATCCACCGCATACGCGGCGGCGCCGAGCAGGCCGGCGTGCGGATGCATGACTGCCAGCGAGGGCACCTTCGACATGATCGCGGAGAAGCGTCCCTTGTGTTCGAAGCGCTGGCGGAAGCCGGAATGCTGCAGCGAGTCCAGCACCTTGGGCACCAGCCCACCGGTAAGGAACACGCCGTCCCAGGCGCCCTGCATCAACACCATATCGCCGGCAATCGCACCGAAAATGGCGCAGAACAGATCGATGGTGCGCGACGAACGCGGGTCGCCTGCAGCGGCGCGCGCGGTGATGTCCTTGGGCTGTAGCGGGCCCGGGTCGACTCCGGCAATCTCGCTGAGCGCGCGATGGATATTGACCAGGCCTGGGCCACAGATCAACCGCTCGTTGGAGACCCGGCCGAACTGCTCGGAGAGAATCTCCAGGATGCGGATTTCGTCCGGTGTACCCGGCGGGAAGCTGACATGGCCGCCTTCGGTTTCCAGCGGAAAACAGCGCCCGTTGCGCACGATCAGACCACCCACGCCCAGCCCGGTGCCCGGGCCGATCACACCATAATTGCGCGCTTGATCGATCGACGCCGGGCGCCAGCTGGCGCCGCCCACCTGCACCACGTCCTGCGGGCGCAGCAGGCTGATCGCCATGGCCTGCGCAGCGAAGTCGTTGATCAGGTGCAGCGTGCTGAAGCCCAGCATGGCAGCGGTGCGCGAACGCGAGATCACCCACGGATGGTTGGTGATGCGCGCCTCGTCGCCATCCACGCGGCCGGCCACGGCGAACACGCCCTGGGTGGCATGCACGCCGATCTGGTCCAGATAATAACGTGCGGCTTCGCCGAGCGAACCGAAATCCACCACCGCAAATTCACGCGAAGTGTCGTCCAGCAGCGGCAGCGACGCATCGACGTCGGCCAGCGCGAAGCGCGCATTGGTTCCGCCGATATCGGCGACCAGCACCGGCTTGGAAGGAGCGCTCATGCGGTGTGTCCCTGTATGTCGGTGGCCGGGGGAAGGAACGGCGCCGCGCTATCGGGACCCCAACTGCCGGCCGGGTAGGGCTGCAATGGCAACTGCGCGTCTTTCCAGGCATCGCTGACGCTGTCGATCCACGACCAGGCAGCCTTGACCTCGTCGTCGCGCACGAACAGCGCCGGGTTGCCGTTGAAGGCGTCCACGAACAGACGCTCGTAAGCGATGCGGCGATGCAGGCCGGTCGGGACCGACAGTTCCAGTTCCAGCGGCTGCAGCTCGATCGCGCCCCATTCCGGGCCGGCCAGGCTGCTCATCAGCCCGAGC
This sequence comes from Xanthomonas populi, assembly GCF_002940065.1. GTDB lineage: Bacteria > Pseudomonadota > Gammaproteobacteria > Xanthomonadales > Xanthomonadaceae > Xanthomonas > Xanthomonas populi. The sequence goes on from NZ_MDEJ01000024.1 coordinate 8,404, forward strand.
TCGATGTTTTCCCGCTGCTGCAGCTGGAAGGTCAGGCGGTTGGGCACCGCGTTCTGCCGGTCCGGGCGCTCGAACAACCAATGCGTCACCGGCTTGAGCGTGACCACGATGCGTGTGGCGCGTTCGGCCAAGCGCTTGCCGGTGCACAGATGGAACGGCACCCCGGCCCAGCGCCAGTTGTCGATGTGCGCCGTCACCGCGACGAAGGTTTCCACGTCGCTGCCTTCCGGCGGGTGATAGGCCTGCGCTGGCTGGCCATTGATGCTGCCGGCGGTGTACCGGCCGCGCACGCTATCGCGGGCGGCATGCTCGGCGGTCATCGGGCGCAATGCGCGCAGCACCTTGACCTTCTCGTCGCGGATGCGGTCCGCTTCCAGCGAAGCTGGCGGCTCCATCGCCACCAGACACAACAGCTGCAGGATATGACTCTGTACCATGTCGCGCAGTGCGCCGGAGCGGGCGTAGTAGGCATCGCGCCCGTCCACGCCTTCGCTTTCGGCGACCAGAATCTGCACTGACTCGATGTAAGTACGGTTCCACACCGCCTCCAGCAGCGTGTTGCCGAAGCGCAGCGCGATCAGGTTCTGCACCGCCGCCTTGCCCAGGTAGTGGTCCAGGCGGAACACGCGGTCTTCGTCGATCAGCGCGCCAATCGACTGCAGAATCTCGCGGGCGCTGTCCGAATCGTGGCCGATCGGTTTTTCCAGCATCAGCCGATGCGGCGAAGCAAGCGCGCCACCCAGGGCAAGGCCCTGACAGGTGCTGATGTACAGGCCCGGCGGAATCGCCAAATAGCTTACGCACTGGCGGCTGGCCAGTTCACGCACGGCATTGGCCACCGACTCGGCATCGCGCAGATCCACCGAGCGGTAGTCGACCCGCTGCAGCAGCGTCTCGATCTGTTCGGGCGTGGCGATCGGCAAGGCCTGAGTCAGACGCGGCCGCAGCACCTCGCGGAAGGCGTCGGTATCGTGCGGCGACAACGCCAGCGCACGGATACGGAAGTCCTCCGGCAGCAGGCCGTCGACGAACAGTCGCAGCAGGGAAGCAAAGAGATAGCGCTGGGCGAGATCGCCGGTGGCGCCGAACAGGATCAGGGTGTTGTGCATGGACCGAATTTCAGATTCTGGAGACATCGTTATCAGCAGCTTGGCGGAAAGGCGCCGGACAGCCGGCGGTCAGTACGTCTGTTCCTGAGCGACACTGGCGTTCGCTCAGCGGAGGATGGACGCGCACCCAATCCCCGATTGTTGCAGCAAGTGGCGCTCAGCGGTTAGCGCTGCGGCGGTATACCTGCACATGCGTGGCGAAATGCCGGGCCTCGCACGGTAGGCTGCACCGCTTGAAACAGCGGCTTGGGTAAGTGGCGGCGTGGTCCTTCCCGAGATTGATGTTGCCATGTGAAAACGATTACATGTCAGAATAAACCAATGCATCCGTTTGCAGGAGATTTCCTTGCAGACGCATGTGGCGTCACTGCCGTCGGGAGCGCCGAGGGCAGGGCGTACAACTTACGTTGAGGCCGAAGATGGCGAAAGTGCAGTTGGAAGGTGTCCGCAAGGTCTACGAAAACGGCCAGGTCGCGGTGCAAGGTGCGAGCTTCGAAGTTGCCGACGGCGAGCTGATGGTGCTGGTGGGTCCGTCCGGCTGCGGCAAGTCGACCTTGCTGCGCATGATCGCCGGGCTTGAGGACATCAGCGCTGGCACGCTGAAGATCGGCGAGCGCGTGGTCAACGACGTGGCGCCGAAAGATCGCGACATCGCCATGGTGTTCCAGAGCTATGCGTTGTATCCGCATATGACCGTGGCCGAGAACCTGTCCTTCGGCCTCAAGCTGCGCGGCCATCCGAAGCAGGTCATCGCCGCACGCGTCGATACCGCCGCCGAATTGCTCGGCTTGACCCCGATGCTGGACAAGCTGCCCAAAGCGATGTCCGGCGGCCAGCGTCAGCGCGTGGCCTTGGGCCGGGCGATGGTGCGCGAGTCGTCGGTGTTCCTGCTCGACGAACCGCTGTCCAATCTGGATGCCAAGCTGCGCCACAGCGTGCGGACCGAGATTGCGCAGCTGCACCGCACGCTCGGCACTACGATGATCTACGTCACCCACGACCAGGTCGAAGCGATGACGCTCGGCCAGCGCATCGTGGTGCTCAAGGATGGCGTGATCCAGCAGATCGACAGCCCGATGGCGCTGTATGAGCGCCCGGTCAATCTGTTCGTGGCCGGCTTTCTCGGCAGCCCGGCGATGAACCTGCTGCAGGGACGTCTGGACGAGCAGGACGGCCTGCATCTGGTCATGGCCGACGGCTGGCGCGTGCCGCTGGGTGCGGCGCGGGTGGATCGCAGTTGGTTCGGTTGTGACCTGATCGTCGGCGTGCGCCCGGAGCATCTGCAGCCATCTGAGGATGCGCTGCTGGGCTTCGATGCAAAGGTGGAAGTCATCGAGCCGGTCGGCAACGAGATCTTCCTCAACCTCGACCGTGGTGGGCAGCCGCTGGTTATTCGCGTGGCGCCGCAGGCGTTGCCGGCGATCGGTCAGCCACTGCGCCTGGCGCTGCGTGGCGAAGCGCTGCACTTCTTCGGCCCTGCCACCGGTGAGCGGCTGGATCCGGCTTAACGCTCCAATCCTGGTGTAATGGCAAGTGGGCGTGCGCTGTGCGCGCCCACTTGCAATGTGGCCCCAGCCTCCAATGTCAGTTCCAACGGCAGCACCGCCAACGCCAGGTCACCAGCCACACTGACCAGCGTGCCGATGGCCGTTCCATCCAGCGTGACCGCGCCGCCCGCATCGATCAGGCCATCGACTTCCAGCAGCTGCAAGGCGCGCTTGGCTTTACCCAGGAAGTGCGTGCGCGCGACGATCTCCTGGCCGGGATAACAGCCCTTTTTCACACTGAAAGCGTGCAGGCGATCTAGCGCCAACTGTTGCGGCGTCCATTGTTCGCGTTGTGCATCGGGCAGCCGCGCCAATCCCAGTTGCAGATCGGCGCGGCGCCATTCAACATCCCCGCTCGGTAATTCGATAGGCGCTGCCAATGCTTCCGCCGCCAATGCTTCTTCGGCATTCAGCAGTAGCGTGCGCGGCAGGGCAGTGGTGCCCATGTCGAATTCGATACGCTGCGTTCCGATAGCGGCATTCGCACCTTGCGCGCGCTGCGGCGCTTTGAATCCGCCATGTGCATACAGCGCTGCAGCATCGATCTTGAGCTTGCGCCGAAATACGAAACGGCCAAGTTGCAAGGCGATCTCGGCCGCATTGCCATCGGGCAACAGCATCAGCAAATTTGCATCGTCCTCTCGCAAGAGTGCGAAGATGGCAATCACGCGCCCTTTCGAAGTCAACCACGCATTCCACTGCCACTGCCCAACCGCCAGCGCCTGTACGTCGTTGGAAAATTGCGCATGCGCGAACGCCACTGCATCCGTCCCGATCAAGCGGACGTATTGCATGCTGTGCAGGGAGCCAAAACCCTGCGGAATAAGATTCAGGTTGTCAGCCACGGAAGGGGAGGACTAAAATCGTAATGTTGTGAGACCACTATGATAGGCCATTCAACCCCCACCCCAGTGCAGGATTCCGAGACGCAGCCTTCTTCTAAGGAGCACATTCCCGAGAAGCAGCCACTGCCCAATGAGATTGCTGGGCGCGACGGCCCTGAGCCAACGCGCTACGGCGACTGGGAAAAAAATGGACGCTGCATCGATTTTTGAGCAGCTTTTAGCCACAGCGGCCTAGTGCCGCCCAGCCGAGATAACGAGCCAAGCGAATGGCGATCCGAGAACGTCCTCTTTCCCCGCATCTCCAGGTGTACCGCTGGCAGATACAGATGGTTACCTCGATTCTCAATCGAGCCACCGGCATCGTACTGTCCATCGGCGCCCTGGTGATTGCCGCCGCCTTGCTCACATTGATGCTTGGCCCTGACCACTGGAATTGTTTCCGCGAACACGCCTCGGCGTGGTACGGCCAGGTCTTCCTGTTCGGCTGGACCTGGTCCTTTGCGTTTCACCTGTTTGGTGGATTGCGCCACATGCTGCAGGACTTCGGTCAGGGCTATGCCGTGCGTTCGTTCGTCAGCCTTGGCTGGCTGTCGGTCATTCTGAGTTTTGTGCTCACCGCTGCCATCTGGGCGTATGTGTTGCTGTCCGGAGGTGCCGTATGAATCGCTACCGTACCCCGCTGAAAAACGTGCGTGGCCTGGGTGCTGCTAAGACCGGCACCGAACACTTTGTGGTGCAGCGCCTGACCGCCACCGCACTGGTGCCGCTGTCGATCTGGTTCCTGATCTTCGTACTGAGCCTGATCGGTGCCGACCACGCTGCAGCCAGCGCTGCCGTGGCTAAACCATGGAACGCGATTCTGCTGGTCGGCTTTCTGATCGCCTCGTTCTGGCATGCGCAGTTGGGCATGCAGGTGGTGATGGAAGATTACGTGCACAACTCGCTGCTCGCGCTTGCGGCGCAGACCATCGTGCGCTTCGTCGCCGTGCTGGGCGCCATTGTCAGCGTGTTTGCCGTGGCGCGTATCGCGCTTGGCTTCAGCTGAGCCGCCCGCGACCAAACAGGAATCCATAATTCGATGTCCGCTTACAAGATCACAGAACACAAGTACGACATGGTCGTGGTAGGCGCCGGCGGCGCCGGCCTGCGCGCTACGTTCGGCTTGGCCCAGAAGGGGCTGCAGACGGTCTGCCTGACCAAGGTCTTTCCGACCCGTTCGCATACCGTGGCGGCGCAGGGCGGCATTTCCGCCGCGCTCGGCAACATGGGCGAAGACGATTGGCGCTACCACTTCTACGACACCATTAAGGGCTCCGATTGGCTCGGCGACCAGGACGCGATCGAGTACATGTGTCGTGAGGCGATCCCGGCCATCATTGAGCTCGAACATTACGGCGTGCCGTTCTCGCGTACCGAAGAAGGCAAGATCTATCAGCGCCCGTTCGGTGGCATGACCACCAAGTATGGCGAAGGCCCGCCTGCACAGCGCACCTGCGCTGCGGCCGACCGTACAGGTCACGCCATGCTGCACACCTTGTATCAGCAGTCGCTGGCACACAACGCGCGTTTCATGATCGAGTATTTCGCGCTCGATCTAATCTTCGACGAAGAAGGCGTCTGCCGCGGCGTGCTAGCGCTGGACATGGCCGAGGGCTCGCTGCATCTGTTCCGCGCCCACGGCGTGGTGCTGGCCACCGGCGGCTATGGCCGCGCATATTTCAGCGCCACCTCTGCCCATACCTGTACAGGTGACGGCGGCGGCTTGGTCATGCGTGCCGGCCTGCCTGTGCAGGACATGGAGTTCGTGCAGTTCCATCCCACCGGCATCTACGGTGCGGGCTGCCTGATCACCGAAGGCGTCCGCGGCGAAGGCGGCATTCTGCGCAATAGCAACGGCGAGCGCTTCATGGAGCGCTATGCACCGCACTACAAGGATCTGGCATCGCGCGACGTGGTGTCGCGTTCGATGACCGTGGAGATCCGCGAAGGCCGTGGCGTTGGCGAGCACAAGGACCACATCCTGCTCGACCTGACCCATCTCGGCCCGGAAGTGATCAACGAAAAGCTGCCCGGTATTGCCGAAAGCGCGCACATCTTTGCCGGTGTGGACGTAACCAAGCAGCCGATCCCGGTGCTGCCGACCGTGCACTACAACATGGGCGGCATTCCGACCAATTTTTACGGCGAAGTCGTGCGCAAGCAGGGCGACAATCCGGATGCCGTGGTGCCAGGGCTGTACGCAATCGGCGAAGCCGCTTGCGTGTCGGTGCATGGTGCCAACCGTCTAGGCTCCAATTCGTTGCTGGATCTGGTGGTGTTCGGCCGTGCGGTTGCAAACCGCTGCGCAGAGACAGTCAAGCCCAACCAGCCGCACAAGACGTTGCCATCGGATGTCTGCGACAAGTCGCTGGGCTTGCTGGACAAGTTGCGTCACGCCAATGGCTCCACGCCGACCTCGGTGATCCGCGACAACATGCAGCGCACCATGCAGTCTGACGCGGCAGTGTTCCGTACCAGCAAGACCCTGAAAGAGGGCGTCGACAAGATGGCCGAGATCTTCGCCACCTTTGAAGACGTCAAGGTCTCTGACCGTTCGCTTGTGTGGAACTCGGATCTGATCGAAACCTACGAGTTGAACAACCTGCTGCTCAACGCAGTGGCGACGATCAACTCGGCCGAACAGCGCAAAGAAAGCCGCGGCGCGCATTCGCACGAAGACTTTCCTGATCGCGACGACGTCACCTGGCAGAAGCACACGCTGGTCACTGTCGACGACAAGGGCAAGTGCGAGTTCGAGTATCGCCCGGTGCACATGTACACGCTGAGCAAGGACGTGGACGTGGTCCCGCCTAAGCCGCGCGTTTATTGAACGATGCGCATGGATCGATCCGCTTGCATGTTGCCTCTGTCCGCCTGTATGTCTGGACGCTGCAGCACTGCATCGCTGGAGTCGCATCGCGACATGACGCAGGAGCAGTGCCGGCTGTACGCCGGTCGCTGCGCCACCACTTCGGTGGTGGCATCCATCGCCTTTACCTTCATGCGCACGGTGCGGTTGTCGTTCGCACCGCGCATCGCCTGAGCCAACGAGAGCAGCTATGGCAGAGTTCACCCTCCCCAAGAATTCAAAGATCGGCAAGGGTAAGCACTACCCTGCACCGGGCGCCAAGAACAAGCGCACCTTCAAGGTCTACCGCTGGGATCCGGATGGCGAGGCTAATCCGCGTACCGACAGCTACGAGATCGATCTCGACAAGTGCGGCCCGATGGTGCTGGACGCGTTGATCAAGATCAAGAACGAGATCGATCCGACATTGACGTTCCGCCGCTCGTGTCGCGAAGGTATCTGCGGCTCGTGCGCGATGAATATCGACGGCACCAACACGTTGGCGTGCACCAAGGCGATTGCCGCCTGCGGCAAGGCCGAAGTTCCGATCTATCCGCTGCCGCACATGAGCGTGATCAAGGATCTGGTGCCGGATCTGACCCATTTCTACGCGCAGTACGCGTCGATCAAGCCGTGGATCCGCACCCAGACCCCGCCGCCGCCGGATCGCGAGCGCCTGCAGTCCCCGGAAGACCGCCGCAAGCTCGATGGGTTATACGAGTGCATTCTGTGCGCTTGCTGTTCAACCAGCTGCCCGAGCTACTGGTGGAATGGTGAGCGTTATCTGGGGCCGGCGATCCTGCTGCAGGCCTACCGCTGGATCATTGATTCGCGCGATGAAGACACTGGTGCGCGTCTGGACGATCTGGAAGATCCGTTCAAGCTGTATCGCTGCCACACCATCATGAACTGCGCACGGACCTGCCCGAAGGGATTGAACCCGGCGCTGGCGATTGCCGAGATCAAGAAGTTGATGATGGCGCGTCGCGCCTGATCGCAAGGCAATGATGTCCCGCCTTGGCGGGGAGATGGTTCAAAGCGGCACCGGCCCATGGTCTGGTGCCGTTGTCGTTTTCGCCCTCGCCACCAGGCGAGATGGAGAGTGAGATGGACGAAGAAACGTTGCTGAAAAAACTGCGCTGGCGCTGCCGGCGTGGCATGCGCGAGCTCGATCAGTTGTTCGGGCGCTATCTGGAAAGACGCTGGGCGCAGGCTTCCGAATCCGAGCGCGCTGTTTTCCTACAGCTGCTGGATTGCGAAGACGATAAGTTGTGGCGCTGGTTCATGGGATACGAGGCCTGCCCCGATGCCGCCAACGCCGCACTCATCGCCGATATTCGCGCCATGCCGGCTTGAATGGCGGCCTTCGCGCGGGCTGGTTTGCGCAGTGAGCGTTCTAATCGTTCTCGCGCTGTGGGCAGTCTGGCGTAGCGGGGTGCCCGTGTGGCTGGCAGCGTTGTTGTCTGTCTACGCGCTATTGGCCGGCGGTCGATCGTTTCGTGTGCTGTTGCGTTCGCCAGTGCGGCAAGTGGTCGTGCCCTGGAGCGAAACGCCTGCCAGCGTTGACGGCGAGCAGATACAGAGCCTGCAGGTTACATGGCGCGGGCCGATTGCGGTGGTGTCGTGGACGCGTCTGGATGCACGTCGGCAGCGTCTGCATTTCTGGCCGGATACGTTGCCGGCAGTGCAACGACGTGAACTGCGTCTGGCCGCTCAGGCACACGCCATTTCGTCCGGGCGGCCGCAAGTGGCACCATGTCGTCCCTTCCCTGGTTGAACCGCATGTTCAAACCTATCCCGGTTGCCATCGGCTTGCGCTACCTGCGTGCCAAGCGGCGCAATGGCTTCATCTCGTTTATCTCGATGGCATCGATCCTGGGCATCGCCCTGGGTGTAACGGTGCTGATCACCACGCTGGCGGTCATGAGCGGTTTCCAGAAGGAAATCCGTGACCGCCTGCTGCAGATGGCCGCACACGCCACGGTCAGCGCAGACGGCGCACCGATGCACGACTGGCAGCACGCGGTCGAGGTCGCCATGGCCGATCCGCGTATCGCCGGTGCCGCGCCCTATATTGAAACAGAATCGCTGCTGCAAGGCCCGCGCAAGCAGCCGGCGATCGTGCGCGGCATTATTCCCGCCGAAGAAGGCAAGGTCTCGGTACTGGCCAAGAAGATGCAGCAGGGTTCGGTCGATAGTCTGACCCCGGGTTCCTACAACATCGTCATCGGCAAGGAACTGGCGATCTGGCTGGGCGTGGAGGTCGGCGACAGCCTTGTCGTCTTGCTCAGCGATACCCAGGCCACTCCGCTGGGCGCGATGCCGCGGCTCAAGCGCTTCACCGTCAGCGGTATTTTCGAAGCGGGCTACAACGAAATCGACCGCGGTCTAGCGGTGGTCAACATGCAGGACCTAGCGCGCGTGTTACGCATGGAGGGCGTCACCGGCGTGCGGCTGCGGCTGCACGACATGGATCAAGCCTGGACCGTGGCACGCGACCTTGCGATCAAGTTGAATGGCCCGTATCTGGTGAGCGACTGGACTCAGGAAAACGCCAATCTCTACCATTCGTTAAAGATGGAAAAGACCGTGATGGGCATCCTGTTGTCGCTGATCGTGGCGATGGGTGCCTTCAACCTGGTGTCTTCGCAGGTGATGCTGGTGACCGACAAACAAGCCGATATCGCCATCCTGCGCACGCTGGGCTTGTCGCCTGCGGGGGTGATGCAGGTGTTCATGGTGCAAGGCTCGTTGATCGGCTTCATGGGCACGATCATGGGGGTGATCGGCGGCATCGTGCTGACGCTCAATCTGGAACGCATCCTCGGCGTGATCGAGACCATCTTCAGCGTCAAGCTGCTGCCGGAGGATGTGTACTACATCACCGGCCTGCCGACTGATATGCAGACCCAGGACGTGGTGGTGATCACCGTGGTGGCGTTGGTGATGAGTTTCCTGGCGACCTTGTATCCGGCATGGCGCGCCTCGCGCACGCAGCCGGCGGAGGCGCTGCGCTATGAATGAGATCCGGGAATCGGCAGTGCAACAGCCAAATCAAGCAGAGGCGGTGATCCGCGCCGAGGGTCTGGCCAAGACCTACGCCGAAGGCAAAATTCGTACGCCGGTGTTCGATGGATTGGATCTGTCGGTGGCGACCGGCGAAACGGTTGCGATCGTCGGCGCTTCCGGCGCGGGCAAGAGCACGCTGCTGCACTTGCTCGGCGGGCTGGATATTCCGACCTCGGGCGAGGTGTATGTGGCAGGGCGTCGCATGTCGGCGCTGTCCGATGCCGAGCGCGGCAAGCTACGCAATCAGGCGCTGGGTTTCGTGTACCAGTTCCATCATCTGCTACCGGAATTCACCGCGTTGGAGAACGTGATGATGCCGGTGCTGTTGTCTGGCACAGGGGTGTCGGTTGCCCGGGCGCAGGCCCTGCAGTTGCTGGAATCGGTCGGGCTCGGGCATCGCATCGAGCACAAGCCCAGCGAGTTGTCTGGCGGCGAGCGTCAGCGTGCTGCAGTGGCGCGTGCGCTGGTGAACAAGCCGGGCTGCGTGCTGGGCGATGAGCCCACCGGCAACCTGGACGACAACACCGCGGAGATCGTGTTCGAGCTGATGCTGGAACTCAATCGTGCTCAGCGCACCAGTCTTGTGCTGGTGACGCACGATCGCAGTCTGGCGCGTCGCCTCGATCGCGTGCTGGAGCTGCATCAGGGCAAGCTGCGCGAGTTGGCGCCGTCTGCGGTATAAGCAACGCCCAGCCATCGGAATCTCTGGCGACTGGGCATTGCTGAAAATTCTGATTGCAGTGAGCGCTGCATCGACGGGATGCAGCGGCAGGATGTTGCAACAACACGCTTGCTCACGATGTGGTGCTCGCAAGCGCTATCGAGTCAAACGTCGCTTTGACAACACGCGGTCGCCGCCACGAATGTAACGGCGACCTTGCGCATCAGGGAATGATGCGCTGCGCACGCAGTCGCGTGAACAGTTCCAGGAACGACGCGCGGCTGTCGTAGAAGTCCAGAAAGCCCAGCTCGCGGCTCTTGGTCATATCGTTGACGCACTCGATTTCACGGCCAAGGTCGGCGTCGGTGTGCCACCACGATGCCAGTCGGTTCACGTCGGCTTCCACTAACCCATGTTGCTTGGCAATCTCGGCCCACACGGCCGGCGCAGTTTCGCCCAAGCGTGCTTCCAGCGGCGCCTGCGTTTCGGGGCAGGGGAGCGCTTCAAGCCCGAAGAATTCGGCAATCTGGCCCCACATCCAGCGCCAGCGGAACACATCGCCGTTGACGGTGTTGAAGGCCTGATTGCGTGCGGCCGGGCTGAGTCCGGCCCACGCCAGCTGCCGGCCAAGCAGGCCGGCGTCGGTGAGGTCGGTGAGGCTGTTCCATTGCGCTTGCGAGCCGGGGAACACGAACGGTTGACCGGTGTGTTTGCACAGCGACGCGTACACCGCCAGTGTCACGCCCATGTTCATCGCATTGCTGCCATTGGCCATGCCGATCATGGTGTGCGAGCGATGCACGCTCCAGCCGAAGCCGTGCTGCTGCGCATGTGCGAACAACAGGTCTTCCAGCGTGTAGTAGAAGTTTTCGCCAGGCTGGCGCGGCTCGCTTTCGCGGAACGGCGTTTCGGCCTTGCCACTGCCGTAGTTCTCGAACGCGCCCAGATAGTGCTTGGTGCCGGTGACCAGCGCCATGTGCTGCAGCGGTGCATCGCTCAGCGCCTCGCACAGATGCCGCATCATTGCGCCGTTGGCTTCGACGTTTTCGCGCTCGGTATCGCGACGTGTCCATGTGCAGAAGAACACGTGGGTGATCGGCAGGCCGCGCAGCTCCTTAGCGGTACTCTCGGCATCCAGCAGGTCGGCTGCCACCGGAATCACGCCGTCCTGGGCGAGTGGGCGACGGGCAAGCCCGTAGACGGTCCAGCCGTCGGCGACCAACACGTTGGCGATGTTGTAACCGGAAATGCCGGTCACGCCGACAATCAATGCAATTCCTTTACGCATGGGGTGACTCCTTGAAGACAGCGTTGAACATAGCGCTGCGACCATGAAATCGAAGCGAATGCATGCCGGGATGGTGCGTGTTTCACTCGCTCACACTGGTCTGCCACAGCCTGTAGCAGGCCTGTCGCTACACTTCGCTTCACTTATAAAAATCTCTCAGGGACGACTTGGCACGCAGCGCAAGTCCTATGGATCCATCTGCATTGCGCCTTGATGACTGAATACACCACTGCCGGCGCAGCCGTCTTCCTACCCGCCAATGCGCCGATCACCGCTGTGGTCAAGGTGTGCGATGACCTAGCTTGAGTCGGTGGATGGACCACAGACGGGATGGCGACCAGTAATATGGATGTGTCAGCACCAGCGCAGTCGGCGCCTCGCGGTGGATCGGCGGTCGCCGTGGCAGCGGCGTTGCTGCTGGGCGTGGCGACGTGCGCTTGGTCGCCTGCAGTGCTGCCGCGTGCGGTCTACGCAACCTGTGTTTGTGCAGGTGCGCTGGGTATCGGTTTGACCCTGTGGCTGCGGCCGCAACGGATCCTGTCGTTGCTGGCGATGGCAAAGGCACTGTGTGGCTTCGGTCTGATGGGATGGCAGGTCGCAAGCGCCTTGCAGGCACAACTGCTCCCACAAGACGAAGCGCGCGAGCTGGCTGTGCGCGGCCAGATCGTCGGGCTTCCGGTGGCCGAGCAACGACGCACGCGCTTTCAGCTGCGCGTTGATGACGACACACAGCCAGTCGCATTGCGCGGCAAGCTGTTGCAGCTGGCCTGGTATGACGACTTCGGTGCCGAACGCATCGGTCCACGCGCAGCACTAAGCGCGGGTGCATCTTGGCAATTGCGACTCAAGCTGCGGGCGCCGCGTGGCTTGCGCAATCCTGGTGGGTTCGATGCCGAGCGTCAGGCGCTAGCGCAGCGCATCGCCGCGACCGGTTATATCCGTGTGCCTGCCACTGCACGGCAAATTGCCGCACCGCGCGGTGTGGATGCCTGGCGCGAACGCATGTCGCAGCGGATTGCCGCGCGCGTGCCCGGCCCCTCGGCGCCTTATCTGCGTGCTCTTGCGCTTGGCGACACGCGCGGGCTGGACGACACGGACTGGGCCACGTTACGTGCGACCGGGCTCAGCCATTTGATCGCAATCTCCGGATTCCATGTCGGATTGGTCGCCGCGTTTTTCGCAATGCTAGTCGCCGGAATCTGGCGATTATGGCCTGCGCTCGGAACGCGCTTTCCACGCATCCACGCGGCGGCCATCGCCGCATTGCTCGCCGCCGCCGCGTATGCGGTATTGGCAGGGCTGGCACTGCCCACTGTTCGCACGGTGTTGATGATTGGCCTGGTCGCGCTGGCGCGGGTGGTGCGAAGACGCGCTACCACTGCGCAGATTCTCGCGCTCGCCTTGCTGGCTGTCGTGCTGTGGGACCCGCTGAGCGTTCTTGTTGCGGGCTTCTGGCTCAGCTTCGCCGGCGTTGCGTGGTTGGTGTGGTGTTTGCCGTCCGACGATCGCGCGATCCTGCGTAGCTTCTTGTCGGCGCAGACCGTCGCCACCGTTGGCTTGCTGCCGTTGACGGTCAGCTTGTTTGGGCAGGCGTCGTTGGTCGGGCCGTTTGCCAATCTGATCGCCATTCCCTGGTGGACCTTCGTGGTGGTGCCGCTCGCTTTGCTGGGTACTGCGCTCGAAGCGCTCTATCCAGGCGCAGGCGTGTGGGCATGGCGATTGGCCGGCTGGTGTTTTGAGCTGACCTGGCCAGGCTTTGTCTGGCTCGGGCAGACTCCGGTGGCGTTGTGGTGGGTGCCTGAGTCCGATGCGATCGCGCTGGTGTTGGCCTTGCTCGGCGCGTTCTGGCTGTTGCTGCCGCGCGGTACGCCGGGCAAGTCATTGGCACTGCTGCTGTGGTTGCCGCTGCTGTGGCCGGACCGCGAACTGCCTGCGGCCGGCGAGGCCGACGTGCAGGTGCTGGACGTGGGGCAGGGATTGGCGGTGCTGGTGCGCACGCAACGGCATGCGCTGCTGTTCGATACCGGCCCGGCGGTACGCGATGGCTTCGATGCCGGCGAGCGGGTGGTACTGCCCGCGTTGCGTGCATTCGGCTTGCGCCGCCTGGATGCCATCGTGCTCAGTCATGCCGATGCCGATCATGCCGGCGGCTACGCAGCGGTACGTGCGGGATTGCCTTTTACCATGACTGTTGCGCCACCTGATGCGCCGCTGGACGTCAGCACACGCTGCCATGCTGGCCAGCAGTGGGAATGGGAAGGTGTGCGCTTTCGCTTCCTGCATCCGAGCGCCGGCTTTCCGTATTTGCGCAATCAATCCAGCTGCGTGCTGCGGGTCGAAACGCGTTATGGAAGTGCGCTGCTGACAGGCGACATCGGTGAGATCGTCGAGAGGCGTTTGCTGCGTGAATATGCATCGGAGCTGCGCGCCGATCTGGTGATCGTCCCACACCACGGCAGTGCCGACGGCTCGCACGCCGGTTTCAATTGCCGCGACCGGCGCGCGGCTGGCGCTGGTGTCCTCCGGGCACGGCAACCGCTTCGGTCACCCGCGTGCGGAGGTGGTGCAACGCTGGCAGGGAAGTGGCGCCGAGCTGCTCGACACTGCGCAGGTCGGGGCGATCCGGGTATGGCTGGGCGCCGAAGGCTTGCAGGTACGCGAGCGACGGCGCTGGCAGCCGCGGCTGTGGGATGCTGCGGAACGGCGGCGGTCGGCTGCTATCCTATCGGCCAGCGAATAGGCGGCCGCGTTGCCGGAGGAATCGAATCGTGTTACAGCTGGTCAAGGCAGGCGGGTGGCCGATGGTGCCGTTGCTGTTGCTGGGCGTGATCGCCATGGCGATCGTGCTGGAGCGTCTGTGGAGCCTGCGCCGCAACGAGGTGACTCCGCCAGGTCTGGGCGAAGAGGTCCGCAACTGGGCCGCGCGCGGCAAGCTCGATCCCAGCCATATCGAGTCGCTGCGTTGCAATTCGCCGCTGGGCGCCTTGCTTGCCGCCGCGCTGGATGTGCGTTGTCGTCCGCGCGAGTTGATCCGCGAACGCATTGAAGACACCGGCCGGCATGTGGTGCATCGCATGGAGCGCTATCTGAATGCTTTGGGCACGATCGCCTCGGCCGGGCCGCTACTGGGTCTGTTGGGCACCGTGGTCGGCATGATCCAGATGTTCATGGGAATCCTCGATCACGGCGTTGGCGATGTGAACCAGCTGGCTGGTGGCATCGGCAAGGCGCTGGTGTGCACGGCCACCGGCATGATCATCGCGGTGCCGGCATTGATGGCGCATCGCTTCTTCAAGGGCCGAATCGCCGGTTACATCATCGAGATGGAGCAGGAAGCCACGTTGTTGCTGGATACGATGGATGGACACGCGGTGCCGGCCACTGCGCCGCCGGTTGCGGCAAGTGCCAAGCCTGTCATGGCAAAGGGCTAACGGATGCGCATCGGCAGCGACCGACGCCATGACGAGCCGCATATCGATCTGGTGCCATTGATTGACGTGATCCTTGTCCTCATCATCTTCTTCGTGGTGACCACGACCTTCGACGCACGTTCCACGCTGCAATTGCAGCTGCCGACTGCCAGCGACCAACACACCAGTGCGCCACCGCGTTCGTTGAGCGTGCTGGTCAATGCCGATGGGCGTTATTTCATCAACGACCAGGAAGTGCTGCGTTTGGATGTGAATTCGCTTAAGCAGACCATTGCCAGGATCGCCGGCGACGACCGCGAGCAGACCGTGCTGATGCGCGCAGATGCACGCACGCCATATCAGGCCGTGGTGACCGCGCAGGACGCGTTGGGACAACTGGGCTTTCGCCGTATCGCGATCGCCACTGCGCCCGAAGCGGGCAATTCTGCTGCTACCGGCATTGTCGGCAACACAAGCAACAACGGAACCCGCCAGTGACTAACTTCAACGACCGCCCGGCGCCAGTTTCGTCTTGGCGCACGTACCGTCGCCTGCTGGCCTTCGCCAAGCCGTACCGGCTGCTTCTAATTGCCGCGCTGCTTGCCGCGGTGGTCGAAGCGGCGGGCACGACCGGCTTTCTGGCGTTGATGAAGCCGATCACCGACGAAACCTTCATCTACAAGAACGCCGAAGTCAGTCGCTGGCTGCCGGTGCAGATCATCCTGTTGTTTGTGGTGCGCGGGATTGCCGGTTACATCACCGATATGGCGATGGGCAAATCCGCGCGCAGCATCGCGCGCGATCTGCGCGTCAAGGTGATGTCCAAATATCTGCGCCTGCCGGGATCGCGGTTCGATTCCGAGCCGGTGCCGTCGATGCTGATACGCCTGGGTTCTGATTCGGATCAGGTGGCGCAGGCCGCAGTGGATGCGGTCAAGGTAATGATCCAGCAGTCGCTGCAGGTGATCGGTGCATTGGCGCTGATGCTGTGGCATAGCTGGCAGGTCACGCTGACCATCCTGGTGCTGGCACCGCTGCTGGCCTGGGTGATGGACAAGGTGGCGCGGCGCTATCGGCGCATCAGCCACAGCATCCAGGAGAGCGGCGCGCATCTGTTGCAGGCGGCCGACCAGACCTTGTCCAGCCATCAGGAGGTCAAGATCTACGGCGCGCAGCAGACTGAAATGGAGCGCTATGGCGCGCTGGCCGACCGCAATCTGCGTCTGGCGATGAAGGTCGAATCCACGCGCGGCATTTCCACTGCCACCGTGCAGATGATCGGTGCGATCGGTTTGTCGGCGCTGCTGTTCGTGGCCGGTGCGCAGGCACTGGCGGGGCGGCTGACCGCTGGCGATTTCGTGGTGCTGATGACCTCGATGCTGACCATTATTCCAGGCCTCAAGCAACTCACCAATGTGCAGAACATGGTGCAGCGCGGCCTGGCGTCGGCCGAGCGTCTGTTCTCGCTGCTCGACAGCCCCGACGAGCCGGATCAGGGCGCTGTACCGCTCACGCGCGCCAAGGGCTTGATCGAATTCCGCGATGTCACCGCGCGCTATCCGGATCAGGTGAATCCGGCGCTGGCCGACGTGAGCTTTGTCGCCCAACCGGGCACGGTGACGGCGATTGTCGGGCGCTCGGGTAGCGGAAAATCCAGTCTGATCAAGCTGATTCCGCGCTTCTACGAAGCCGAGGCCGGGCAGATCCTGCTCGACGGACATCCGGTGCAGGCGTACTCGCTGGCCGATCTGCGTCGGCAGATCGCGCTGGTCGGCCAACAGGTGATGTTGTTCGACGGCAGCATTGCCGACAACGTGGCCTATGGCCAAATGCGCAGTGCCGACGCCGGCCAGCTGGAGCGCGCAATTCTTGGCGCCAACGCGATGGAATTTGTCGCACAACTGCCCGGAGGATTGAAGTCGCATGTGGGCACCAAGGGCGGTCGCTTGTCCGGTGGACAGCGGCAACGTCTGGCGATTGCGCGCGCGATGCTCAAGGACGCGCCGATCCTGATTCTGGACGAAGCCACCGCCGCGCTAGACAACGAATCCGAGCGGCTGGTGCAGGAAGCCTTGCACAAGCTGATGCCTGACCGTACCACGCTGGTGATCGCGCATCGTTTGTCTACGATTGAGCATGCCGACCAGGTACTGGTGATGGATCAGGGCCGCATCGTCGAGCGCGGCACGCATCACGAATTGCTGGCGCAGGGCGGGCTGTATTCGCACCTGCACGGCATGCAGTTCCGCGAACGGCAGGTATGAGCAAGTGCGGCGCCCGCACGCCGGGCTATTGGTACGACAATGCGCCGATTCCGCTATCCGCACGCATGCTTGCGCCGGTCTACGGCGCCGCCATTGCGCTGCGACGCGCCCTGTATCGCCGCGGCTGGCGCAAGCGTCACGGCGTGCCGGTGCCGGTGATTGTGGTGGGAAATGTCACTGCCGGCGGCACCGGCAAGACGCCGCTGACGATCGCCTTGGTGACCAAGTTGCAAGAAGCAGGCTGGACGCCAGGCGTTGCCAGTCGCGGCTATGGCCGTGACGAATCGGGCACGGCACGCTGGGTCGAAGCGGACACGCCCGTCGCGCTCGGCGGCGACGAGCCGGTGTTGATCGCCTGGAAAACCAGAGCGCGCGTGCGCGTGGACAGCGATCGTCTGGCCGCGGCACGTGCACTCGTCGAAGCGGGTTGCGACATCGTCGTTTGCGACGATGGGCTGCAGCACTACCGGCTTGCGCGCGATGTGGAAATCGAAGTGGTCGATGGTCAGCGCCGCTACGGCAACGGGCGCCTGCTGCCGGCCGGGCCGCTACGCGAACCTGCGGCGCGTGCGCGAGATTGCGATTTCCGCGTGGTCAATCTGGGGCAGGGCAGCGATGCAGCGACACCCCAGATACCTGACGACGCAGGTTTCGGCGAATGGCAGATGCGCCTGAGCATCGACAGCGTGCAACCGATGGATGGCAAGCGTGTGCAGCCGTTGAGCATGCTCGCCGGGCAGCGCGTGCATGCGGTGGCCGGCATCGCGCATCCGGAACGCTTCTTTGCGATGCTGCGCGCGCGCGGCATTGGCGTGGTGCCGCACGCCTTTCCCGATCATCATGTGTATCGCGCGGCGGATTTTAGTTTCGGCAGCCGCTTGCCGGTGCTGATGACCGAAAAGGACGCAGTGAAGTGCCGGCCGTTCGCCGACGAGTGGCTGTACAGCGTGCCGCTCAAGGCGGAGCTGCCAGCCGCGTTCTGGGTGAGTCTGCTGGATCGTCTGGACAAGTTGGCGAGTCGGCAGGGCGTGTGAGTGCTGCGCCGGTAATGGTGGTGGGATAGCTACCTTACCAACGATCTCTTTTCTTCCATCATTCCAGCATCCCAGAGCGCGCACGCATGACCCACACAACGCCAGCAGATTTCGTCGTCGCCATTCCCGCGCGCTATGCCTCCACGCGCTTGCCGGGCAAGCCGCTGCAGCGCATCGGCGATCGCCCGATGATCCAGCATGTGGCCGAGCGGGCGCTGCTCGCAGGTGCACGCGAGGTCTGGGTGGCCACCGACGATGCGCGCATTGCCGAGGCGATCCAGCGCCTGGCCGGTGTGCATGTGGCGATGACCGGCAGCGAGCATGTGTCGGGGACCGACCGGCTTGCCGAATGCGCACGGATCGCCGGCTGGGAGGCCGACACATGCGTGGTCAATCTGCAGGGCGACGAACCGTTCGCGCCTGCTGCCGGCATACGCGCGGTGGCCGAGCTGTTGCTGTACTCCGGCGCCGACATGGCCACGCTTGCTGCGCAGGTGGACAGCGCGCACGAGCTGTTCGATCCGAATGTGGTGAAGCTGGTGCGCACTGCGCGCGACGATGCGCTGTACTTCAGTCGCGCACCGATTCCCTGGCATCGCGACAGCTTCGCCAACCAGCGTGAGAGTTTGGCCAATGACGGTCAGTGGCTGCGCCATATCGGCATCTACGCGTACAGCGCCGGATTTTTGCAACGCTTTGCCGCGATGCCACCCGGCCTGTTGGAGCGCATCGAATCGCTGGAACAGTTGCGCGTGACGGAGGCCGGCTACCGCATCGCGGTGGCGTTGACGCCGGAGCAGTTTCCGCCTGGCATCGATACGCCGGACGATCTGGCGCGTGCGCAAACCCGCGTGGCATCGGCATGAAGGTTCTGATCGTGTGTCTGGGCAATATCTGCCGCTCGCCGATGGGCGAGGGCGCGTTGCGTGCGCGGTTGGACGAGGCGCGGCTGTCGCGACGCATCGAAGTCGATTCTGCCGGCACCGGCGACTGGCATGCCGGCGACCCACCCGACGCGCGTGCCATTCGCTGCGCACGCGGACATGGCGTGGATATCTCCGGGTTGCGCGCCCGTCAGGTGCGTGCAGCGGACTTCGACCACTTCGATTGGGTCCTGTGCGCCGACGGCAACAATCTGCGCGATCTGCAGCAGCTTGCCCCGGCGCCGCTGCGCGACAAGGTTTCACTCTGGCTCCCTTGGGCAGGCGTTGAAGAGCGCGAAGAGATCCCCGACCCATACACCGGTGGCATGGACGATTTCGAGCGTGCCTGGCAGCTTGTCGACACCGCTGCGTGCCAGACCGTGGCCAGGCTCACCCGCAGCTAATCGGGCTTGGGAATAATTACCGGATGACTGCCCAGCTCACCAAGGAATTGCCGGAATTTCCCACTTGGCTCAACGCCAGGCCATCCACCTTGCAGGAACATCGCGGCCGTGCGCTCGTGATGGCGTTCGTCAACGCCAGTTCGGTGTGGTGCGCCGAACGCCTGGCCGAGTTGGCGCATTGGCAGGCGCGCAGCCCCGGGCGGTTGCAGGTGATTGTGGTGCAGGTGCCGCGTTTTGACAGCGAACGCTTGCCGCAACGTTCGCTCAAGCAGCTGCGCGGGCATGGCGTCAGTGCGCCGATCCTGCTCGACAATAACTGGGAAACCTGGCGCCGCTTCGGCATCGAATCCTGGCCTACGCTGGTGCTGCTCGATGCCTACGGCCGCGAGCGCCAGCGCCTGGTGGGCGTGACCGGCGATCTCGACAAGGCATTGGTGGCGCTGTGCGAAGGCCAACAGCCACCGTCGGACATCGACCTGCGTGGCGTGGCCGAACGCGCGCCCGAGCCGCGCCTGGAGCTAAGTTTTCCGACCGGTCTGGCCACCACTGAAGACCGGTTGTACATTGCCGACACCGGCCATCACCGTGTGCTCGAATGCACGCACGGCGGGCGTGTGCTGCGCCAGTTCGGCCATGGCAATGCCGATCTTATCGACGGTGGCGTCGGCGAAGCGGCGTTTCGACGTCCACAAGGTCTGGCGCTGGAACGCGACCAGCTTTACGTCGCCGACACCGGCAATCACGCTTTACGCCGCATCAATCTGCGCAACGGGCAGGTCGTCACCTTGTGCGGTACTGGTCGCGCTGGCGAGCCCGTCGAAGGCCCGCTGGCGTCCTCCGGTGCGTCAGCGCTGAATTACCCGCAAGGCCTGGCCATCGCCGACAACCAGGTGTTGATCGCCATGGCTGGCGACAACCGCATCTGGAGCTATCACCTCGGTAGCGCTGCATTGACTGCACGCGCCGGCACCGGTTCGCTTGAAATTCGCGATGGCAGCGGCCATCTGGCAGCTTTCGCGCAACCGGCCGGTTTGGCGGCAGTGCAGCAGGTGGCCTATGTCTGTGACGGGCTGGGTTCGTCGATCCGCACCATGCAGTTACGCGGCGATCTGGTGCAAACGCTGGTCGGCGGGCAGGGCACCTGGCAGTTCGGCGACCAGGACGGCCCGCGTGGCAGCGCACGCCTGCAGTTTCCGCAGGCGATTGCCTTGGCCGCCGATTCGCCGGTGCTGTGGATCGCCGACACCGGCAACGGTCGCCTGCGCTGCCTGCGCTGCCTGCGTCTGGGCGGCGGCGAACTGACCACCGTGGACCTCCCGCGGCGCCTGCATGGCCCAGCCGGGCTTGCCGTTGCCGCCGGTGCGGTTTGGATTGCCGAAACCGATGCCCATGCCGTCTTGCGCTACGACCTGGCGAGCGGCCAACTGCAGGATGTTTCGATAGAAGAATGAGCGCAAGGCGCCAAGCTGATTTCGATGGAAAGGCGTTTGCTGCCCAACTGAGCACAGCGCCCGGCGTCTACCGCATGTATGCGGGCGACGATACGCTTCTGTACGTCGGCAAGGCCGGAGCGTTGCGCAAGCGCGTGGGCAGCTATTTCAACGGCACGCCGAAGAATGCGCGGCTGACCTCGATGCTGTCGCAGGTCGCGCGCATGGACGTCACCGTGACCCGCAGCGAAGCCGAAGCGCTGCTGCTGGAAAACCAGCTGATCAAGTCGCTGTCGCCGCGCTACAACGTGTCGCTGCGCGACGACAAGAGTTACCCGTACGTGCTGTTGACGCGCGAAGACTGGCCGCGCATCGCGCTGCACCGTGGCCCGCGCGCGGTGCAGGGGCGCTATTTCGGCCCGTATACCGGCGTGACCGGCGTGCGCGAAACGCTGAGCCTGATGCACAAGCTCTTCAAGCTGCGCAGTTGCGAAGACAGCGTGTTTCGCAATCGCTCGCGGCCGTGTCTGCAGTATCAGATCGGCCGCTGCAGCGCGCCGTGCGTGGATCTGGTCGCAGCGCCCGACTACGCCGAGTCGGTACGCCGCGCCACGATGTTTCTCGAAGGCAAGAGCGACCAGCTTGGCGAAGAGATCATGCAGTCGATGCAGCAGGCCAGCGAGGCACTGGAGTTCGAGCGTGCCGCACGTCTGCGCGATCTGCTGTCTTCCCTGCGCAGCATGCAGAACCGCCAGTACGTGGATGGCCGCGCCGCCGACCTGGATGTACTGGCGTGTGCCACGCAAGCCAGTCAAGCCTGTGTGCTGCTGCTGAGTTTTCGCGACGGCCGCAATCTGGGCACGCGCTCGTTCTTTCCCAAGACCAATGGCGAAGACA
The DNA here is from genome assembly GCF_002940065.1 of Xanthomonas populi. Taxonomy (GTDB): domain Bacteria; phylum Pseudomonadota; class Gammaproteobacteria; order Xanthomonadales; family Xanthomonadaceae; genus Xanthomonas; species Xanthomonas populi. The sequence continues at coordinate 30,172 of NZ_MDEJ01000024.1, forward strand.
GCGCCGACGAAATCCTGGGCGCGTTCGTATCGCAGTACTACGCCGAGCATTCGCCGACGCGCGAGATCCTGCTCGATCGCGAAATCCCTGATTCGGAGTTGATTGAAGCCGCACTCAGCACCGCCGGTGAGTACAAGGTGAACTTGAAGTGGAATGTGCGCGGCGAGCGTGCCGGCTATCTGCTGCTGGCCACCCGCAACGCGCAGCTGACCCTGGTCACCGAGCTCACCAGCCAAAGCGCGCAGCACGCACGCAGCGAAGCGCTGCGTGAAATGCTGGGGCTGGCCGAGCAGGTCAAGCGGGTGGAGTGCTTCGATATCAGTCACACCATGGGCGAGGCGACGGTGGCCTCGTGCGTGGTGTTCGATGCCAGCGGGCCGGTGCGTGGGCAGTACCGGCGCTTCAATATTTCCGGGATCACGCCGGGCGACGACTACGCCGCAATGCGGCAGGCCATCGAACGGCGCTTTCGACGCGCAGTGGAAGAGAACGGTGTGCTGCCGGATGTGTTGCTGATTGACGGCGGCGCCGGCCAGCTGGCGCAGGCACAGGGCGCGCTCGCCGATCTGGGCATCGAGAACGTGCTGCTGGTTGGCGTGGCCAAGGGCGAGGAGCGCAGGGCAGGGCATGAAGCGTTGATCATGGCCGACGGCCGCGAATTGCGACCGGGCGCTGCATCGCCGGCGCTACAGTTCATCCAGCAGGTGCGTGACGAAGCGCACCGCTTTGCGATCACAGGTCACCGTGGTCGCCGTCAGAAGACGCGCATTACCAGCAAGCTCGAGGATATCCCAGGCATCGGCCCGCGCCGTCGCGCCAGCCTGCTCAAGCATTTCGGCGGTCTGGTCGGGCTCAAGGCCGCCGGCGAGGCCGAGATTGCGCGCGTGGATGGGGTTAATGCCGCACTCGCCGCGCGAATCTACGCTAACCTGCATGGGCTGGCGCTCCCCGATGCGGCAGGCGAGTCGAGTCCGTAATGAAGTTGACCATCCCCACGTGGCTGACATTGCTGAGGATCCTGATGATCCCGGTGTTGGTTGTGGTGTTCTACCTGCCTTATACGTGGACCAATTTTGCGTCCGCTGGCGTGTTCGGGCTAGCTGCCATTACCGACTGGCTGGATGGTTGGGTCGCACGGCGTTATCACCAATACTCCGCATTCGGCGCATTCCTCGACCCGGTGGCTGACAAGCTGATGGTTGCAGTGGCGTTGTTTCTGATTGTGCAAGGCCACCCGACACCGTGGATGGCGTTCTGGGCAGCGGTGATCGTGGGCCGCGAAATTGCGGTTTCCGCACTGCGTGAATGGATGGCAGAGATCGGCCAGCGCGCCAAGGTGCGCGTGGCGGTGATCGGCAAGGTCAAGACCACCGCACAGATGGTCGCGCTGCTGTGCCTGCTGTATTCGGTCACGCCAGGGCAGATGCCTACGCATGAAATCTGGTTCGGTAATCTGATTTTCCGCGCCGGTTACTGGACGCTGGCGATCGCCGCGTTGCTGACGCTGTGGTCCGGGTTTCAGTACCTGCAGGCCGCATGGCCGAGCCTGCGCGCCGATGAAAAAGCCGCAATTACCAGCAAGCCAAAAAAGTCGAAAGCAATAGTTGACAGCCCGGCTGTTCGCTGTAGAATTTCGCCTCCCAAGCGGGAATAGCTCAGTTGGTAGAGCGCAACCTTGCCAAGGTTGAGGTCGCGAGTTCGAGTGTCGTTTCCCGCTCCAAATATCGATCTACAGACTTCCACTGGCATCTGTAGGTCGTTGAAAAGAGGAGCTTCGGCTCCTTTTTCATTCCAGCAAAAACCACGGACATCCACCGACAGCCAGTGTTTTTGAGGCCAAAATTCAGGCCAAAGAATGCGGGTGGTGCCGGTTCGGGGTTTTTTGCCGGGGTTGGATCGGGATGATCCAGCGGCATCTAGCCTAAGAACCTATCCGTCAGTTATGTAACCCAGCAGACCGACGCCGCTCAAGAAGCGGTATCGTAGAGCGAGATTGAGCCAACGCGTTGAGTCTTGGCAAGTAACGGATGCTTTCTGGGCGCGGGTGGAGCCGCTGATACCTGCACGGGCGGTAGCGGCGAAGAAGATCTATCTGCGCAAGCCTGGTGGTGCCGGTCGCCCGCCGCTGCCGGCGCGACAGGTATTGGCAGCGAGTGCGTCTGTGTTGCGGACCGGCATCCAGTGGAAAGCGCTACCCAAGCAGCGCTTTGGTAGTGCCAGCCCCATCCACAAACGCTTTCTTGAAAGGAGCAAACGCCGCCTGTTAGTGGGGACGGGCGTGGCGTCCCGTCGTGGATCGTCGTGACCGGGGCCAACGTGCACGGCAGCAAAGCGCTGGAGTCGGTACTGGATTCCATCGTGGTCAAGCGTTCAGAGACCATGCTATCGGCGCAGCAAGCATCTGTGCGCCGATGCAGGCTATCGTGGCGCGCCCTGCCTGCGCGCCATCGACAAGGCACGGCTACATCCCGCACCTCGTGGATCGCCGCACGGAGGCCGATCTCAAACGGCGCTCTTCAGAGTCGCTAACAACACCTAGCAAGAAGCCGTAAGCCGATGATGGAGCATGCAAGCCAGAGCAACGCCAAGTGGAGATTGATGCGGCGTTTCAAGGCGGATACGCAGTTTGCCCATGCTTTCGAACCAGGCATGCATACGCTCGACGACCCAGCGATGACGGCCCAGACGAGCATTGCGGTCGATGCCCTTGCGTGCAATCGGCGCAATGATGCCGCGCTGCTTGCGGAAGGTGCGACAACGTTCGATATCGTCGGCGTTGCCGGCATGCAGTTTGTCTGGCCAACGTCGCGGGCGTCCTGGTTTTCCGGTGATGGGAGGCAAGGCCTCAAGCAACGCCTCAAACACAACCGAGTCACCGGTGACGCACACCACCAAGGGCACGCGGTTGCGAGCAAGGATCAGATGCCGTTTACTGCCGAGTTTGCCGCGACCGGTCGGGTTTGGCCCGGTGTAGGCGCCCCCGGGGGCAGGCCACACTGGCGGCGTCCAGACTGGCTCGGCTCAGATCCAGCGTCTGGGCGCGACCTAGGGATTCTCTGATTAACCACTTGCGCGAAGCTTAACTTATTGATTTGGAATGAGCCGCATGGCGGCGATACATGGGTTAATCAGACCTTCCCTAGCTCGGCCAGCAACACCTGATGCAGACGATGCCGCACACCGGCGGCTTGCCGATCACGCAACCGGCGCCAGCAGGTCATGCCGCTGCCATCGCCAGCTTCCACAGGCAGCTCTTCCTTCCCACGGTATGCCCGTGCGCAAGACACAGACGATGCCATTGAGGGCCTGCTGATCACTGAGACAAGATCGCCAACCTTTAGCATAAGGCTTGACTTGCGGACTCAGTGGTTGGATGCGCTTCCACAGCGCAATAGGGATCTCTTTGTTCCGTGCCATGGCACCATTTTTACAACCTCGAGATAGCATTCAAGAGGTTTTGTTAGCCGCTCTTAGGCATGCAGCCGGGCTTTTCACGTTCGATCGCTGCCTGTTGCGCTTGGCTGGTGTCCAGGCTACATGTTTACGCAGCAGCGTGCCTCGGCGCATTCCTGCGCCTGCTCAGGCGCACATCGCTCAGCGCAACGCCTTGATTGTCAGATCTAGCGCGTCCTGGCCTTTTTCCTTCTGCAGCAAGCGCGCCGGCACCGGCAGATCCTTGACCACCCAGGCGATCAGTTCCTTATCGCCGTCCACGCGCGACACCTTGGTCGCCTGTTCCTGCTTGCCGTTGACGGTGATGGTTTCCTTGCCGATCACTTTGTAGCTCATCGGCTTGATGCGGCCTTCGTCGACCATGCGGTAGTTCAGCGGCTTACCGGCGGCCAAGTCGCGGGTGATCGCCAGGTTGATCAGCAGCGCATCCATATCGCCGGGCTGCAACTTCACCGGGCCGCGGCGGTCCGGCTTGATGTCGCCGCCCCAGGTGGCCTGACTGGTCTTCCAGTCGTAATTGGCAGTGACGTTGCGGCGTTTGACCATCATCGACGAGGTGTCGTTGCTGCTGACCGGGCGCAGTTGACCGTTGCTCTCTTCGAACACGGTGCTCTGGGTCAGATTGGCCAACTGGTTCTGGATGGTGAGCGTGTAGCGCCACTGATTGGCGCCGGCTGCGGCCAGGGTCATGGTGCCGTTGGCCTGCATGCCCATGTAGTTTGCCGAATAATCGGCCTGGAACGGCTGCACGGCAAACGCCGGCAGGCTCGCCAGACTCAGCGCAGCGGCAGCGATCAGCGAATAGGTGCGGGAAGCGTTCTTCATCGGTCAGAATCCTTGATATTCGACCAGGCGCAGATCGACCTGATCCTCACCTTTGTCACGTTGCAAGATGCGCACCGGAGTGGGAACTCCGTTGGCGATCCAGAGGATGGTTTGGCTGTCGCCGCTGTTGACGCGGTAAACGCGCAACGCGTCGTAGCTCAGATCGCCGACCTGCACCACTTCGGTGGCATCGGCGACCTTGTAATCGTATTTGCGCACCCGGCCGACATCGACGTAGCGATAGCTCAGGCTGCGTCCGGGTTGCGCGTCGCGCATCAGCGACAGGTTCAACGACAGCGCGCTCTGGTCGCCATGCTGCAGCGGAATCGGCTGCTGGCGTTCCTTCTTCAAGTCGCCGTCCCACTGCGCACTACCTGCCTGCCAGTTGTAGACGCCGCTGACCTTCTTGCCGAAGAACATCGCCTTGCGCACCGTGCTCTGGCTCAGCGGCACATAGGTGTCGCCATCGACGCGGAACACGGTGCTCTGTTCCAGATTCAAACCCAGGATGCTGACAAAGCCCTTGCGTCCGCGCACCGACATGTCGATGCGCCACTGGCTGCCTTCGCCATGGCTAACCTGCATGGTTGCATCGCCGGCTTCCTTGCCGTGGTAGAACGCCTGATAGGTCGCCACGAACGGTGCCAGCGTCGGCGGCGTCCAGCTGCTGGCGGGCAGGACAGCTGCCGATGCCGGCGCAGCCGGCGGCGGCGCAACTGGCGCAGGAGTAACTGGCTCAGACAGGGCCGGGGCCTGTTGTGCACGGCAGGTACCGGCTTGGGCGAGCAGGGCAGTGGTCAACAGCGCGGTGGCGATCGGGATGACGTTCATGCGCTGAGAGCGAGGCACGGGGGCTGCAAGGATGTCCGAAGCAGGATGAGAGAGATGTCTCCGCATTCAGCGGAGTGCGGTGTCAGCGGACTCTAGTCGCAGTGGCGTAAACAGGCACTGACCGTCGATCTGGACGCTGTCGCCCTGCACATCCACGCGCCCGCTTGTCAGCAGATCCAGCGCTGCCAGCAACAGCGGATGCTCGCGGGCCAGCACGCGGGCGGCCAGCTGCTCGGCCGTGTCGTCGGGCAGCACCGGCACGCGCGCCTGGGCAATGACCGTGCCGGCATCCAGCTCCGGCACGACCAGATGCACGCTGGCGCCATGCTCGGCATCGCCGGCTTCCAGTGCGCGCGCGTGGGTGTGCAGGCCGCGGTACTTGGGCAGCAGCGAGGGGTGGATATTGAGCATGCGCCCGGCAAAGCGACGCACCAGCGGCTCGCCGAGGATGCGCATGTAACCGGCGCAGACCACCCAGTCCGGCTGCGCGGCGGTGATCGCATCGCCCAGCGCGGTGTCGAAGGCTGCGCGGTCGGCGAAGTCGCGTGGGCTGGCGCTCCAGCGGCGTCCTTCGTCCACCTTCTGCAAGACCGGCGCTTGCGGACGATCGGAAAACACGCCGACGACCTCGGCCCGCAGCCGACCGCTGCCGATCGCATCGAGAATGCCCTGCAGATTGCTGCCGCGGCCGGAGGCCAGAACCGCCAGGCGCAGACTCATTCGGTCTGATTCGCTGATGTCATCGCACGATGCGCGTCACGCTGCCGCAGTGGCAGGCGCAAACGCCGCCTTGACCTGCGGACGCAGCAGCACCACCAGCGTAAACATACCGACGATGGTGCCGAACGGCATGAAGGAGCAGGAGAGGCCGGCCACGATCAGGCACAGCAGATGCCGTTTGCGTTGAGCAATGCAGCGACCGGCGTAGGCCATGAAACCTGCCAGCGTCAGGCCGCAGACAATGAACACACTTGCGAACACCACGAAGAACCAGCCGAACAATCGCGGATCCATCGATGTTGCATCCGCATTGGCATTTGCCATGGGCAGATGCCCGGTGATTATCGCAATGCCCATGAATAGATAGAGCAACGGGAAAAGCGCAAACAAGGCGGTCATGCCGGCCAACACGTAATGGAAGGCCGACAGCAGCTTGAGCTGCTGCAGGTCTTCAGCGCTGGCCGAGTTGGTCGGCGCAAGTGGGGAAGCGTCCATGCAGGTCTCCTGGATCAACCGATGCGCACGCGCTCATCGCCCTGCGCCGGCACCACTTGGCCAATGCGCCAATGCGACAGCGACTGTGCATCCAGTGCCTGTTCCAGCGCGGCGGCCTGCGCGGGCGCGGCGACCAGCACGAAGCCAATGCCGCAGTTGAATGTGCGCCACATTTCGGCATCGGCCACCGCGCCTTCGCGCTGCAACCAGGCGAACACCGGCGGCAGCGTCCAGGCCTTGGCGTCGATGTCCAGGCCCAGGTCGTCGGGGATCACCCGGATGATGTTTTCGGTCAGCCCGCCGCCGGTGATGTGCGCCATCGCGTGGATCGTCTCGCCGTGCGATTTGAGCAGTGCCAGGATCGGTTTGACATACAACGCGGTCGGCGCCATCAGTGCATCGATCAGTTTGACGTCGTCGTCCAGCACCAGCTCGGCCGGCGCGCCGGCACGCGCGTAGATCTTGCGGATCAGCGAATAGCCGTTGGAATGCGGGCCAGACGAGGCAATGCCGATCAGCACGTCGCCTGCGCGCACCTGCGCGCCATCCAGCAGCTGCGATTTTTCCACCGCGCCGACGGTGAAGCCGGCCAGGTCGTACTCGCCCGGCGGATACATGTCGGGCATTTCGGCAGTTTCGCCGCCGATCAGGGCGCAACCGGACAGCTCGCAGCCGCGCGCAATGCCGCCTACCACGGCCGCAGCGGTGCCCACGTCCAGCTTGCCGGTGGCGAAATAATCCAGAAAGAACAGCGGCTCTGCGCCCTGCACCAGCACGTCGTTGACGCACATGCCGACCAGGTCGATGCCGATGGTGTCGTGTCGGCCCAACTGCTGCGCGAGCTTGAGCTTGGTGCCCACGCCGTCGGTACCGGACACCAGCACTGGCTCCTTGTACTTGCCCGACAGGTCAAACAAGGCGCCAAAACCGCCCAGGCCACCCATCACCTCCGGCCTGAAGCTGCGCTTGACCAGTGGCTTGATGCGTTCGACCAATGCATTGCCGGCATCGATGTCGACACCTGCCTCACGGTAGGTCATGGGCGAGGGAGTGGAAGGCGTTGGGCTGGTCACGGGCGGGGAGGGCTCAGCTGTAAAGGTGGCGATTTTAGCAGCCACGTTGGCGCTGGCGTCCCATTCGGGCAACAATTCACCCGGATACGCTTAAGTCATGGAATCGTCGATGCGCCGCAGTCTCGCTTTCTTTCTCGCCATCGTGGTCGCCGTGCCCGTCCTGCCGGCCTTCGCGCAGGCCGATCTGCGTATCGAAGGCGATGTCGCCAAGGCGCAAAGTGCCTACGATGCCGAAGTGCTGGTCAACAGCCAGAGCGAGTCCGACCGCCCTGGCGCCCTGGCGCGCGCGCTGGGCGCAGTGCTGGGCAAGGTCTCCGGCGATCGCAGCGCGATGAGCCGCCCCGGCGTCTCGCAGGCGCTGCGCAATGCGGCCAACTATGTCGAACATTACGACTACCGTCAGGATCAAGGCACCTCGCGTACCGGCGCGCCGACCTTCCGCACCACCCTGGTGGCGCGCTTCCGGCAAACCGATGTGGATAGCCTGATCGCGGCTCTGGGCTTGCCGGTGTGGCCGCTGCCGCGTCCTAAGCCGGTGCTGTGGTTGGCCATCGACGACGGCAGCGGCCCGCGCCTGGTCAGCGTGACCCAGGCCAATGCTGCGCGCAGCGTGCTGGACCGGGCCATCGAGCGCGGTTACCGGCTCGGCCTGCCGGGCGGCGCGGCCGCCGAACAGGTGCTGGCCGGCGCGATCTGGCGCAAGGACACCGCTGCGGTGTCGCGCGCATCGGCCAAATACAGCCCCCCGATGCAGCTGATCGGCAAGCTCTACCGCACAGATGCAGGCTGGACTGCCGATTGGGTCTTCGTCGACAACGGCAATGTGCTGTCCAGCTGGACAAGCAGCGATGGCGATGCCCGTCGTGCAATGGCGGCAGGCGCCGACGGCGCGGCCGATGCGTTGGTCAAGCGTTATGCCCAGCGCGTGGACTCGGGCGTGCCCGGCGTCTACCGCGCCGTGATCACCGGCATCACCAGCGCCGACGATTATCTGCGTGTCTCGGCTGCGCTGCAGGGCGTGTCGGTGGTGCGCAGCATTCGCCCGGTCAGTGCCAATGGCGATCGTATGGAAGTGGATCTGGAACTGCTCACGGGTATTTCCGGCCTCAACCGTATGCTCGGCGACAACAGCCCGTTGGTACCGGTATCGGTACCGACCGAGGGCCCGATCATTCTCGAAAACGAGCACGCCGAGTACCGCCTGAAATGACTTTGACTCCGGAAGCCGAAATCGCGCTGTTCCTGCGCCGCCTCAAATGGGTGGCGGTGAGTGTCGGCGTGTTGTGGGTGGTATCGCTGCTGTCGCCGATCCTGACCCCGTTCGTACTCGCATTGCTGCTGGCCTGGCTGGGCGACCCGCTGGTGGACCGCATCGAGCGTGCCGGGCGTTCGCGCAACATGGCGGTGGCATTGGTGTTCGTGCTGGCGCTGCTGCTGTTCGTGCTGGCGCTGATGATTCTGGTGCCGATGATCGAGCGCCAGATCATGACCTTGATCGAGGCGCTGCCGCAGATGCGCACCTGGGCGATCGGTACCGCGATTCCATGGTTGGAAGCCAAGACCGGTGTGGAGTTGATGGGCTGGCTGGACCCGGAGCGCCTGATCGACTGGATCCGCAGCCATTGGGAACAGGCCGGCGGCGCCGCCAGGACTTTCTTCGGCTACGTCTCGCGTTCGGGCTTTGCGATGGTGACCTGGGTGGTCAACCTGGCGCTGCTGCCGATTCTGGCGTTCTACTTCCTGCGCGACTGGTGCCGCCTGGTTGAGCGCGTGGCCGCAGTCATCCCGCGCGCCTACATCGGCACCGTGAGCCGGCTGGCGCAAGAATCCAACGACGTACTCGGTGGATTCATTCGCGGTCAGTTCCTGGTGATGCTGGCGCTAGGCGTCATCTATGCCAGCGGGCTGTCCATCATCGGGCTCAATCTGGGGTTGTTGATCGGCATCATTGCCGGCTTCATCAGCTTCATCCCGTATCTGGGCGCCACCACCGGCATCGTTCTGGCGTTGTTGGCGGCGGTGGTGCAGGCGCAGGGCCTGGATCTGAAATTGCTGATTGGCGTGGGTGTGGTGTTCACGGTCGGCCAGTTGCTGGAAAGCTATGTGCTGACCACGCGCATCGTCGGCGACAAGATCGGCCTGCATCCGGTGGCGGTGATCTTCGCGGTGATGGCGGGCGGCCAGTTGTTCGGCTTCCTCGGCATGCTGCTGGCGTTGCCGGTTGCAGCGGTGGCCAACGTACTGCTGCGCTATGCGCATGAGCAATACACGCATAGCGACCTGTACGCGGGCGAGCGCGCCGGCATCGTGCTGCAATCCGGTACCACCGAGCGCAGCGTGATCATCGACCCGAGCAAGGACGCAGATCGGTTGTGAGTGTTCCGCAGTTGCCGCTGGCGTTGCGCGCGCCACCCGATCAGCGCTTCGATAGCTACATTGCCGCGCCAGATGGACTGCTGGCGCAATTGCAGGCGTTAGCGGCAGGGCAGGTGAGCGACTGGCTGTATCTGTCTGGCCCCGCAGGCACCGGCAAGACGCATCTGGCATTGTCCTTGTGCGCGGCGGCTGAGCAGGCCTGCCGCGTGCCGACTTACCTTCCGTTGCACGCGGCGGTAGGCCGACTGCGCGATGCGCTCGAAGCGCTGGAAGGGCGCAGCTTGGTCGTGCTGGACGGCGTGGATACCATCGCCGGACAGCGCGACGACGAAGTGGCCTTGTTCGAGTTCCACAACCGCGCGCGCGCGGCCGGCACCACCCTGCTGTACACCGCGCGGCAGATGCCCGATGGCCTGGCATTGGTGCTGCCGGATCTGCGCTCGCGGCTGTCGCAGTGCATCCGTATCAGCCTGCCGGTGCTCGACGACGCGGGGCGCGCGGCGGTGTTGCGCGATCGTGCGCAACGCCGCGGACTCGCATTGGACGAGGCGGCGATCGACTGGCTGCTGACCCACAGCGAACGCGAACTGGCCGGGCTGGTGGTGCTGCTGGATCGACTGGATCGCGAATCGCTGGCTGCCAAGCGCCGCATCACCGTGCCGTTCCTGCGGCGTGTGCTTGAGGATCGCGGGCCTTAGAGCGGCTAACAAAACTCAGAGCCTGTTCAAAGTCTTCTAAGCAGCAACGCCAGGAACGCCAGGTGGATCATCTGCAAGCTGGTGTTGAGCTGAC
>NZ_MDEJ01000025.1:0-21332 GCF_002940065.1 Xanthomonas populi
AAGCTCGACGTCATGTTCCTCGGATTCCTGAGCTTCGTCCTGATCGTTGAAGGGCTTCGTATGTGTTAACAGGCCATAGAGAATGAGCGCCATGTCAGACCATTCGTTGCCGACGCTGCCGATGTGGCGCGTCAATCACATCGAACCTTCGCCCGACATGCTGGCGTTGCTCGCCAACGGCCCGATCCACCGCGTGCGGTTCCCGTCCGGACACGAAGGCTGGTGGGTGACCGGTTACGACGAGGCCAAGCAGGTGCTGTCCGATGCGGCGTTCCGGCCAGCTGGCATGCCGCCGGCGGAGTTCACGCCGGACTCGGTGATTCTTGGGTCGCCTGGGTGGCTGGTTTCGCACGAGGGGATCGAGCATGCCCGGTTGCGCACGATCGTGGCGCCGGCCTTCAGCAATCGCAGAGTGAAGCTGCTCGCGCAACAGGTCGAGACGATCGCCGCGGAGTTGTTCGAGACGCTGGCGGCCCAGGCGCAGCCTGCCGACCTGCGGAGGCATCTTTCGTTTCCGCTTCCGGCGATGGTCATCAGCGCGCTGATGGGTGTGCCCTACGAAGACCATGCCTTCTTCTCGGGGCTGTCCGACGAGGTGATGACACACCAGCACGAGAGCGGTCCACGCAGCGCGTCGCGGGTGGCCTGGGAAGAACTGCGCGCCTACATCCGCGGCAAGATGCGCGGCAAGCGCGAGGAACCGGGCGACGACCTGCTGACCGATCTGCTCACGGCGGTCGATCAGGGCAAGGCCAGCGAGGAAGAGGCGATCGGTCTGGCGGCGGGCATGCTGGTGGCGGGGCACGAGAGCACCGTCGCACAGATCGAGTTCGGCCTGCTGGCGCTGTTGCGCCATACGCAACAGCGTGAGCGCCTGGTCGCCGATCCGTCGCTGGTGGAGAGTGCCGTCGAGGAAATCCTGCGCATGTATCCGCCGGGCGCGGGCTGGGACGGCATCATGCGTTACCCACGGGTCGACGTGTGCATCGCTGGCATGCACATCCCTGCCGAAAGCAAGGTGTTGGTGGGCCTGCCGGCGACCTCGTTCGACCCGCGCCATTTCGACGACCCCAAGGTCTTCGACATCGGCCGCGATGCCAAGCCGCACCTGGCGTTTTCCTACGGTCCGCATTACTGCATCGGCGTAGCGCTGGCCAGGCTGGAACTGAAGGTGGTGTTCGGTTCGATCTTCCAGCGCTTTCCCGCACTGCGCCTGGCGGTAGCGCCGGAAGAACTGACGCTCCGCAAGGAAATCATCACCGGCGGTTTCGAGGCGTTTCCGGTGCGCTGGTGACATATGCATGCCGCCCCAGGGTGGCGCTCTTCCGCTCAGGCCTGGCGCGTTCGGCATGCCAGGCCCATTCGTCAACCGACAGGTAAGCAAGATGGAAGTACAAGCATCAAACACCGCAATCTGCCGCGATGCCTTCGCCGAACTGGGGTCGCCGGCATGCATCGATGACCCGTATCCGTTCATGCGTTGGCTGCGCGAGCACGATCCGGTGCATCGCGGAGCCTCGGGCCTGTTCCTGCTGAGCCGCCACGCCGACATCTACTGGGCGCTCAAGGCCACCGGCGACGCGTTCCGCGGCCCGGCGCCGGGCGAGCTGGCGCGCTACTTTCCGCGTGCGGCGACCAGCCTGTCGATGCAACTGCTGGCCTCCACGCTGGCGATGAAGGAGCCGCCGACGCATACGCGCCTGCGCAGGCTGATCTCGCGCGATTTCACCATGCGCCAGATCGACGCGCTGCGACCGTGTATCGCGCGCACCGTCGCCGCGCGCCTGGATGCCATGGCGCCCGCGTTGCAGCGCGGGGAGACGGTGGATCTCCATCGTGAGTTCGCGCTGGCGCTACCGATGCTGGTGTTCGCCGAACTGTTCGGCATGCCGCAGGACGACATAGTCGAGCTGGACACCGGCATCGGGACGATTCTGGAAGGCTTGAGCCCGCACGCCAGCGATCTTCAACTCGCTGCGGCCGATGCTGCCAGCGCCGGGGTCCAGCGCTACTTCGGCGACCTGATCGAGCGTAAGCGCGCTACCCCCCAGCAGGACATCGTCTCGATGCTGGTTGGGGCGCACGACGACGATGCCGACGCGCTCTCGGACGCGGAGCTGATCAGCATGCTCTGGGGCATGCTGCTGGGCGGCTTCGCCACCACCGCCGCCACCCTCGACCATGCGGTTGTGGCGATGCTGGCGCATCCCGAACAGTTGCACTGGCTGCAAGGCGACGCCGCGGGGGTAAAGGCCTTCGTCGAGGAAGTGCTGCGCTGCGACGCGCCGGCCATGTTTAGCTCCATCCCGCGCATCGCCCAGCGCGATATCGAAATTGGGTGGCGTGGTGATTCCGAAGGACTCGGATGTGCGCGTGCTGATCGCGGCGGGCAATCGCGACCCGGACGCCTTCGCCGATCCGGATCGCTTCGATCCGGCGCGTTTCCATGGCACCAGCCCAGGCATGTCGACGGACGGCAAGGTGATGCTGAGTTTCGGCCACGGCATTCACTTCTGCCTGGGCGCGCAACTGGTCCGGGTACAGCTGGCCGAGAGCCTGCCGCAGATTCACGCGCGCTTTCCCACGCTGGCATTGGCCGCGCCGCCGACCCGTGAACCCTCCGCTTTCCTGCGTACGTTCCGCGCCCTGCCGGTACGGCTGGAGGAGGTGCACGGTGGATGAGATGCGTGTCGTGGTCGATCAGGCGCTGTGTGCGACCACGGGTCAGTGCGCGCTGACTTTGCCGGGCGTGTTCCGCCAGCGCGAGCCTGACGGCGTCGCCGAAGTGTGCGTGTCGGAGGTTCCGCCGGCGCTGCACGCCGCGGCGCGGCTGGCGGCCAGCCAGTGTCCGGTCGCCGCGATCCGGGTCATCGAAGCCGCAGCAGACGCCGACGCCGCAGGCAGCAGTGCCGTGCCTGCGTCTTCGCAGGCCGAACGCCGTATCGCCTCAGCGCCACGAAACCCAGGAGGCCACGATGGGACGGTTTGAAGGCAAAGTGGCCGTGGTGACCGGCGCCGGTGCCGGCATCGGCAAGGCCTGCGCCCTGGCCATCGCGCGCGAGGGCGGCTGCGTGGTGGTGGCCGACATCGATGCTCCGGCGGCCATCGCCTGCGCCGCGCAGATCGTGGACGACGCGGGCGACGCGCTGGCCGTGGCGACCGACATCGCCGATACGCAGGCGGTGGCCGCGCTGTTCGAGACGGCGACGCGGCACTTCGGTGGCGTGGACCTACTGGTCAACAACGCCAGCGCGATGCAGTTGACACCGCACGACCGCGCGATCCTCGATCTCGACCTGGCGGTCTGGGACCAGACCATGGCGACCAATCTGCGCGGCACGCTGCTGTGCTGCCGTGAGGGCATTGCACGGATGATCGCCCGCGGCGGCGGCGCGATCGTCAACATGTCCTCGTGCCAGGGGCTCAGGGGCGACACCGCGCAGACCGCTTATGCCGCGTCGAAAGCGGCGATGAACATGCTGTCGGCGTCGCTGGCCACCCAGTACGGGCATGCGCAGATTCGCTGCAATGCGGTCGCGCCCGGACTCATCATGACCGAACGCCTGCTGGCCAAGCTGGATGCGTCCATGCAGGCGCACCTGCGTCGGCACCAATTGCTGCCGCGCCTCGGTCGCCCCGAGGACGTGGCGGCGCTGGTGACCTTCCTGCTTTCCGACGAGGCCGCGTTCATCACCGGCCAGGTGATGTGCATCGATGGCGGCATGCTGGCGCACGTGCCGACTTACGCCGACGGCGGCAACAGTCGCACTGCGTCCCCCGGCGTCGACGCCATCGGAACCGTCGCCGCGGGGGATCGCTGATGGATTTGCTGCGCAACCCGCTTAACCGACGGCTACGGTTACGGCAGGGCATCCCGGTGGTGCCCGGCGCGTTTCCCCTGGTCGGGCATCTTCCTGCCATCGTCTGCGATTTGCCGCGGCTGCTGCTGCAGGCCGAACACACGCTAGGCAGCCACTTCTGGCTTGATTTCGGCCCCGCCGGGCAACTCATGACCTGCGTGGATCCGGACGCGTTCGCGCTGCTCCGGCACAAGGACGTGTCCTCCGCGCTGATCGAGGAGATCGCGCCGGAGTTGCTGGGGGGACGCTGGTCGCGCAGGACGGCAGCGCGCATCGGCAGACACGCGATGCGATCAAGGCGGCGTTCCTGCCGAAGGGACTGACCCAGGCCGGCATCGGCGCGCTGTTCGCGCCGGTCATCCAGGCGCGCGTACAGGCGTGGCGCGAGCGCGGCGAGGTGTCCATTCTGCGCGAAACCGGCGGCCTGATGCTTACCCTCATCTTCAGCCTGATGGGCATCCCCGCGCAGGATCTGCCGGGGTGGCAGCGCAAGTACCGGCAACTGCTGCAACTGATCGTTGCGCCGCCGCTGGATCTGCCTGGGCTACCGTTGCGTCGCGGCCGCGCCGCCCGCGACTGGATCGACGCCCAGTTGCGCCAGTTCGTCCGCGACGCGCGCGCACATGCCGCACGCACCAGCTTGATCAACGACATGGTGAACGCTTTCGATGGCAGCGACGAGGCGCTCGCCGACGATGTGCTGGTCGCCAACATTCGATTGCTGCTGCTGGCCGGCCACGACACCACCGCCTCGACAATGGCCTGGATAGTGATCGAGCTGGCGCGACAGCCGATGCTGTGGGAGGCGCTGGTCGACGAGGCGCAGCGGCTGGGCGCAGTGCCGACCGAGCCTGCGGACCTGGCGGCGTGCCCGGTCGCCGAGGCGCTGTTCCGCGAGACCCTGCGCGTGCACCCGGCGACCACGCTGCTGCCGCGTCGCGCCGTGCAGGATCTGCAACTCGGTGACCGGCACATTCCGGCAGGTACCCCTCTGTGCATCCCGCTGCTGCATTTCTCGAACTCGGCCCTGCTGCACGAAGCGCCAGAGCAGTTTCGCCTGGCGCGTTGGCTGCAACGCAGCGAGCCGATCCGGCCGCTGGACATGCTGCAGTTCGGTACCGGCCCGCACGTATGCATCGGCTACCACCTGGTCTGGCTGGAGCTGGTGCAGTTCTGCATCGTCCTGGCATCGACCATGCACAAGGCGGGGTTGCGGCCGCGCTTGTTGAACGACGTCGAAAAAGGCCGGCGCTATTACCCGACCGCGCACCCGTCCATGGCCATCCGCATCGGCTTCGCATGAGCGGGCAACGCATGCCGGAACTGGCACCGTCAACACCGAGGCGGTGCGGCCGTCCTCTTGCAGGAACAATCACATGAATAATATGCAGATCGGATCCACTGCACACGACGACCGCGTAGGCGTTTCCGCGCTCGGCGGATCGGGGCACCAGGCGGATGCCACGTCCGGCCATCTGCTGCCGGAAGTCTGGATGCAGGCTGGCGCAAAACGGGTCGAGCAGGTGCTGGAGCGTCTTCTCCACGCCGAGGAGGACGGCACCACCGAGCTGATGGCGGCGATGCGCTACGCCACCCTGCATGGCGGTAAGCGTACCCGTGCCTTGCTTTGCCTGGCGGCCGGCGACCTAGCCGACACGCCGGCGCACGTGCTCGACGACGTCGGCGCCGCCATCGAGATGATGCATGCCTGCACTCTGGTCCATGACGACTTGCCCGCCATGGACGACGACGTGCTGCGTCGCGGCCTGCCGACCGTGCACGTCAAGTTCGGCGAGGCCACCGCGATCCTGGTCGGCGATGCGCTGCAGGCGCACGCGTTCCTGACACTGGCCAGGGTGGAGGCGCCCGGCGACAACCGCATCGCCTTGGTGCGCGAACTGGCACAGGCGGTATCCGCCGACGGTGCGGCCGGCGGGCAGGCCATGGATCTTGCACTGGTCGGCAAGCACGTCGCATTGGATACGCTCATGGCGATGCACCGGATGAAGAGCGGCGCGCTGGTCCGCGCGTCGGTCCGCATGGGCGCGCTGTGCGCTATCGCCGAAGATGCCGAGCACGCCGAACTGTACGCCGCGCTCGATCGTTACAGCGCCTGCTTCGGCCTGGCGTTACAGGTGGTGGACGACATTCTCGACGCGACGGCGGATGTCGCGACACTGGGCAAGACCCCCGGCAAGGACGCGGCGGCGCACAAGCCGACCTGTGCCTCGATCATGGGCCTGCCGGCCGCACGTCAGTTCGCGTTGAACCTGTTGCGCGACGCAGGCGAGGCCATTACCCCGCTGGGGCCGCGCGCGCAGCGGCTGTAGCAGATGTTGCGGCGGGCTGGCGCGTATCTGTCCCAGCACGTGCCGTGCGCGTTGCGGCAGCAGGAGCCATCCACATGAGCGCGCTGACCGAACAGATTCTCTCGGAACTGTGCCATTTGCTTGGTGAGACGCGCGACGGTGGCGCCGTTGGCCCGTCGGTCTACGACACGGCGCGCGCGCTATGGTTCCACGACGGTCTCGCTGACCGGCACGATGCTTACGCATGGCTCATCGCGCAACAGCAGGTCGATGGCGGCTGGGGAAGTGTGGATTTCCCGCTGTTCCGGCATGCCCCCACGTGGGCGGCATGGCTGGCGTTGCAGCGCACCGGGGCACTTCCCGGCGCGGCCGAGGCGCTGCATGCCGCGACGCGCTTTCTGGAGCGACAGCCCGATCCCTATGCGCACGCCGTACCTGACGATGCACCGATCGGCGCAGAACTGATCCTGCCGCCGCTGTCCAGCGAGGCCGCAGCGTTGTCGAACAGCGCGGCATTTCCGCGCCACCCGGCGCTGTGGCCGCTGCGCCAGGCACGCCTGGACAGGCTGGCGAAGGTGGCGACCTTGCCCAGCGGGCATCCGCTGTTGCATTCCTGGGAGGCATGGGGTCTAGCCCAGCAGGCCAGCGCATGCCCGGACGAGGACGGCAGCATTGGCATCAGTCCGGCGGCCACCGCCGCCTGGCGTGCGCAGGCACTGCTGCAAGGCGACACACTGCAGGCCGGGCGCGCCGCCGCGTATCTACAGGCGGCCGCGCGGGCGACCCGCAGCGGTATCGAGGGCATCGTGCCCAACGTCTGGCCGATCAATGTGTTCGAGCCAGCCTGGTCGCTGTATACCCTGCACCTGGCCGAGCTGTTCACGCATCCCGCGCTATCCGAGGCCGTGCGCGCGACCGTCGCACCGCTCGAGACGCGCATGAGCGCGCGCGGGTTGGGGCCAGCCTTGCATTTCGCGGCCGACGCGGACGACACCGCCGTCGCATTGAGCGTCCTGCATCTGGCCGGCCGCGCCCCGGCGGCCGATGCATTGCGCCAGTTCGAAAGTGGCGCGCTGTTCGTCACCTTCCCCGGCGAACGCAATGCCTAGGTGTCGACCAATATCCATGCGCTGCATGCATTGCGCCTGCTAGGCGAGCCGGCCGTCGCCACACGCGCCTACGTCGAAGCAAACCGCAACCCCGATGGCGTCTGGAGCAACGAGAAATGGCATGTGTCGTGGTTATATCCCACCGCGCACGCGGTCGCCGCACTGGCGCACGGCCAGCCACAATGGCGGGACCAACGCGCGCTGGCGGCGTTGCTGCAGGCCCAACGCGAGGACGGTGGCTGGGGCGCCGGCAGCGCGCCCACGTTCGAGGAAACCGCCTATGCACTGTTCGCGCTGCACGCGATGGACCGGAGCGAGGAACCGGCAGCACGCAGGCGTATTGCGCAGGCGGTGACGCGGGCGCGGGCGTGGATGCTCGCCCGGTATGTGCCGCACGCGCTGCCGCAAACCCCGCTGTGGATCGGCAAGGAACTGTATTGCCCGACCCTGGTTGTGCGTGTGGCCGAACTTGCCGGGCTGTGGTTGGCGTTGCACTGGGAGCAGGGCGCGCCGGCCGGGGCCACGCATGCAGGAGCGGCGCCATGATCGGGAGCGAACACGCACTGCAGCAGGTGCGGGACTGGGGGCGCTCACTGACGGGCTTCGCCGACCAGCATGCCGCCGAAGCGGTCAGGGGCGGGAGTTACATCTTGCAGTGCATCCAGCCGGGATTACGCGAGACCAGCGCCCGCACCGGCCGCCATCCGCAGGACGACGCGCTGACCGTGGCGTTTTACTGCGAACTGGCGCTGTTGTTCTGGCTCGATGACTGCAACGACCTGGGCCTGATCGCACCGGCGCAGCTTGACGCGGTTGAACAGGCGCTGGGGCAAGGCGTGCCGTGCGCGCTGCCCGGCTTCGAGGCCTGTGCCGTGCTACGTGCTTCGCTGGCCGGGCTCGCCTACGAGCATGGCGACTATGTGCAACTGCTCGACGACACACGGCGCTATTGCGCTGCGCTGCGCGTCGGCCCCGCGCAGGCGGCAACGGCGCACGCCTGGTCCTATGCCGAGTACCTTCACACCGGCATCAATTCGATTGCTTACGCCAATGTGTTCTGCTGCCTGTCGCTGCTGTGGGGCCTGGAAATATCGGCCCTGCGCGAGCGTCCGGCATTCCGCCAGGCCCTGCGGCTGATCTGCGCGATTGGACGCCTACACAACGACCTGCACGGACGCCACAAGGACCAGATAGCCGGCGAAACCGCCAACGCAGCGATCATACTGCAGCAGCGCTACCAGACCATGCCTGTGGTCGACTTCCTCCACGACGAACTGGCCGGCCTGATTCGCATGCTGCAACAGATTCTTACCGAAGAACGCTTTCCCACGCCGTGGCCCGCGTTGTTCGAAGCTATGGCGGCCATCGGCACGCAGTACGACCAGACGTCGATCAACCGCTACCGCAGTGATGCGGCGGAGGGAGGCCAGCATGCGCCGGTCTGAACGCGCACCAGGCGCGGATCCGCACGCGCTGCCCGGTGCCGCCGCGAGCGCGGGAGCAAGCGGGGACAAGGCGCTGAGCCGGCGCAAGGACGACCATCTGGACATCGTGCTGGCTAGGCAAGCCACGTCGGCTCCGGTTGTGCCTGGCTGGGAACGCATACTCTTCGAACACTGCGCGTTGCCCGAACTGAATCTGGCGCAAATCGACCTGCGGGCATCGTTGTTGGGCAAGACCCTGCGTGCGCCGCTGCTGATCAGTTCGGTGACCGGCGGTATGCCGCGCGCCGATGCGATCAATCGCCATCTGAGCGAGGCAGCGCAGATCCTGCGCATCGCCATGGGCGTCGGTTCTCAGCGCGTGAGTCTGCAATCGCACAGTGCCCAGGGACTGACCCGCGCGCTGCGCCGCAACGCACCAGACATTCCCCTGCTGGCGAACATCGGCGCTGCGCAACTATGCGAGGCAGATGGCCTGGATCTGGCGCGCCGAGCTGTGGATGCGCTGGAGGCTGATGGACTCATCATTCATCTCAATCCGCTGCAGGAAGCGGTGCAACCGGAGGGCGACCGCGATTGGCGTGGCGTGCTGGCGCAGATCGCCCGCACCGCGCGCAGTATCGGTGTACCGATCGTGGTCAAGGAAGTGGGATCGGGCCTGTCGGCTGCGGTGGCCTGTGCGCTGGTCGAGGCCGGCGTGGCGGTGATCGACGTCGCCGGTGCCGGCGGCACCAATTGGGCGGCGGTGGAGGGCGAGCGTGCCCTTGATCTTGCCGACCGCGCCGTGGCGATGGCGTTTGCCGACTGGGGCATTCCGACCCCGACCAGCGTGCAGGCCATCCGCCGTACGCTGCCTGCGGTGAAGCTGATCGCGTCTGGGGGAATCCGCGATGGCGTCGATGTGGCCAAGGCAATCCGCCTGGGCGCCGACATCGCCGGGCAGGCCGCCGGCGTGTTGCGCGCGGCAACAGTATCGACCGAGGCGGTCGTCGCGCATTTCGAGATCGTTATCCGCCAGTTAGCGGTGGCCTGCTTCTGTACCGGCTCGGCCGATCTGGCAGCGCTGCGTCAGGCACGCCTGCTACCGCCGGATTAGGTTACCTCGCGGATTCAACTTTGGATCGCAACACGCAGCGGCTTGAGGGCTTGGAGCCGGACCCGCAGACCATCGCAGAGCTTGAGCGCGCCGCGGGGGCCGAGATCGAAATTGCCGACGTGCTCGCGCGCCTTCGCGAGCGTGTCGCTGCCGGTGAGTTTCGCAGCGTACCAGGCAGGGGTTCAGCCGACATACGTGTAAAAATGACTCGCAGAATCCTATTTGTTTTGTAAAAACATGAAGTTGCCAGATAAAACGGCGCTTCCACCCGCTCATCCACTACCTAGTCCCTTTCGGGGTTCGGCATGCTGCAACTGTCTTGCAGATCGATGGAAATCAAGCTGCTGCTTCCTTGGCACAACCGTCAAAATCCTTGATCCAGTCCAACATGGCTTGGACGTCTATCAAGAGCTCATCTGGCTGGGGCAGCGAATTGGGAGTCTCCGTGGGCTGTGAGTGCTCAAAGGCCGAGTACTTAGAGCGGCTAACAAAACGTAGCGAGCAGTCGTCAGGTGGGTGCGGACGGCGCGCTCAGAACCGGAGTGTACGAGTGGTACATGCCGATTCCGAGCACCGGCCGCGCCCGCCTGGCGGTGAGCGCAGTCGTTTTGTTAGCCGCTCTTAGTCATCATTCCCTTATTCCGGCCGCTCAACAAGCTCTCTACGGGCCAGCAATGCACGGCAATCCTGCACATGCTGCTGCTTGAGAGCGTCGATCCCCTTCTGAAGGATCAGCCGGAGGACAACCTAGACAACGCCTTCATCGCAGATCGGATCGTCGCCGAGTTGAGGGAGGCAAAGACCAGTCGGCAGTTCTTGTTCGCCACACACAACGCGAACATCCCGGTGTTCGGCGATGCCGAGTGGATTGGCGTGTTCACGGCCGCTGAGAACCAAGGGTGTCTAGGGTTGGAAGCACAAGGCTCGATTGACGTTCCTGTGATTCAGGATCAGGTGGCCAGCATTCTGGAAGGCGGGCGCCACGCCTTCATTCAGCGCAAAGAGAAGTACGAGTTGTGATGCCCTGCCCTCCGCGCTGATAACCCGGGGTGACTGCCTTGTAGCGGCGTTTTCCTCCCTGACAGCCGGCAGTCTTTCACAGCCTCGCTCTGCGAGGCGGCTTTCTTTCTGGGGTTCCGGCGTGCAACCCCAGGTGCACGCCGAATTGAGGGTGGGCAGGAATTCGTAAAAAATCCTTTATTGACAGTGATTTAGCTCAATTTTGGCTGTTTTTTACATGAATCCCTGCCGACCCCCGTGTTCGGCGCCACCTCCGGCCAGGGCGGGCTGGGCTGGTGCATCTTCCAGAACCGCAACGAACTGTATACCGACCGCGTGTTCGCCGGCCTGGCGATGGTGATTGTGCTGGGCCTGCTGGTAGAGGGCGTGGTGTTTCAGGCCATCGAGCGGCTGACCGTGCGCCGCTGGGGTATGCAGCGCTAGCGGGGTGACTTCGGCGCGGCAATGTACGCACAGGCGTTTTGCCTGGCCATGCTGCAGGCAGGCGTTTCGCACCGGCCTCGAACGGACTCACATTGTGTGACGGGCTCATCGGCACGGTCGCGTGCGCTTAACGGGGCTGACTTATGCTGCCGACCCCTTATCTGCCGTCTGCCCTCATGCCTACCGCTCCCTTCACCGCGTATCTGTATCCGGTCCTGCTGCTGCTCGCCAGCAACGTGTTCATGACCTTCGCCTGGTACGGGCATCTGAAGTACAAGAGCACGCCGCTGATGATCGCGATCCTGGTCAGCTGGGGTATCGCGTTTTTCGAATACTGCCTGCAGGTGCCGGGCAACCGGCTGGGTAGCGCGGTGTATTCGGCGCCGCAGCTCAAGGGCATGCAGGAAGTGATCACGCTGCTGGTGTTCGCCGGCTTCTCCACGTTCTATCTTGGCCAGTCGCTGAAGTGGAATCACTGGGCCGCATTCGGCCTGATTCTGGTCGCGGCGTTTTTGATGTTCAAAGAATAAATGCGGCCGGCGCAGCGACTGCGCAGCAGCCAGATCAGGCGCGTGCCACTTGCTGGGCAGTCGCTTCAATGCGCGCCGCGCGGTGTGCTTGCCTAGCCGCATCGCATGCGCGCGCTTCGGCATTTCAGATCGCGCCGCAGCGCGCGCATGCATAGGTGCGGCACGTCATTCGATGCCATGGATTCAAGGCGATAGGTCCGCTGGCTCCACCCACTGTTTGAACACCGCATCGAGTTGCGCGTCCTTGACCCGCTTGCCCTTCTGTACGGTCTCTGCCTGCTGGAACATCGGCATGATCATCGCCATGCCGTCCGGCTTGGTTTTCAGGTGCAGGCCGGGCGGGGTCTCCAGGAACTTGGCCCAGCGCGTGCGCACCTTTGCCCAATAGCCTTGCGTGCCCTTCCAATACGCATAGGCCGGGGCGAAGTCGACCTCGGTGGTCTTGCGGTAATCGTTGAAGCCGAACTCGCGCGCAATCGCTTCCTAGCTGCCATCGGGCTTGCGCAGCACCTTGGTGTTGAACTGTTCGTGGGTCCAGCCGTTGGGGGTGAGGGTGTGGCGGTTGATCACCGACAACGCGTTGTAGTCGCTGCGCTTGGTGTACTCGCGGCGCGGCAACGGCCGCCAGCTCAGATCGCTCGTCCAAGTAGGATGGCCGTCGGCGTAGTCCCAGCGACCAGTGCCGCAGTAGCGCGGTGCGTCACTGACTTCGTAGACGCATTGCGTCCAGGCGCTGGTGGTGACTGCCGGCGGCAGCGCATGCACCGTCCAGGTCTGGTCGGCAGTGAATTCGAAACGCTGCGGCACCTCATAGATCCAGTCCTGCCGCCAGTGTTTAGTCACATGCTTGGTCTTTTCATCGACCAGCAGATGCTGCAACACCAACTTATGCGGTGAATCTTCCACCACGATGACCACTTCGCTGGCGCCGCTACGCATCGCCGAGGCACGCTCGTAACCGGGCGTGAGCAGCACGGTTTCGTCGAAGGCAAAGTCCACGGCGTACTCGCCCTGCATTGCCAGGATGCTCTGGCGATCACGCCGGGCATCGGCGGCGGCAATCAATGGCAACAGGCTCAGCGTCAGTGCGATACAACGGGGACACAGTCGGCTCATCGGAAGTCTCGGTGGTGGTCTCAGGAACGTCAGCGGCGCAAGCGCACCAGCGACGTCGTCATCTCGGATGAATCGATAGTGCTCGAGGTGGGGGGTGTGTTGCGCAAGGCGGCGGCGCGCACGCAACAGCAATCATCCACCGCCACTCGTCCGTCGATGCCCTCTTCGCGCGCCAGCCGTGCGGCCACTTCCGCACCCAGCGCCGACACCGTCGCCAAGCTGGCGACAAACGGTTGCGCGCGGCTGGCTGCGGTCTGCAGCCGCAGCGCGCTCAATCGCCACGCCTCACCGCGCACGCGCCCGGCCAGGCGGCGCCACAACCGTTCGCCGACGCCTAACTCATGGGTCTCCATCGGCAGCGGAGGAAAGCGCGAAACCAGACGGTCCCAGATCAGAAAATCGCTGTCGGGCAACAGACACAGCCGCCAGCAACAGTGCCCTTCGGCGTCGAAGAACCAGATACTTTCGCGCACGCCATCACTGTCGACTTGCCGGCAGGCCGCCGCATCCACGGCGCGCTGCCAGCCATCCAGTTCGTCGCCCAGCGCTGGCCGATACAGGCACAGCACCGTGCCCAGCGCCGCCAACTGCTGCGGACGCGGCAGCGCGGCGCGGGTAGCACGTGCATGCGACAACTGCGGCAGTGGGCGGGCGATGGGCATGGCAGCTACCAGCTCTTGGCCAGGCTGACCGAGGCGGTGCGCCAGGCGCCGGTGAAGCGGTCGAGCACCGTGCTGCTGGCCAACGTGCCATTGGGCAGCGCGTTCCAGTCCACATAGCGGCGGTCGGCCAGATTGAAGATGCCGGCGGTGACCTTGGCGCCGGGTGCGAATTCCCAATGCCCCATCAGATCGAGCGTGGCGTAGCCGGCCGGCGTGGAATAGCTGTCCAGCTGCGGGCGGCGTTTGCGCGCGACGAAGGTGCCGATCAACTCCGCGCCCCAGCCATCGTTGTCGAAGGCCACGCCGAAGGTACTGCGCAACGGGTCGACCGAATTGAGCGGCGTGTCGTCGGTGAGATTGTCGCCTTGCGAAGACGCCACCGCGCTGTTGAGCGACCAGCCCTGCCAACCCGCCAGCGCGCCCAGATCGACACCGGCACGCGCTTCGGCGCCCTTGATCACCACATCGTCCACGTTGCGCGACTGGAACAGCATCAGCCCTTCAGCGTTGAAGCCTGCCGGCGCATAGGATTCGATAAAGTTGCGGTAGTCGGTGTAGTACACGCTCACGCCCAAATACCCGACCGCGCCGTTGAAACGCAGCCCCACTTCGCCACCGCGGCTGGTTTCCGATTTCAGATCCGGATTGGCGATGGCGGTGTAGCGCGCCTGCAGATTGGTGAAGCCGATATTGACATCGTTATACAGCGGCGCGCGAAAGCCGTGCGCGTCATTCGCATATGCCGACCATGCGTCCGACAACCGCCACACTGCGCCGAATTTGGGCGAAACCTGGGTTTCGTCGATGGTGGCAGCGGCAACGCCCGGATTGTCTTCGCGGAAGATGTCGTCCACCTTCGGCGACAAGCGGAAATAATCCACGCGTACACCGGGCGTCAACGACAGCTTTCCATCGAACAAGCGGATCTCGTCCTGCGCGTACAGTCCGAGCTTGGTGGTTTCACTCTTGGGGAAATCGCGCACCGGAAACACGTCCTGGCCGACGCGATTGGTGATGGCGCCATTGGCCAGATTCACCGAATACCCGGCGCGCTTGGCGCGTGTGTCGGCCCAGGTACCGTCCAGACCGTAAGCGATGTCGTGACTGAGCGTGCCGGTGTCGATGGATGTGTGCGCGTTGACCAGCAAGCCGTACACGCGCTGATCGAAGTTATGTTCGTTATGACGGCGCGTGTCGTTGCCGCGTCGCTCGTCGGTACGCTGCAGGCTCTCGCTGTCCTGGCGATACAGCTGCCACTGCAGCTCGTCGGCAAGCGCCCAATCCAGTGCGTCCAGTTCATACCGCAGCGACACGCGCGCACGCGTTTGATGATCGCGTCCGTCCTGCGACAGAATGCGCAGCGAGGGCGTCATCACGCGCGGGTCGATAGCGGTCAACGCGTCGATGCTGCCGTCATCTTCGTTGCCTTCCACGGTGAGCTTGAAGCGCTGCTGCGCATTCGGCGCATACACCAGCTTGGCCAGCACGCTGCGGCCATCGATGCGCTGCGGATTGGCCGCGGTGCGGGTGAAGTCGCGGCTACGGTTGTCGCCCTGGTTCTGCGCTTCCTGGCCCTGGCGATGACTCACCGCCACAATGCCGCTCCAGCGCTCGCCGCCGAACGCGCCGGTGGCACCAGCGAACAAGCCGTTCCAGTCGCCTTCGTAGCCGAACTTCAGGCCAACATAGCTGTGCTTGTCCGCGCTCAGATAATCGGATGGATCCTTTGTGACGAAGGCCACCACCCCGCCCAGCGCATCGGAACCGTACAAGGAGCTGGCCGGCCCGCGCACCACTTCGACGCGCTTGAGCGTTTCCAGATCGACGAAATTGCGGTTGGCATTGAGGTAGCTGCCGAAACTGAAAGTGTCCGACACCGGCACGTTGTCGACCAGGATCGCCACACGGTTGCCGTCCAGCCCGCGGATGCGGATGCCGTTGGCGCCGGTGAAGCGGCCGCTGGTGCTGGTCACCGACACGCCCGGCGTGTAACGGAACAGATCCTTGAGCTCGCGCACCAGTTGGTTGTCGAGTTGTTCGCGATCGATCACATCCACCGTGCTCGGCACATCGACCAGGGCGCGCTGGGTGCGCGTGGCAGTCACCTGCAGCCGGCTGAAGTCGTACATCTCATGCGCGGTGTCGCCGTCAGCGTCGAACTCGGCAGCGTGGGCACACACCGGGAGAGCAGGCAGCGCCAGCGCGACCACCAGCGGATGCAGGCGCATCATCGGGAACCTTTGAGGGGAGTCCCCGGCAGCGTGTGCTGCAGACAAGGCCGCGACCGGTCGCCAGGGAAGAAGCGTGAGATGCGCGGACGGCGGCGGCAACGCTCGCGAAGGACAGTCCGCTCCCCGCGCCAAGGCGCGGGATCGGATGGAGACACTTATTTGGTCAGGATGAGCTTGTCGTTGCTGGTATGGCGCAGGCGATAGATGCGGTCGCCATGCTGGATCAGCACTTCGCGACGGCCCTTGAGCAGCGCATCGCTGCTGATGACGTCTTCTGCGGGGACAGCGCGCGGGACAGCACGGTCGCGCAGGTTGACCGGTTCGGAGCGAAGCAGCACGGGGTGAGCGGTCATGATCTGGATCTCCAGTCGGTTGGCCAGACAAATAATAACCATTCTCATTTAATGATCAAGAGCCATTCGCATTTGAACGACTTTATCTTTAGATGGATTCGCGCACTGCGATTGTCTTTATCAATCAAAGTGCGCGAGACCGGCGATATCCACCCGCACCGATTGTCGCTCGCCAACGGCCCTGCCACGGGCCGCGCTCCAGCCGAATACTTCAAGGGGCAGACGAAGCCCCCTACGTCTCAGCGCGTCACCTCTTCCACCCGCGCCCAGTCAGCCGCATCGACCTGGGTCAGCGTCTCCAGTGCACAGAGATTTTCTTCCAGCTGCGCCACCCGGCTCGCGCCAAGAATCACCGTGGACACATGCGGATTTAGCAGACACCAGCCGATCGCCAGGCGTGCGGGCGACTGGCCCAGCTCGGAGGCCAAGGCGCAAAACGCGCGGGCACGTTCCAGGCGGCGGGTTTCCGGTGCGCCCAGCACGTCGTTCTGCAGCCATTGATTGCCCGGCTGGCCCAGACGGCTGTCGGCGTCCACGCCAGCGTTGTACTTGCCGGTCAGCAAGCCCGAAGCCAGCGGCGACCAGATCGTGGTGCCCAACCCGCCCTCGCACAGCGGCGCGTACTCGCGCTCCAACCGGTCGCGATGCAACAGGTTGTACTGCGGCTGCTCCGGCGCTGGCGCGTGCAGATGCTCCTGCTCAGCGATGGCGATAGCGTCGCGCAACTGTTGGGCGCTCCATTCGGAGGTGCCCCAATACAGCACATTTCCCTGGCGGATCAGAGCGTCCATGGCGCGCACGGTTTCCTGGATCGGCGTCTCCGGATCGGGCCGGTGGCAGAAGTAAAGGTCCAGGTACTCCACGCGCAGGCGCTTGAGTGCGGCGTGGCAGGCGTCGGTGACATGCTTGCGCGAGAGTCCGCGCTGGGTCGGACGCGGGCTGTCCACCGCGCCGAAGAACACCTTGCTCGATACGCAATAGCCGTCGCGCGGCAGACGCAGGTCGGCGATCACATCGCCCATCACTTCTTCGGCGCGGCCGCGTTCATACACCTCGGCGTTGTCAAAGAAATTGATGCCGTTGTCCCAGGCGGCAGCGATCAGGTTGCGCGCTTCACTGCGCCCGATCTGCTTGCTGAAGGTGACCCAGGCGCCGAATGACAAAGCCGACAGCTGCAGCCCGGTAGAACCCAGACGACGGTAATGCATTGGCAGACTCCAACAACCTCCGCGGCGCCCTGCCCCGGACCGGCGTGCGCAGTGTAGGACGTGGCATTGCCGGGGCGACAGGGCATGGCGTGTTGGCTGCATGCTCGATTGCGGAATCCGCAGGCGTGACGCCTGCCTGAAGCCATTGTTTGCCGATCAGCAACCGCAAAAAGTGGAAGCGCGGTGTTGTATCCGGTGCCGGGACCCTGTGGCGGCATGGATGCCGCCACGGCGCCTTCTCTGTTCGGAATCTGGCAGTTTGGGTGGCGAGAGCCGGCGTGGGCCACCGTTGGAGCCTGGATCTGAACGATCGCTTTGGAGCTTGGTGCCCGCGCCAGGCGCTCCCTTGATCCGGCCGAACAGGTGCCCGAGGTGACACGCGACACGAGAAGACTGGGCAAGCGAGGGAGCTCTGAACATGTCCAGCCTGGCGGAGATTGCCTATGAGCGGAATCGGGATTGATGCGTGCAACAACTCCCTGGACGTCGCAGTTTTTCAAGGCGATACCGGTCAGTTCAGCAACCCCTCAGGCGGTCACCAGACGCGTGTAGATTGGCTGGGTACGCTTGCAGGGAACGGAAAAAGCGCTACGCGGAAAAAGCGCTACGAAAGAGACTGCAGTGCAACGTGAACCAGCTTCTGCGCAGTGTGGCGCGGCTGGATAAACGGATCGCCGGGCAGCTGAAGACGCTGCTCATCAAGCAACCGCACGTGGCCGCGGTGAAGACGCTCAACGGGGAAGGCAAGGTCGCCATCGTGGCGGTGATGGGCAAGATGCGGGTCATCCTCAATGCGCGCGTGCGCGCTGAAAGAGCCGCCATGCGTCCAGCCTGGGCGCACTCGGCGGCCATCACTCCACGCAAAAGCGTGCCGGCCAACGGCCGCCACCTACCGATGGACGGGCCCGCAGGGAACCGATCGGAGGCCGCGGATCGCGGCCCTGATCAACACCGTTGCTTTCCCGGAGGGTGAGAGGCTTTGAATTCGCTGGCGGTCTTTGATGCGGATGCCAACGCCTTGACACAGAAGGCGACCGCATTGCTGCGGTCGCCTTCATTGATTACTGACGCGTGTCCGGATCAGGCAGCTACGTCAGGCACCATGCGCGGCATCGAGGTCGCAGCGCCTTCTACTTCGGTGGAGCGTGCGGCGTAGCGGGTGGCAAAGCGCACGTGGGTGATGAAGCTGGCGCTAGGCGACTGCGCCAGCGAGGCAACCAGCGCGCCGTTGAAGGCGTCGCCGGCGCCGGTGGTGTCCACCGTCTGCGCGGCTTCCGCACCCACGCGGTAATGCACCGCTGTATCGCCACGTAGTTGTTCTTCAGCGTGCGAAATGAACGCCCCCACAGAGCCCAACGTCACCACCACCGTGCCGCCCGGCAGCAACTTGCGGCATAGCGAATGCAGCCTGTTGCCGTCCAGCGCAGCCACGTCGTCGGCATTGATACGCTCGCCGACATGGCGGCCGAGCAATGCGGCGAATTCGGTTTCGTTGGGGGTCAGCACGTCGGATAGCTTGAGCAGACCGATCGAGGTCGGTGCATTAGCCGGTGCAGCGTTGAGCACGGTGAGCACGCCGCATTCGCGCGCCAATGCCAGCGCCGATTCGATGGTTTCCGCTGGCGATTCCAGCTGCGCCAGCAATACGCGCGACGAGGCGACAAGTGCGCGCTGGTTGTCGACGAACCCTGCGCTCAACACCGAATTGGCGCCGGCACCGATCACGATGGTGTTGCGGCCGTGCGCGTCGACATAGATGCCGCCGGTGCCGGTTGGCTCATTGCTGGGCTCGGCGATCAGCGCGAATCCGTCGTGCGCTGCCAGCGAGCGCGCCAGCGCACCGCCGGCATCGTCGCCCAGCGCGCACAGAAAATGCGTCTTGGCGCCGGCACGTGCGGCCGCGACCGCCTGGTTAAATCCCTTGCCACCCGGACCGGTGCTGTAGCGACCGGCGATGGTGGCACCCGGCGCGGGGAGGACATCACAGCGCCACACGTGATCGACATTGAAGGATCCGACAACGACGACCGAACTCATAAATACCCTTGATTTGAATGACTGAATGAAACGTGACGTGCGGCGATTAGACCGGCACACCGATGAACCCGCGCCACCTCAACCGAAATGCGAGAGCACTCCGGCAATGGTAGCGGTCATGAACGTTGCGATCGAACCGCCGAGCACGGCGCGCAGGCCGAACTTGGCCAGATCGTGACGGCGTTCCGGTGCCAGCCCGCCGATACCGCCGATCTGGATCGCGATCGAGCTGAAGTTGGCGAAGCCGCACAGGGCATACGTGGCGATCAGCCGGCCTTCGGCGCTCAGGCCCACGCCCGGCACTTCGCCCTTCACGATACGCGACAGTTCGCTGTAGGCGACGAACTCGTTGATCACCACCTTCTGGCCGATCAGGGAGCCGACCGTGGTGGCGTCCACCCACGGCGTGCCGATCACCCAGGCGATCGGCGCCAGCACATAGCCGAAGATCGTCGACAGGTTGGTTGGACGGCCCAGCGCTGTGGCAGCACCGGTGACATCGCCCAACCAGGTCAGCGGTGCGTTGATCAGCGCGATCAGCGCGATGAAGGCCAGCAGCATCGCGCCGATGTTCAGCGCCAGCCGCAAGCCATCGCCGGCGCCGGCTGCGGCCGCATCGATGACATTGCTGGTGGTCTTCTCCCCTTCCATCTTAACCGTGCCGCGGGTCAGCGGGGTGCCGGTTTCCGGCACCAGTAGCTTGGCCACCACCAAGGTGGCTGGCGCGGCCATGATGCTGGCGGCGAGCAGATGCTTGGCGTAGAACGCCTGCTGCGCGGGGTCGCTGCCGCCGAGCAAGCCGACGTATGCGGCCAGCACGCCGCCAGCGATATGCGCCATGCCGCCGATCATCATCGTCAGCAGCTCGGACTGGGTCATCTTGGGGATGTAGGGGCGCACGGTCAGCGGCGCTTCGGTCTGGCCGATAAACACGCTGGCGCACACGCTGGTGGTTTCCGCACCCGACACGCGCATCACCTTGGTGATCGCCCAGGCCATCGCACGCACGATCACCTGCATCACACCCAGGTGGTAGAGCACGCCCATCAGCGCCGAGAAGAAGATGATGGTGGGCAGCACCTGGAACGCAAAAATAAAACCATTGCTCTTGAGGTCCATCAAATTGCCGAAAATGAAGCTGGATCCCTCATTGACGAAGCTCAGCACCCGGACGAAGCCCTGGCCCAGCCAGTCAAACACGTCGCGCCCGCCGGGCACCAGCAGCACTAAGGCAGCGAACGAAATCTGCAGTGCCAGACCGGTGGCGACCAGCGTCCAGTCGATCGCGCGGCGATTGTTCGAAAACAGCCAGGTGATGCCGATAAGCACCGCCAGACCGAACAGGCCAAAGCCGATCCTTCCCAAACCTTCGACCATTCCATTCCCCGGCGCACACGGCAAGCAGAGAAGCCTAGAGCAGGGGGTGACGGTGGGCAAGGCGAGCGGTGTTCAAACGCTCCACTGTGGCCCACAGCCGAGATTCGGCGGGGCGCGGGCAGGGCGGCGGTGGCGAGCTAGTGAGCCGCGCTTTCGCAACGTCGGGGATTTACGGCGCCGACTCGCTGGCGAGATAGCGACAGCGAAGAGCACGCTTAGAAGCTCGATCAACAAACCAGACGCCGCTGATCGCCCAGCTACCTACAACGCCCGGAGGTATTTGCACGCGTGCCGGCGTGGGACCTTATGCGGCATGGTGCCGCCTAAGCGACTACAGGGACGTACTTGCGGCGTGTCCCAAGCTGGTACGCGTGCAAGCGCCCGCAGCAAACCGACGCATTCGCACGAAACCTGCCGACTTCGTGCGCGTGTTTGGTCGATGCGCGGTGCCGTATCCGGGAGCAGGACACGCCGTGCATCCATCCATGGAGCAACGATGTTGATCAGGGCCGCGATCCGCGGCCTCCGATCGGTTTCCTGCGGGCCCGTCCATCGGCTA
>NZ_MDEJ01000025.1:21356-40678 GCF_002940065.1 Xanthomonas populi
GCCCAGGCTGGACGCATGGCGGCTCTTTCAGCGCGCACGCGCGCATAGGGAGAGCGCTTTTTCCATTCCCTGCAAGCGTACCCAGCCAATCTACACGCTTCTGGTGGCCGCCTGAGGGGTTGGTGAACTGACCGGTCTCGCCTTGAAAAACCGCGACGTCCAGGGAGTTGTTGCACGCATCGATCCCGATTCCGATTCCGCTCATAGGCAATCTCCGCCAGGCTGGACATGTCCAGAGCTCCCTCGCTTGCCCAGTCTTCTCGTGTCGCGTGTCACCTCGGGCACCTGTTCGGCCGGATCAAGGGCGCATCCGGCGTGGGCACCAAGCTCCAAGGCGATCGTTCAGATCCAGGCTCCAACGGTGGCCCACGCCGGCTCTCGCCACCCAAACTGCCAGATTACGAACAGATAACGGGTTGGGGGTGAGGGTACGACGGAAGACAGTCAACACCCCAGCTACAATACCACCATGCACATCGGCCCCCATTTCATCGATCCGAAGGTGATCCTGGCCCCGATGGCCGGCGTCACCGACAAGCCGTTCCGGCTGTTGTGCAAGCGGTTGGGCGCCGGGCTGGCGGTGTCGGAGATGACCATCTCCGATCCGCGTTTCTGGGGCACGCGCAAATCGCTGCACCGCATGGACCACGCCGGCGAGCCGGATCCGATCAGCGTGCAGATTGCTGGTACCGAGCCGCAGCAGTTGGCCGAAGCGGCGCGCTACAACGTGGACCACGGCGCGCAGCTGATCGACGTCAACATGGGTTGCCCGGCCAAAAAAGTCTGCAATGTCTGGGCCGGCTCGGCGCTGATGCGCGACGAAGACCTGGTGGCACGCATCCTCAGCGCGGTGGTGCGGGCGGTGGATGTGCCGGTAACCTTGAAAATCCGTACCGGGTGGGATTGCGATCATCGCAACGGCCCTGCCATCGCGCGTATTGCGCAGAGCTGCGGCATCGCCGCGCTAACCGTGCACGGCCGCACCCGCGACCAGCACTACACCGGCACCGCCGAGTACGCGACCATTGCCGAGATCAAGGCTGCGTTGCAGATTCCGGTGATCGCCAACGGCGATATCGATTCGCCGCAGAAAGCGGCGCAGGTGCTGCGCGCCACCGGCGTGGATGCGGTGATGATCGGCCGCGCCGCGCAGGGGCGACCGTGGATCTTCGGCGAGGTGGCGCATTACCTGGCCACCGGCGAGCTGTTGCCGCCGCCATCGTTGGCATTCGTGCGCGATACCTTGCTCGGTCATCTGGAAGCGCTGCATGCGTTCTATGGCCAGCCGCAGGGCGTGCGCATCGCGCGCAAGCATCTGGGCTGGTACGCCAAGGAGCACCCGCAAAGCGCCGACTTCCGCGCGGTGGTCAATCGCGCCGAAACACCCGAAGCGCAGCTCGCGCTGACCCGCGATTATTTCGGTGCGTTGATCGCCGGCGTACCGCCGGCGCTGTCAGCCGCCGCCTGAATCTTGCTTTTCTAGCTTCGATCTTCTGTGAGAGCTGCACGCATGAGCACACCCAGCGACACGCCGACCTATCTACATGTCTACATGGTTTTTCGCCAACCGAACAGGCACGCCTGCTCAAGCAGGCGCGCTTGCTGGAAACGACCTTGTTCAATCAGATCGACTACAGCGGCACGCGGCGTCTGTTGGAGGTGGGCAACGGCGTGGGCGCGCAAACCGAGATCCTGTTGCGCCGTTTTCCCGATCTGCACGTCACCGGCGTGGATTTGAGCGAAGTGCAATTGGGCGCGGCGCGCGCGAATCTCGAAGGGCTGGCGTGGTGCCGCGAGCGCTATACCTTGCAACAGGCCGATGCGACCGACCTGCCGTTCGAGGCGCGTCAATTCGATGCGGCATTCCTCTGTTGGGTGCTCGAACATGTGCCCTCGCCTGCGCGCGTGCTCAACGAAGTGCGCCGCGTGCTGTTGCCGGGTTCGCCGGTGTACGTCACCGAGGTCATGAATGCCTCGTTCCTGCTGCATCCGTACTCGCCGAATCTGTGGCGCTACTGGATGGCGTTCAACGATTTTCAGCACGACCAGGGCGGCGACCCGTTCGTCGGCGCCAAGCTGGGCAACCTGCTGCTGGCCGGCGGCTTTCGCGATGTGCAGACCGACATCAAGACGCTGCACCTGGACAACCGCGAGCCGGGCCGGCGCAAGACCATGATCGGATTCTGGGAAGAAGTGCTGCTGTCGGCGGCCGAGCAATTGCTGCAGGCCGGCGCGGTCAACGCAGATACCGTGGAAGGCATGCGCCGCGAACTGGCGCAGGTGCACAGCGACCCGAATGCGGTGTTCTTCTATTCGTTTGTGCAGGCGCGCGCCACGGTGTATTGAGCGGGCCGGCGAGAGCGTCTACTGCGCCGATTTACTGAGTGACCGGCGCAGGCGCGGTGGCAGGTTCCAGGTCGCCGGTCAGCACCGAGCCGGCCGGCTCGTGCCAGATGCGTCGCCACATCTGCGCCAGCACTTCGCCGATCTGATCGCGTGCCACCGGCGCGCGGTAGGCGGCCTGGATCTGCCGCGGCGCAATCGGCTGCCACTGCCCATCTTCGCGATGGGCGACCACGAAGTTGAAGTTGTAGTCCGGCTCCAGGCCCATGCGCAGGTCGCTGAGCATCAACTCGTCATCGACCAGGCGTGCACGCATGAAACCGCGATTGAACCAGGTCAACCGACGCACCGACTCAAACCTAGCCACTTCGCCCAATGCCTGGGTGTTGCTGGAATAGCCGCGGAACCGCATCGGACCCTTGTCGGCCACCAGCGAGCGCTCGCCGATCACATAGCCGTTGGGCGTCATCGCCACCACCCGCCACAACACGGTGTTGAGCGGCATCGGCACCGAGAAGCGCGGCGCATCCTGCAAGCCGAGTGCGGCCAGCGCACGATCGGCTTGGCGGTCGACCAGGTGCTTGGCCAGCAGCGACCAACCCAGATACGCGGAACTCAACGCAAGGCCGATCACCAAGGCGTGCTGGGCAAGCGGCCGCGCACGTGCAAACCACGCCACCGCACAGGACAGCAACAGCCATAGCGTGTAGCACGGATCGATGATGAACACACTCGACCACATCGCCGGATGCGGCTGCAGTGGCCACCACAGCTGCGTGCCGTAAACGGTGAAGGCGTCCAACAACGGATGGGTGATCAACGCAAGCTGGATCGCCAAGAACCAATGCGTTGGCGCACTGGCCACACGCCGGTTACCGTAGCGCAGGTATAGCCACCAGATCAGCCAGCCGACAAATGGCAGCACCAACAACGAATGGCTGAAGCTGCGATGCACGGTCATCTGCGTGACCGGGTCGTCGGTGAACGGCAGTAACACCAGCGCGTCGAGGTCGGGCAAAGTGCCCAGTGCGGCGCCGGCCAGCAAGGCGGCACGGCGCTGGCCGGCCGGCGCGATGGCGGCCGCGATGGCGCCGCCAAGAACGATCTGGGTCAATGAATCCATCGCTCGATGCTAGCAGGCTGGACATGCATTGACTGGCATGTTTGAAGGCGTTTTTCGCTCACATGCCGGCAGACCATCGGCGGGGCGGGCTGGTCGTCCGGCATCGCAGGCGCCGACGGTCACCGACGTCTGGTTAAACTCCAGCGCCACCCGTTCAGGCGCACAATGCAACCGACATGCGGGGCGTGTATCATCCGCAGCCATCTTTTCATCCGAATCAAGTGATATAAGCCAGATGTCCAGCTACCTGTTCACCTCCGAATCGGTCTCCGAAGGCCATCCGGACAAGATCGCCGACCAGATCTCCGACGCTGTGCTGGATGCCATCCTGGCCCAGGACAAGCGCGCCCGCGTCGCATGCGAGACGATGGTCAAGACCGGTGTTGCGATCGTTGCCGGCGAAGTGACCACCAGCGCCTGGATCGACCTGGAAGCGCTCACCCGCAAGGTGATCCTGGACATCGGCTACAACAGCTCCGACGTCGGCTTCGACGGCGAGACCTGTGGCGTACTCAACCTGATCGGCAAGCAGTCGCCGGACATCAACCAGGGCGTGGACCGCAAGAACCCGGAACAGCAGGGTGCGGGCGACCAGGGCCTGATGTTCGGCTATGCGACCAACGAAACCGACAGCCACATGCCGGCGGCGATCCACCTGGCGCACCGCCTGGTCGAGCAGCAGGCCAAGATCCGCAAGAAGAAGAACTCGGCGCTGTCCTGGCTGCGTCCGGATGCCAAGTCGCAGGTCACCCTACGTTACGAAGACGGCTTTGCGACCGCGATCGACGCGGTGGTGTTGTCGACCCAGCACGATCCGGGCGTCAAGCAGAAAGACCTGATCGAAGCGGTGCGTGAGGAAATCCTCAAGCCGGTGCTGCCGGCCAAGTGGCTGCACAAGGGCACCAAGTTCCACATCAACCCGACCGGCAAGTTCGTCATCGGCGGCCCGGTGGGCGATTGCGGCCTGACCGGTCGCAAGATCATCGTCGACACCTACGGCGGCTGGGCGCGTCACGGTGGTGGTGCGTTCTCGGGCAAGGATCCGTCTAAGGTCGATCGCTCGGCTGCGTACGCCGCGCGTTATGTAGCCAAGAATGTCGTTGCGGCCGGCCTGGCCGACCGCTGCGAAGTGCAGGTCTCCTACGCCATCGGCGTGGCCGAGCCGACCTCGATTTCGATTACCACCTTCGGCACCGGCAAGATCGCCGACGAGCAGATCGAAAAGCTGATCCGCAAGCATTTCGATCTGCGTCCGTTCGGCATCATCCAGATGCTCGACCTGATCCACCCGATGTACCAGCAGACCGCGTCCTACGGTCACTTCGGCCGCAAGCCGAAGGACTTCAGCTACACCGACGCGACCGGCGCGCAGCACAACGCCACCGCGTTCTCGTGGGAAAAGACCGACCGTGCCGACGCGCTGCGCGCAGACGCCAAGCTGAAGTAAGTGAGCTGCTCCTGCGGGAGCGGTTTTGGTGAGTTGCGCATGGGCCGCTGATGCGGCCCATTTGCGTTTTGGAGGGATGGGTGTTGCCTCCGAGACTTCATGGATGGAGTTACGGCGTTTCTCGCTCTCGGATGCGGCGCCGCGCATCGACTGACCCCGCGCACGAGGTCTGCTGGTTTTGCGCGAACGCTTCGGTCACTGAGGGCGCTTGCACGCGTACCAGCGTGGGACACGCCGCAAGTACGTCCATGTGGCTCTTTATGCGGCATCCATGCCGCATAAAGAGCCCACGCCGGCACGCGCGCAAGCATCGCCGGTTGTTGTCGGTGGTAGAAGGAAAAAAGCAGGGTCTGGTTGACTGATCGAGCTTCGAAGCGCGACTTTTGCTGGCGAAGTGATACACCGTATTGCATTGATGCCGACGACATCGCCTGCGGAATCGGCAAGCACGACGCCGATTGAAAAGCCTTTGGCTAAGCGACAGCGACGATTAGGAGCGTGGTGTCGTTTCCGGGCAAGACCCCGTTTCAAGCCCCTCTCCCCTCGGGAGAGGGGTTGGGGTGAGGGTACGGGGCGAAGCCCCACGCGTGATGAGGTGACACGAGGCTTCGCACGCACCCTCATCCGCCCCTGCGGGGCAGCTTCTCCCGACGGGAGAAGGAACAGACGCCGGTCACCTGTTTAGAGATAGGCATCGCTGCTGCGCAATTAGGGATCAAGCCGCAACTGCGTCTCCAACGCCTGCGCAAACTCCGGCAGCGGACATGCCATCCGTTGCTCACCCGCGCAGACACCCAACGCCAGCTCCTGCTGCAACGGCGGATGCGACAGATCCAGCGGCACCAACGTCCGCAGTTGATCCAGCGATTGCGCCAGATAACGTGCACGCACCACCTGCTTGCCATTGGGTTCGCGCCATAGACCCAACAGCAACGCACCACCCGGCGGTGGATCGTCCGCACCGTAGCCGGGCAGATGAAAGTGCACGCCCAACAAGCTGCTCAGCGCGGCGATATGGGTGTCGCTGCCGACGAACAGCGAGACCTTCGGCGCTTGCGCGTCCCCGAAACGTTGCAGCACCTCGCGCGCCAGCGGTGCGCCCGAGCGCGAGGCCATGTAGTGCGGCCGTGCGGAGATATCGAACAGCAGCGCGTGCAAGCGCGAGACCTGCGCAAGGCGTTCGGGCGTGGCGCGGCCCCAGCCGACATGCGACAACGGCAGGCCTTCGGCGTATTGCAGCAGCAAGACCTCGCCGGTGCCGGAGGTCAGATCGATCGGCCCACCCAGCGCCAGGCCGCGACCGTTGGCTGACGGCATCAGCGTGGAAGGCATCTGCGCAAAGTCGCAGGGCGTGCGCGTGCAGCCCAGAATCTGCTGCATTGCCTGCAGTTCGGCCGCATGTCCTTGCAGCAGCGCGGCAGGACCACCGGTCTGCTGCTGGATCGCTGCAACCGCCGCCGCACCATCGAACGGCACTGCGCCGGCGTCGATCGGTCGGAACAACGGATCGTTGCTGCCAGCCTGGCGATGCCCGGCCACAATCCCGCAACCCGGTGCCAGCGCCTCGGCAAGCAAGGCGCCGCTGTCGATGGTGCGCTGATCGGTGTTGGCCCAGATCGATACGCTGCCTGGCGCCGGGCAACCCGTGCTCGGCAACACCTCGTGCTGAGACAGCCATTGGCGCAGATAGTCGCCGCTCAATTGCACGCCGATGCGTCCATGCGGAGTGAGCAGGCTGGCCGGCGTGGACCACTGCGGCCACGGCGCGTCTGCGTAATGCGCTGCGGCGGCTTCGCCCTGCAGCGGCGCACGCACACCGTGCCGAAACACAACGACCACGCGCTCCAATTGCGCGGCCTGCGCGGTCTGTACGCCTGCAAGCGGCGTAGGCGGCCGCGGCGTGCAGCCGATCAGCAGCAGCGCGCCAAGTGCCAATGACGACACCAGCCATCGCGGCCGAGGCGTTGTCTTGGACCGTTGCCTGACACCTGCGTGCAAAGGCGCGACGATCCCCCGCGACGGCAACAACGCGATCCCCATCGCGTCGCTGCCGTCCTTGCCTGCGGGCGTCTGTTCACCACCCTGCCCCGTTTTCATCGATTGCTCAACACACATACTTGGCGGTCATCCGATTGGTCATGCCGGAATCTACCGTGTCAATGTGCAAGGCAGACGACACTCGGCAGAAACTGCCAGAAAACGTCCAAGCAGTCACCAGGCGGCAACACAGATGCTCGAAATCGGCAGCATGGTTGCAGCACTGCGCGCGTCATCCGGCCTTATCTAGGTGTTCAGTCCCGGCATGAGATGGATCCGATCCACCGTGAACCGTTCGGGTTCGGATGTCCACTGCTTGCAGATGAATTCGTACGGTCTCAGACCCTTCAGGGCGTTGAGCCTGAGACCGAAGGTAGAGGCGTCGATGAAGTTGGCTAGATGCTCGCGCAGGTGCGCGTGATCGTCGGAGTGGACGCGTTTGACAGTGGCTTGCCTGATGGTCAGGTTCATCCGCGCGACCTGCCCGTTGGTCCAGGGATGCGTGACCTTGGTCAAGCCACGATCACGGGGATGGCAGGGAACTCGGGCACCGCCTCGTTGGTAGCCGGCAGCGTCTCGGATGGACGCGCTGTGGTCTATGCTGCCGGCGGCGTTGCGCCCGCAGGGTCAGCCGCATTTGCTTGACCTTCGCCGCAGCTGCAACCGGCC
Source organism: Xanthomonas populi (assembly GCF_002940065.1). Classification (GTDB taxonomy): domain Bacteria; phylum Pseudomonadota; class Gammaproteobacteria; order Xanthomonadales; family Xanthomonadaceae; genus Xanthomonas; species Xanthomonas populi. The sequence continues at coordinate 28,976 of NZ_MDEJ01000025.1, forward strand.
AAGAGCAATGGCACACAGATCACTGCCGACAGCGTCTTGCGCAGCGCGTCTTCCTTTTCACAAGCGGCGAAATCATGTGTTCGGCGTTGAACACCGTGGTGGATTCCACCAGGGAAACGCCGATCAGCGTGCAGTTGGGCGCAATGCGCAACCAGAATGAGCCGCTCAAAAACGGTGAATCGATCGCGCTGTATCGCGTTCGGAACGTCGCGGGCGTTTCAGCCGGAATCTGGCTCTGCGCGCCAATCGCTCCCGCCGCCTCAGACTACAATTGCGCATGCAGGATGCGGCGGATCTCCAGAATCGCCTGCGGCATTTCCTGCGCGCCATGCCAGCAGGTCACCAACAGTTCGATTCGGCACCGTCCAGATGCGCACTGCGATACGGCACCAGACCGTCGTCGGAATCGGCCAGCGGCACCTTCGGTTTTTCGCGCCCGACGATGGTGTGGTAATGCACCTGCGGAGAGATCGGCAGGTCCATGCTGGCGCGCACGAACGGGTCGGTATCGCGCAGGTTGTCGATGCTGGTCGGCGGCAACAGCCGGCCTTTGCGTCGCGGATCGCCGCCCTGCCCGTCACGCTCGCTGTTGGCCAGGTCCTGCAGCACATCGCCGAAGCGATCCAGCAAGGCGATCGGCAGACGCACCAAGCGGCCGACGAAGCGCCCAAGCCCACCTTCGGCCAATGGCGTACCGCGATGCGGCGCGGCGATGAAGATGGCGCGGTCGACCTGCGGCAGTGGCGAAAAATGCAGCAGCGGCGACAACTTCGCGCGCACGCGTGCACCGCGCTCGCCTTCCAGCCGGTAGTTTTCCAGCAATGAATTCCACAACGTGTCGCCGGAAGACGACACCAGCAAGCGCCCGATCACCCCGCCCATGCTGTGGCCGATCAACACCATGTCGTGCGATGCGATGGCCGTGCCGGCCGGGTCGAAGTGCTGCAGGCTGCGCTCCACCAATGCCTGGATTTCCGCGCGGTTGACCGCCACCGGCGCGTTGGTCGGGTAGTACACCTGCCAGATCTGGTAACGCTGACGCAGCGTTTCATCGCCCATCACCTCGTTGGCGACATTGACCCAGGCTTCCGGACTGCTGGCCAGCCCGTGCAGCATCAGCAGCACGCGTCGGTCCGGGTCGTAAGGCTGCATCAGAGACAGATGCGGGCGATCGATGCCGCGCGCACTGCCCGGCATCGAACGCAACGACTGTGCGGCGAAACCGGATTTGGCCAGCAATAGCCCATAGGCGGCGGTGAAGTTGGCCGCCAACGGCACGCGCTGACCATGCAACACCACTTCGTTCTGGCGATACGGGTCGTACGGCACCACGGTGGCGATGTTGCCGCGTAGCACTGCATCCAGCGTGTCGCCTACGGAGCGCAGCAGCAGTGTCGCTGGTGCATACGGCATCTCGCTGAAGGTGGGCAGCGGGCGCCATGGCGATGCGGCGGCGGTTTGCTGCAAGGCAAGCCGAGCAGGGTCGCCGACCACGTGCTGGTCGACCTCGGCGACCAGCTCGGCACCGAAGCCACCGCGCCGATAGGTGCTGCGCAGGCCATTGAAGCGCAACGCCGAGGCAGCGAAGATCGCGCGCGGCGTTTTGCCGCCGCCCGGCAGCCGACAGGCGGACATATCGATATCCACCCGCCAGCGTCCCACCGCCGCCGGTGTCGCTTGGGTCTGGCCGGTCTGCTGGGCGCGTGCGAACAGGCGCTCGACCACCTGCTGCACCGCATAGTTGTCGTAGTCGCGCACCTGCGTCTGGCGATTCTCGAACGCACGTGCACTGGGTGCTCGATCGGTAAAAAACAGGTACGCACACGCATGCCGCGCCGCTTCCAGCCAGGCATCGACTGCGGCGTCGCTCATCGTTGCCGGGTCGCGCCCGCTCAGGCTGATGGCATGCGTGGTCCATAGCTCGGCTTGTGTGGCCAGCCGGCGCTCGTCGCCGATGCCCGCCACGCTGGTGAGTTGCTGCAGGCACGGCAGCGGGTCGCTGCGGCACGCCTTGGGTTGCAGCCCGCCACCTGCACCGTCTCGCTGCTGGCCTGGCTCAGGTCGCCGGTGCTGAGCACATCGTCGCGCGTGCGCGCGATGTAATCGTCGCTACTGCGCGATTGCACCGTGACCATGGCGCAGCCGCTCAGCAATAGTCTGGTCAGCACACCCGCCAACACTGCGGCGGTGCGGCGTCTACGCATGCGCGGCATCACCGCGGCGCGCTCGTGATGGCTGCTGGCGCCGGTGCCTGCGGCATGCCGACGCGGATACGCCCAGAGAAATCTGCCGCCTTATCGGCGGCGATCGCGCGTGCGGTGAAATGCCCGCGCTGTTTCAAGGTGGCAAAATCGTAGCCGGGCAGCAGGCCCTGATGATCGTAGGCGTATTCGTCCACGTAGCCGGACAGCAGCAGACGATGATCCAGCGGCAATGTGGGCTGCAATTGCCGCGCCAGCGCAACCACAATCGTGGTGCAGTTGCTGGTGAGCGTGTTGTAGAACGCCGGCGCACGATTCAAGTCGTTGGCCATGCCCACATAACCCATGAACATGCGGCGTAACCCAGCCTTGGGAATCGCCAGTCGATACAGATACATGTCCTCGCCGCGCACGTTGGTGCGCACACGAAAAATGTCGCGCTCGTCGGCAGCCACCAGGGTTTCTTCGAAACGGCGGAAAAACCCGCCCAATGCCGAGAACGACTCGCCGCGCTCCTTGCGGATTTCCAGCGAGAACACCACGTGCGAGCCATCGTCGAAACCGAACGACACCAGCGTGTGCGCAATCGCAGGACCCATCCAGTACGACAGCGCCAGATCCGCGCTGACCAGCCGATCCAGATCGTAGCGCCGGGTTTCCCAATGCGGCTGGTAGTCGGTTTCGCTCTGCCAATCGAAATTGCGCACGTTGTGCAGCGTGACGATGTTGCCGCGCACGTCCGGCTGCAGGCGCTGGGCGACATCGTCGGCCCAATCGCGGTCCTGGCTGGGCTGCATCATCCACCACGCCACCGCCAGCACCGCAAACGCCGCACTGAAGATGCCCACCAACGCCCAGTTCTCGCGGCCACGGCGCAAGCCCCACAACGCCGCCAACGCCATCGCGCACCATGAGCCCACCCAGGCCGCGCGCACGAACGCATTGCCGGTGAGTGCGAAGTAGATCGCAAGCCCGCCCCATAGCGCGGCCAGCAGCAGCGCCACGCGCAGCGCCCAGCGACCGATGCGGGTACGCGTGGCCGGTGTCATCGGGTGCCGCCTTCCGGCACCTGCATGCCCAATGCGTGCATCAGCAGATCGGCCGAGCGATGCGCCAGGCGTTTGCGTTCGGATTCGTCATTGCCGCGCAGGCAGCTTCCCAGCATGTCGATCACCAACAGCAGTTGCTCGTCATCGACATCGGCGCGGCACAGGCAGGCGTCGCGGGCGCGATGCACGAACGGCAGAAAGATGCCCACCACACGCCGATCGGCCGCTTCCACGGCCGGGTGCGCACGTTCGATCGACCGCCAGAAATCCACCAGCGGTGCAGACTGCGCAATGTGCTCGGCCACGTCGTGCAGCAGCACGGCCAGCCCGTCCGGGCGATCGCCCAGATCCGCGGCGAGCCGTTCCAGGCCATCCAGGCCACGGGTCATCAACGCGGTCATCAGCGCGAGCCGGTCGGGAAAATTGCGGTACAGCGTTGCGCGGCCAAGGCCGGCACGTTCGACCACCAGTTCCAGCGGGGCATTAACGCCGTGTTCGCTGAACACTTCGTCGGCAGCATCGAGTATCTGCCGGCGGCGTAGCGCGGCATCAGGGCGAGGAGTCGTCATCGGGGCATTATCGGACAGATTTGTCCGGAAATGCCAGGGTCCGCTTGACGATTCCGCGCCCTCTCCGACCGACGGTTCGGATCAGCCAGCCGGATCAGCCGGTGTTCTGCACGCCTTGCGAGACGCCGTTGACGCAGGCCACCAGCGCGCGCAGCAGCGCTTCGTCTTCGCCATCGGTGGCGCGCCAGCGTTGCAGCAGATCCACCTGCAACACGCTGATCGGGTCGATGTACGGGTTGCGCAGGCGGATCGACAAGGCCAGCCGCGGGTCGTGCTGCAGCAGCGACTGCTGCCCGGTCAACGACTTCACCCAACCCTTGGTCAACGCCAGTTCGTCGCCAATGCCCGGGAAGAACCGCTCGTGCAAATCGCCCGACAGCCGCGAAAACAGCTCGGCGATGGTGAGATCGCCCTTGGACAACACCATCGCCACGTCGTCCAGAAAGGTGCGGAAGAACGGCCAGTCCTGCGCCATCTCGCGCAAGGTGTCTTCATGCCCGGCATCCACCGCCGCCTGCAAACCGCTGCCCACGCCGTACCAGCCCGGGATCACCGCGCGCGCCTGGCTCCACGCAAACACCCACGGAATCGCGCGCAGGTTGGACAACGCCGCGTCCTGGCCCAAGCGCCGCGACGGGCGCGAGCCCAGCGTCATACGTTCGATCACATCGATCGGCGTGGCGCGGCGGAAGTACTGCATGAAATCTGGCGCGCCGACGAAGGCGCGGTACGCGACAGTGCTTTGTTCTGCGACCAGATCCATCACCGGCCGCCAGCGATCCTCGCGCGGCTCGGGCGCACGCGGGCGCAGGCTGGACAGCAGCACCGCGCCGGTCATCTGCTCCAGCGAACGCAGCGCCAAGGCACGGATGCCGTACTTGCGATGGATCACCTCGCCCTGCTCGGTGACGCGCAGGCGGCCATCGACACTGCCGCGCGGTGCGGCATCCAGCGCGCGGCTGGTCTTGCCGCCGCCACGCGCGATCGAACCGCCACGGCCGTGGAAGAAGGTCAGCCGCACGCCCAGTTCGGCGGCGGCGTCGAGCAATTCCACCTGCGCGCGTTGCAAGCCCCAACGCGAGGCGGTGATGCCGCCGTCCTTGCCGCTGTCCGAATAGCCGAGCATCACCATCTGCGTATCGCCGCGCGTGGCCAGATGCTGGCGATAGACCGGGTCAGCGAGCAGATCCTGCACGGTGCCGGAGCCGCCGCGCAGATCGTCCACGGTTTCGAACAACGGCACGATATCCAGCGGCACAGCACCAGCATCATCGACCAGGCCACCACGTCGCGCCAGCGCGAGCACGGTGAGCACGTCGGCGCGGGTGTGCGCCATCGAAATGATGTAGCTGCCAAGCGCATCGGCGCCGTGGCGGCTGCGCGCATCGGCGAGCGCGGAAAATACCGCATCCAGCCGTGCATTGCCTTCGTCATCCACGCGCGGCAATGCCTCGTGGCCGGCTGCATACGGGCCGAGCAATGCAGCGCGTTGCTTGGCGTCCTGCTTGTCCCAATCCGCCTGACCCAATGCATCGGCCAACGCGCGCGCATGCACGCTCGATTCCTGGCGTACATCCAGACGGGCCAGATGGAAGCCGAAGGTGCGCACGCGCCACATCAGGCGGCGCACCGCGAACCAACCAGCGTGCAGTCCCTTGTTTGCCTGCAGACTGTCCAGTATCAATTGCAGATCGTATTCCAGCTCGGACAGCGTGGTGTAGGCGCCGTCGGCATCGTCCAGCGTGGCCTGCAGGCGCGCGCGCATCAGATCGTTGAGCAGCCGGTACGGCATGTCGCCGTGGCGCGGACGCGAGCGTGCTGCCGCCTCTGGCAACAACGCGCGATATCGCGCCAGTTGCTCGCGCAATGCAGGGCTCACCTCTACCAGTGTGGTCGACTGGCTGAGCAGGCTGGCCAGTTGCCAGAGTTCCTTCTGATAGCGGTCCAGCACCGCACGCCGTTGCGCATCCAGCGTGCCGGCGATGGTGGTGGCATCCACATTGGGATTGCCGTCCATGTCGCCGCCCACCCAGGTGCCGAAGCGCAACAGGCGCGGCAGGGTCGGCACGCTGCCGTAGGTTTCTTCGATGGCGTGTTCGAGGGTTTCGTACATCACCGGAACCACGCGATAGAGCACCTGGGTGAGATAGAACCCCACATGCTCGCGCTCGTCTTCCACGGTGGGACGCACCGGCGAGGAATCGGCGGTCTGCCAGGACGCGGTCAAGGCCATGCGGAAGCGCGCCGCATCGGTGGCGCGCTCGTTGGGGGTACGCATGCCATCCAGATGGTCGACCAGGCTGGCGACCATCAGCTGTTCTTTTTCCAGCAACGCGCGCCGCACCGCTTCGGTAGGGTGCGCGGTGAACACCGGCTCCACGTCGATGCGCGGCAACCACTGGCTGAGTTCTTCCAACGTCACGCCCTGCGCCTTGAGCCGGCGCAATGCATCGTGCAAGCCATCCGGCTGCGGCGTGTCGGTGCCGCTGCGCTGGTACTCGCGGCGGCGGCGGATGCGGTGCACGCGCTCGGCGATGTTGACCACCTGGAAATAGGTGCTGAAAGCGCGCACTAGCGATTCGGCTTCGCGCGGCGCGCGCCCGGCCAGTTGCTCGCTCAGCGTGGACGGCGGTGCATCGCTCTCGCGCCGCGCAATCGCGGTGGTGCGGACGCGTTCGATCTCATCGAGGAACTCCGCGCAGACCTGCTCGGCGAGCAGGTCTGCGACCAGTGCACCGAGCCGACGTACATCGTCGCGCAAGGCAAGATCGGGGGTAGCGAACACAAGACTGCTGCGGTACTCGTTCATCGGAAACGCACCCCCTCCTCAAGCGCAACGTCGTCGAAGACTAACACAAAAGGATTAGATGATCGCGACAGGCACGACGGTTTCAACACCAACCATCGCAGTGCAGAGGCTGTTTGATCGGGTGATACCTGTCCTGCTGTTGCCTAAGCTTTTGTGCACGTTTTTTCTCGAAGGCGGTGCGCGTTTTTGCATGGCGATAGCGCGGCCTTGTGAAGCAGTGCCGGCCTGCCGGGCAGCTGCGCCTGGTGGGTGGCGTCTGCCAATGCACGCTTGCGCCCGATGCGGCGTCATCGACAACGCCGCACCGCGTACGCATGGGGTCAACGGCGCTGCATCAGCGCTTGCGCGCAGCGGCGTCATCTTTCTTCGGCGCAGGCTCGCCAAGAGTGGCCTTCAACCATTGCTCGCTCTCGGCCAGCATCTGCAGGATTGACTGCCGCGCACGGTACGCATGCGCTTCGTTGGGCAGCATCACCAGCCGCGCATTGCCACCCAGACCCTTGATCGCGGCGAACAGGCGCTCGCTCTGGATCGGGAAGGTGCCGGTGTTGTTGTCGTCCTGGCCGTGGATCAACAGCAGCGGATCCTTGATCTGGTCGGCGTAGTTGAAAGGCGACATCGCCTGATACACCGATTGCGCCTGCCAGTAGGTGCGTTCTTCGGCCTGAAAACCGAATGGCGTGAGCGTGCGGTTGTAGGCGCCGCTGCGCGCGATGCCCGCCTTGAACAGCCGCGTGTGCGCGAGCAGATTGGCGGTCATGAAGGCGCCGTAGGAATGCCCGCCGATGGCGATGTGTTCGCGGTCGGTGACACCGCGCCGCACCACTTCGTCCACTGCCGCCTGCGCGTCGGCGATCAACTGCGGCACGTAGGTGTCGTTGGGTTCGGCGTCGCCTTCGCCGACGATCGGCATGGTCGGGTTGTTGAGCACCACATAGCCGATCGCCAGAAACGCCTGCGGGCCCCAGTAGCTGATCGCGTTGAAACGGTACGGTGAGTCGGTGACCTGGCTGGCGGTTTCGGCGCTTTTGAACTCGCCCGGGTAGGCCCACATCAGCAGCGGCCGTGGGTCGTCACGCTTGGGGTCGTAGCCCGGCGGCAGCAACAGCGTGGCAGTGAGCTCCACGCCATCGGCACGCTTGTAGCGGATCTGCTCCTTCTGCACACCGCGCAACTGCGGCAACGGGTGCGCGAAGTGGGTCAACGCGCGTGGTGCAGGCGATGCATCGCCCAGCGCCTGCACGACATAATTGGCCGGCTCTTCGGGCGATTCGCGGCTGAGCAGCAACTGCGTGCCCTGCGCATCCAGCAACGCCAGCGGTGCGGAATAACGCGGCGCCTGCGAATGGAACAGGCGGGTGGCGCGCTTGCTGCGCAGATCGAAGCGGTCCACGAACGGGCGGTCGCCTTCCGGCGAAGCACCCTTGCCGAGCAGGAACAGGCTGTTGCCATCGCTCGTGGTCTGCAGCAGCGGGCGGCCCTTGCCATCGGCCACGGTTGCCGGCGTGCCGGGGTCGTTATAGCGGTCTTGCGAGGAACGCTCCCACAGCAGTTCGGGCGCGCGCTGCGGTTGATTGGGTGCGATGCGCCACTGTTTGGTGCGGCGGGTCTTCCACCAGCTTTCGCTGAGAATGGCCAGATCGCCACGACCCCACTGGATGCCTTTAAAACGGCTGCCCAACTGCGCCAGCGTGATCGGCGCGCGCGCGAACGGCGCGGCCTGCATCAACACGGCATCGCGGATCTTGCTCGCGCGTGCCGGGTCGCCGCCGTCCTGCGCCTCGGCCCACACCAACGTGGCCGGCGCATCAACGCGCCAGGTGATGTCGCGCACGCCGGTGGGCACCGCGTCGTTGCCGGTCGGCAGGCCTTCCACCAGCGGCAGCTTGGCGATCTGGCGCACCAGCTTGCCCTGCAGATCCAGCACCTCAATGCGGCGCGCAAAATTGTCCACCGGCACCACATACGAAAACGGCCGCTCGCTGCGTTCGCTCAGGAGGTAACGGCCATCCGGCGAGACCGACAGGTTGAGATAGATGCCGGGCGTGGCGATCGGGCGCACCTGCCCGCTCACGCTGACGATGATCGGCTGGCCGGTGGCGTAATACTCGAACACGCGTGCATCGGCCTCGTTGCGCAGCAGGTCCTGATAGGTCGGCAGCGAGCGCACGCCGGCGGCGGCACTGGTCTGCTGAATCGCCGGCCCGTCCGGCACCGCGTCGCGCGTGGGCGGCGCGCCCTGCCCTGCCACTTGCTGTTGCACCAGCAGCCCGCTGCCATCGGGCAACCAGCGCAGATCGTCGTTGACGCTGGTGTTCAAACCGGCCACCAAACGTCGCGCCTGCCCGGCCGCCACGTCCACCAGCCATAGCTCATTGGCGCCGCTGGTGGCGTCTTCGCGGCGGAACGCCAGGTAGCGCTGATCCGGCGACCAGTTCAACGTGGCCAGCGACAACGGCGTCGGCAGCTCGGCGATCTGCCGCTCGCTGCCGTCGGCCACCGACAGCAGCCACAGCTTGCTGGCGAAGGAAAAGCGACTACTGGCGAACGTCTTGGGATGGATGCGCAGGCCGGCCAGCTTGAGCTCGGGTTGGGCCACCTCGGCAATGTCGGGCAGGGCTGGCATTTGCAGCATCGCGGCCAGATCGCGTTTGGGCGACAACTGCAGCAGCGGCGCGCGCGGTGCGTCCACCACCGCCTGCAGCGCCTCGGAGGGCAGCTGATAACCGCTGCTTGCCGCCGAGGTGGCTTGTGTCGCCGGGGCGCTGGCTGCTGATGCCAGCAGCGGCGCGCTCAACCCCAGTGCTCCTGCACCCGCCCACGCCCACGTGTGCTGCAGCCAGCCTTGGGCATTCCGTTTCGCCTGCATTGTCCGCTCCTGGTGTCGATCGACCCTGGAAGATAGCAGCCGCTCGTCGGCGACTCCCCCTGCCGTTGGTGGGGGTAGACGCAAATTCATGCCCGAGGGGGGTGATGCAGATATAATCAACGCTCTCGTCGAGGGGCGCTGCGACCGGTATGGCGGACTGATCCGCCAACTGCATGGAAAGTGCAGAACATACGGCCAGGCTCGACAAGCATTCATCGTTCAACGGCGCCCGGACTGCAGACATTGATCTGCCTACCGGAGCTATTGCATGAACGCTGTCACGAAAATCGTCCCACATACCGATTACAAGGTCGCCGACCTTTCCCTGGCCGATTGGGGCCGCAAGGAGCTGGACATCGCCGAGCACGAGATGCCGGGCCTGATGTCGATCCGCCGCAAGCATGCCGCCAGCAAGCCGCTCAAGAACGTGCGCATCACCGGCTCGCTGCACATGACCATCCAGACCGCCGTGCTGATCGAAACGCTCAAGGACATCGGCGCGCAAGTGCGCTGGGCCTCGTGCAACATCTTTTCCACCCAGGACCACGCTGCAGCTGCAATCGCAGTCACCGGCACCCCCGTGTTCGCCTGGAAGGGCGAGACCCTGGAAGAGTATTGGGACTGCACCCTGGACGCGGTGACCTTCACCCTGCCCGACGGCACCCAGACCGGCCCTGAGCTGGTGGTGGACGACGGCGGCGACGTCACTCTGCTGATCCACAAGGGCTATGAACTCGAAAATGGGTCGACCTGGGTCGACGAGCCGGCGTCTTCGCACGAAGAAGGCGTCATCAAGGCACTGCTCAAGCGCGTGGCCATCGAGCGCCCGGGTTACTGGACCCGCGTGGTCAAGGACTGGAAGGGCGTCTCCGAAGAGACCACCACCGGCGTGCACCGCCTGTACCAGATCGCCGAAGCCGGCAAGCTGCTGATCCCGGCGATCAACGTCAACGACTCGGTCACCAAGAGCAAATTCGACAACCTCTACGGCTGCCGCGAGTCGCTGGCCGATGGCCTCAAGCGCGCGATGGACGTGATGCTGGCCGGCAAGGTCGCCGTGGTCTGCGGTTACGGCGACGTCGGCAAGGGCAGCGCTGCCTCGCTGCGTGCCTATGGCGCCCGCGTGATCGTTACCGAGATCGACCCGATCTGCGCCCTGCAGGCGTCGATGGAAGGCTTCGAGGTCAACACCATCGAATCCACCCTGGGCCGTGGCGACATCTACGTCACCACCACCGGCAACAAGGACATCATCACCGTCGAGCACCTGCAGGCGATGAAGGATCAGGCCATCGTCTGCAACATCGGCCACTTCGACAACGAGATCCAGGTCGATGCGCTGAACGCACTGCCGGGCGTGCAGAAGATCAACATCAAGCCGCAGGTCGACAAGTATGTGTTCCCCGCTGCTGATGGGAGCGCCGGTAAAGCGATCTTCCTGCTGGCCGACGGTCGCCTGGTGAACCTGGGCTGCGCCACCGGCCACCCGAGCTTCGTGATGTCCAACTCGTTCGCCAACCAGACCCTGGCCCAGATCGACCTGTGGGAAAAGCGCGACAGCTACGAAAAGAAGGTCTACATCCTGCCCAAGCACCTGGACGAAGAAGTCGCGCGCCTGCACCTGGAAAAGATCGGCGTCAAGCTGACCACCCTGACCAAGGACCAGGCCGAGTACCTCGGCGTGGACGTGGCTGGTCCTTACAAGCCGGATCATTACCGCTACTGATCCATTGGCAAAATATCGCCATGCAGATAAAGAACGGGCGCCGCGAGGCGCCCGTTTTTCGTGCGATCAGCAGGCCAAGCGCGCCTCAAATGGTTCTGCCACCGGCGCTGTCCATGAGCTGAGGGAGTATCGCGCCACGCGGCGCCTGCCGGACGGCAGCGCGACCTTGCGCATCGATCACAGAGAGCAGATGTAGGCAGCGCCGGTACGCGGCGGCATCAAATGATGGGCTGAGGCGGCCCTTGCGCACGCAGGAACAAGCCATCCAGCTGGCCACGTTCGCATGACGACGCTGCGCGCGACGCAGATGGCCACTGCCGCTGCACAGAACGGTGGTGCTGTCATTGGACAGGTCAACCTCAATGCCGGTGTTGGCTTTTCTGGCGGCGAAGCTGCCTAGGTGTTCAGTCCCGGCATTAGATGGATCGGATTCACCTTGAACCCCTCGGGTTCGGATGTCCACTGCGTGCAGATGAATTC
>NZ_MDEJ01000026.1 GCF_002940065.1 Xanthomonas populi
GCTGATCATGTCTGTCGTTCTCCGCTGGCAGGGCGTCAAGTCAATGATGGCAGATTGCTGGGGTTTTTAGAGGCTCCTTCGTGTTTATCGGGCGTTTTGAGCCCTTTCATAACGGCCACGCCGCCGTAGCCAGCCACGCGCTGGGCAAGGCGAACAAGCTGATCGTGCTGATCGGCTCGGCCGACGCGCCGTGTACAATTCGCAACCCATGGACCGTCGCCGAACGCGCGGTGATGATCGATTCTGCGTTGCCGGGCGAGAGTGCGCGGTTGATCGTGCGACCGCTGCGCGATCATCTCTATAACGAAAGTCTGTGGATAGCCGACGTACAGCGCCAGGTGGCCGAGGCCGTGCAGGCCGATGGCGGCGCGCTCGGTGCACGCATCGGTTTGATCGGCATGAATAAAGACGCCAGCAGCTATTACTTGCGTGAGTTTCCGCAGTGGCCGCTGGAAGACGTGCAACGCACTGTCACGTTGTCGGCCGCCGAGTTGCGCCGCTATCTGTTCGAGGCTGGCGAAATCGGTTTCCACGGCGGCTTGCTGATGCTGCGCGGCAATGTGCCGGGGCCGGTGTACGACATGCTGGAAGCGTTCCGGCGCAACTCCCCGAGCTATGCGCAGCTGGTGGCCGAATACCGTTTCATCGCGCAGTACCGCGCCGCGTGGAAAGACGCGCCGTATGCGCCGACCTTCGTCACCACCGATGCGGTGGTGGTGCATTCGGGCCATGTGTTGCTGGTGCGTCGTCGCGCCGAGCCGGGCAAGGGTTTGTGGGCGTTGCCAGGTGGTTTCATCGGTCAGGACGAGGGTTTGCTGGATGGCTGCCTGCGCGAGCTGCGCGAAGAAACCCGACTCAAGGTGCCGGTGCCTGTGCTCAAGGGTTCATTACGCGGCCGTCAGGTGTTCGATCACCCCGAGCGCAGCCTGCGTGGACGCACTATTACCCATGCATTCCATTTTGAATTTCCGGCCGGTGAGTTGCCTGCAGTACGCGGTGGCGACGACGTCGACAAGGCGCGCTGGATTCCGATCGCCGAAGTCATGGCGATGGGGCCGAGTCTGTACGAAGATCATCTGCATATTCTTGAATTTTTCCTGGGTCGTGGCTGACAGCGGCAACAACCACTGCGTGCCGCTGCTAACTATCAAGCAACTGCTCGCAACGTTGTTTGCTTGAACTACGACCTCCCGCCGGCGGACAGACCGCTGGTTCATTCGACGCGAAGGAGCTTCCGTCATGCATTATCTGGATAACCTGCTGCTCAACACCGATAGCTACAAAGCCAGCCACTGGCTGCAATATCCGCCCGGTACCGATGCGGCGTTTTTCTATGTGGAATCGCGTGGTGGCGTGTACGATCAGACCGTGTTTTTCGGCCTGCAGTCGATCCTGAAAGAAGCGATCAACCGGCCGGTCACGCATGCCGACATCGACGATGCGAAGGAATTATTGGCCGCGCATGGCGAGCCGTTCAACGAGGCCGGCTGGCGCGATATTGTCGACCGTCTTGGTGGGCAACTGCCGATCCGGATCCGCGCCGTGCCCGAAGGCGCAGTGGTGCCAACACATAACGTGTTGATGACGATCGATTCCACCGACACCAAGGCATTCTGGGTGCCGTCGTATCTGGAAACGCTGCTGCTGCGCGTGTGGTATCCGGTGACGGTGGCCACGGTGAGCTGGCAGGTCAAGCAGGTCGTGCGCGATTACCTGCAGCGCACCAGCGACGATCCAGAAGCGCAGTTGCCGTTTAAAGTGCATGACTTCGGTGCGCGTGGTGTGTCCAGTCTCGGCTCGGCCGCGCTCGGTGGTGCGGCGCATCTGGTGAACTTCCTCGGCACCGATACCTTGTCGGCGTTGTTGCTGGCGCGTGCGCATTACCACACACCGGTAGCCGGCTATTCGATTCCCGCCGCCGAGCACAGCACCATCACCAGTTGGGGACGCGAGCGCGAGGTGGATGCGTATCGCAACATGCTGACCCAGTTTGCGCGCCCTGGCTCATTGGTCGCAGTGGTGTCGGACAGCTACGACATCTATCACGCGATTGGCGAGCATTGGGGTGCCACGTTGCGCGATGAAGTGATCGCCTCCGGTGCGACGGTGGTGATCCGCCCGGATTCGGGCGACCCGGTGGATGTGGTTGAGCAATGCCTGGTGCTGCTGGATGAAGCCTTTGGTCATCAGGTCAACAGCAAGGGTTACAAGGTGCTCAACCATGTGCGGGTAATCCAGGGCGATGGCATCAATCCACAGTCACTGCGCGCGATTCTCGAACGCATCACGGCTGCCGGGTATGCCGCCGACAACGTCGCCTTCGGCATGGGCGGTGCGCTATTGCAAAAGGTGGACCGCGATACGCAGAAGTTCGCGTTGAAGTGCTCGGCGGTGCGCGTGGATGGGCAATGGATCGATGTCTACAAGGACCCGATCACCGACAAGGGCAAGCAGAGCAAGCGTGGTCGGCTAACACTGCTGCGCGACCGTGGCGATGGCAGTTATCGCAGTGCATTTCTGGACGAGGTCGCCACGCATGCCGACAGCGAAAATGCGCTGGTGACGGTGTGGGAAAACGGCGTTATGCAGCAGGAGTGGACGTTGGAGCAGGTGCGCGCGCGTGCCGACGCCGCACGTCGTTGACGTTGACCACGCAGGCATCGCCATGCACGCCGCCATCGACGACGCGTCGTTGCTGTCTGCATCGCCGCTGTTGGCGGGGTTACGCGCTGCCGCGCCCTGCCTGCGGCGGCGCGTGCCGCAGCAGAGCGAGAGCAGCCGATGGCATGCACGGCGCACCGGCGCGCGCGCGTACCTGGCAGCGTTGCCGATCACCTTTACCCCGTATGCGTCGGTGCGGCCGGTTTCGGCGCGGTGCGGGTTCTGTTGGTAAAAATCTTCGCTAACACAGTGGTGTCCTGGCGGCAGCGATGTTGCGGCCAGGGCCGGACTACTTTCGCGCAGTTGAGCACTGCGTTGCAGCTGCTGAACGACGGACTGTTGTCGTATTCGTTGCCCGGCCTGGGAATGACCGACGATCCAGACTGATTGCAGACCTTGCTGCCACCTTGGCGACAACACCCAACGGACCACGTATCGAACAGCGCGTGTTTTACAGCAATTTTGTCGGCTTTGCGCCCGCGCAGGCTGCGCAGTTGATCGATGCCTTGGGCGACTTCGGCTTGTGGTGGATCGAGCTGTCGCGTCACCACCCGCTGCAGGCGGGCAACGACGCGATCATGCGCTTTCGTCCCGATGCGCGGATCGCTGATGCGGCCACCTTCGCGCACACGGCACAACGTATCGCAGCACGCCCGCCGGTGCGGCTGGTCTGCATCGTGCAACGCGGTGGTGTGGACAATGCCGATGCCGTTGCGCAGTACATCGCATGGGCACGTAGCTGTGCCGCCCACGCAGGTTGTTTTTCGTGAGCTGTCGCGTCTGGATGCCGCGTATCGCAGCAATGGCACCTGGCGCTCTATCGCGCAGCACCGCATCGAGATGGAAACCTTGTTGGCGCACTGCATGCAGCAGCCGTGGTGGTCGCATTGGCAAGCGGACCGCAGGACCGAAGGCGATGAGTGATGGAATCTGCGCATGCGCAGCGAAGACGGCCCGGAAGTAGTGTTCGAAAGTGCCGACTACGCGGCCATGCACGCGCCGCATGCCACCGGCGATCTCGACAAGCTGGTGTTCTTCGCCAACGGTCGCCTGTGTGCTGGCTGTGACCCGTAGGCCGACGTGCTGTGGGAGCCGGCCGATGGATGAACTCGATCGACACAGTTGGTGGACGCCGACGCCGGACCACCCCGCCTAGCACTCCCGACGACCTGCGCGCAGCCGATCCGCTTGGCGGGCGCGACTGGGGCTGGGTCAATCAGATGCGCCCGTTCGTGCTGCATTTCAGCGTGCCAGGCGCGCAGGTATTCGATCCATTCTGCGGTTTCGGTAGCACGCTGCTTGCTGCGGCGCTGGAAGGGCGCACAGCGCACGGCATGGAGATCGATACCGCACGTGCGCAACTTGCGCGCACGCGCTTGCAACGACATGGTGTAGAAGCGCCGGTCGTGGTCGGCATGCTGGCCGACACCGCGCCCGCTGCGGCCATCGATCTGTGTCTGACCAACGTGCTGTCTTTCGGTTGCCACTGGCGCGGTGAAGCGCTGCCCGGGCAGCTGTATGCCAGTGCCGATTACGCTGGCTATCTGTCCGGCATGCGCGCGGTATTACATGGCTGCGAAAGCGGAGACGGTCGGACGGCTTCGGCGTGGCAATGGTGGAAAACGTCGTTGTCGGTGGGCGCATGATTCCGCAGGTGTGGGATCTGTGGCGGATACTCGCCAGCCTGTTCACCCTGCGCGAGGAGCCGGTGCTGTGCTACCAGCGACCAGGCGCGGCGCTGGTGCATGCAAGCACGCAGAGCAGTCGCAGCCTCGAGTACGCGCTCATCTTTCAGCACTGCCGTATGCAGCTGGACCTGCAGCAGGCGGCGCAGTTGTCGCAGGCGTTGCGGGCGTAAGGCCTGCCGGTGGTGGTGCATGGCAGCTACGCGCGCTGGCTGGAATCGCCGGAGCGGGTGCCGGAGGGTCCGGCGGATCTGGATTTGACGCTGCAAGCCGAGCAGTCACTGTGGGACCGCTTCACGGCTTGGCTGCAGGCGCAAGGTTTTGCGCTGAGCCTGTGGGGCGAGCCGTGCCGGGTGCCGGTTGCGCTGTCAGTGGAGCGCGCGTATCACTAGTTGCGCGCCGAACGCATCGGCGCAGACGGCAGCCGCCTGCAGCTGGACCTGCAATTGCCAGCGGATGAACTGCTGTTGCCCTGATCCGGCAACGCCACGCCACGCGCACATGGGTTGCGGCTATGCTCGTTGCCGGTTTTGGATGCCGGAAATTTTCTATGTCTTGTTCTTCCCTGATCGCGCGCGGTGCGCTGCTTGGCGCGCTGGCAACTCTGGCTGGCTGCGGTGGCAGCAAGGGCGACACGATGCTGATGCGCGAGTCGTTCAATTCCGACGATACCTATTCGCGCAGTGTGGCGGCCACCTCGGTGCAAGCCTGCGAGGCGGCGCGGCGCGTGCTGTTGAGCCAGGGCTACGCGGTCACGCGTGCGGATGCCGCAGGCGTAGAGGGTAGCAAGAACTTCCAGCTCAAGGAGGCCGACCAGAGCGAGCAGCTCAATCTGCGCATTTCCTGCGCCACGCAGGATGGCGGCAAGGCGCAGGTGTTCGTGAGCGCGCTGCAGGATCGTTACGCGTTGAAGAAGAGC
The DNA here is from genome assembly GCF_002940065.1 of Xanthomonas populi. Lineage (GTDB taxonomy): Bacteria > Pseudomonadota > Gammaproteobacteria > Xanthomonadales > Xanthomonadaceae > Xanthomonas > Xanthomonas populi. Next base: position 5,266 of record NZ_MDEJ01000026.1, read on the forward strand.
TCTACCTCGGCCAGCGTCGGTGTCGGCGTGTTAGGGTCGTTGTCGCTGCCGGTCGGCAGCACGGGCGACTCGCTGGTACGCGTGTCCACCACCACCGTGCAGGACGCGGCCTTCTACAAGCGTTTCTTCGAGCGCTTGAACTCGTATCTGCCCAATGTGACCCAGACTGCGCCTGCCGCTGCGGGCGCGGCCACTGCGCCTGCAGTGCCGGCGGCTGCCTCAGCGTCTTCTTCCATAACGGTCGAGCCGCCGCCGGTTGCCCCGCTACCGGTCGAGGCCCAGGATCCGGCACCTGCACCGGCACAGCAGACCGAGCCCGCCACGCAGCCGTGACCGCGCAGTTCACGCCCCGCTCCAAAACCTGAATAGCCGTTGCGCGCTTCACGTTGCGTTATCGACCAGCTGGTGAAAGTGGCAGCATGACTCGCCGAGTGGGCGGGAACGACGGAGACCGACGATGAAGATGCGCAATCCCCTGCTGGGTACGTTCCTGATCTGCCTGATGGCAACGAGCACTTTTTCCCAGGCGCAGAACCACTCGCATCAGCAGCGTTACACGGAGGCAGACGAAGGCCGCAAGTTTAACGACGGCACACGCGTTCGCTGCCGCAATGTCGAAGTTCAGAAAAATGCGACCGACCCGAATCGCATCGCCGGCACCGTTGCAGGCGCGGCGATCGGCGGTCTGTTGGGCAACCAGGTCGGTGGCGGCAACGGTAAAAAAGCAGCGACCGTGCTTGGCGCGGTGGCCGGGGGCGTTGCGGGTCGCACCATCCAGGGCAACCGTCAGCAAGTCAACGGCAACCGTCAGGTCGAGCGCGTCTGCGAACGGCGTTGAGTCCGATGTACTGAATCTACGAGCCCCGGTCATGCCGGGGTTTTTTTGCTCAAGGGTGCAGCGCAATGCTGTCGATCCAGACCACATCGCATCAATGAGTTTTTTTTGCATTTTCCGCAGCCAGAGGGTTGCTTTGCCGACGCGCTCTCGGCGTGCAGACGCAGTGCGTATAGCCGTTGTGCATGCGGCCGAAACGCAGACGCCGCGACGCCGTGCTGGCCCGCTGGTGTGCGCAACCGCCTTGTTGGCGGTGCAAGTGCTGCAAGTCGCAGTCGCTGCACCAAGTGAGGCTGCAAACGCTGCGCCTGTGGACTGCGTCGAAGCATTGCTGCGGCGCCTGGGCTGGGATATCCGTAGCGCTGCAGTTACTGCGCCGGTGATCCAACGCGGCGAACCATGTACGCGTGGCTCGCTCGCGCAGGCGCGCGCCGCCGGCGATCTGCAGCTGACGCTTCCGGCAAATTCGAACGCGCAACAGCGCGGCGCATCGCTCAAGGCCTTGTTGGACGATTCCGCCACGCAGTGCGCCTATGCGTTCGAAGTCGGTGCGGCCACGCGGCGTGCAGTAACGCAGTTGCAAGACAATCCACACTATCGGTTTTCGGCGGTGCAACTGGGGTGGATCGGATTCGGCTGGCGCGGTGCAGCGGCGCAGGGCTGGAGCGGCTTTCGCAGTTTCGGGCGTGGCTATCAACCGCGCGGCAGCAATGCGCAGGCCTTGGAGGCGTTCTATCGCGGACAGGTGCGTTCCGAATGCGGGGTGGGGCGGCAGGTGGCGCAGCTGGCCACGCAGCGCGAGCTCTACGGCGATGCCGGATTCGATCAGGTGTTCACTTCAGGCGAGTTGTCGATCGGCACGTTTTTGACCCTGCATAACACCGACAGCATTTTGCTGGGTGCGCATGCGGGCGAGTTTTTTACCGACGGCAAGGCAGTCAAGACGGCGCAACTGGGGCGACAAGCGTTCGTCGGCGCGCCGGGGTTTATCGCGCATGTGTTCGATAAGTCCTATCTGGACGACATCCATAACCAGGCCGAAAATTTCGTGGTGGCGGATGTCAGCGATGCGGCAGCGCAGGCGTTGGCGCAGCATGGCGGCTTTGCGCATTACGACGCGCTCAACCGGCAGATCTGGGAACTGGCCAAGGACCTGCGCGGGCCGGGCAAGCGCCGCTTCGAGCGTTTGCTCTATGAGCGCGATGCGCAGTTGCGCGCTACGTTCAATGCGCAACAGCAAGCGCAGCTACAGACGCTGCAAACGCTGCTGGACGATCCGTTCTATCGAGGCTTTCTGGTGTACGTGCATCCCAAGGGCGTCAAGCCGATCGGGTATCACGTGGCGCGCCTGCTCGACCGTAATCCGCGCACGCCGTATGCCATCGACCTCACCTTGCACAATCTGCGCAGCACCTTGTACTGGCGATGGATCGATTGGCAGCTGCAACAGTGCGGCGCCGGCATTGCTGCGGAGCGATCCATGGAGAATTCCGCCACGCTGGCGTATGCCCGGCATGGCACCCCGCACTGATCAGAGCATGAGGAGCGATTATGGAACTGGGTATGGTGGGTTTAGGTCGCATGGGCGCCAACATGGCCGAGCGTTTGGTAAACGGTGGGCATCGTGTGCATGGCTACGATCCAGGCGAAGGCGCGCGTCGCAGTGCGCAGGCCAAGGGTATTGTCACCGCCAATGCGCTGGCAGCGTTGGTGTCGGCGCTACCGAGCCCGCGGGTGCTGTGGTTGATGGTGCCTGCCGGCAAGATCGTCGATGACACCTTGGCGCAGCTGCTGCCGTTGTTGCAGGCCGGCGACATCGTCATCGATGGCGGCAATTCGTATTACAAAGATTCGCAACGCCGCGCCGCGCTGCTGCAGGCCAGCGGTGTTGCCTTTGTCGACTGCGGAACCAGCGGTGGCGTGTGGGGCCTGCAGGAAGGCTACAGCCTGATGTTGGGTGGCGACGAAGCAGCACTGACCACGCTGCATCCGGTGCTTGCCACGTTGGCGCCGGCAGCGGACAAGGGCTGGGGACGGGTTGGCCAGAGCGGTACCGGGCACTTCACCAAGATGGTCCACAACGGCATCGAGTACGGAATGATGCAGGCCTATGCCGAAGGCTTCGCGCTGATGCAGCACAAGGCCGATTTTGCGCTGGATCTGCATCAGGTCGCCGAGATCTGGCGTGATGGCAGCGTGGTGCGTTCGTGGTTGCTGGATCTCACCGCCGATGCACTGGCGCACAACCCGAGCATGGCCGGCATCGCGCCGTTCGTGGCCGATTCGGGCGAAGGCCGCTGGACGGTGGCCGAGGCGATCGATCTGGAAGTGTCGGCGCCGATCATCACCTTGTCGTTGATGGAGCGGCTGCGCTCGCGCGACAAGGATTCGTTCACCGACAAATTGCTGGCGGCGATGCGCAACCAGTTCGGTGGTCATGCGGTCAAAACCACGACAGAGGCAGCACCGACGATCGGCAGCAAGCACGCATAAGCTGTTGCGTTAAGTCCTGCGCGTCTGCACTGCGGGCGTGCAGTGACATGTTTGCTTCTACGGCTGCTGGCCAGCCGCTGACAACAGTGGTGCTGTTTGATCCGACGCCCGCGCGTGACGCTGCAAAATGTGAGCGAGCCACGCCAATGCCGGGCAGGGGGCTGGCGCCTGACCTGGCGCCCAGCCTCGAATCATCCGGGTGATGCCGCGCTCGCTCTATCCAGCCACTGCACCTGACCCGATGCAGCACTGCGTTGGGCCAGCTCCAGCAGTTCCATCACCTGCACCGCGTCTGCGCCACTGACCGGCGCCGGGCCGGTGCCGGCCACCGCATCGCGAAAGGCGGCGTAGCAGTGACGATAGTCGCCGGGCAGGGTGTCGAGTTGATGGGTATGTAAGCGGTCTTCTTCATCCACGCGGGTGACGGTGCCGGGGAGTGGGTCGACGCCCCAGCCGGCGGTGCCCGGGCGACGTCCGGCGCGCAACTGGTCTTCCTGCGTATCCAGCCCGTGCTTGAGATAACTGCCACGGGTGCCGTGCACTGCGAGCGCAGACTGCTGTCGGCCACCAACGAGCCGGCATGCAGCATGACGCGCAGGCGCGGGTAGCGCAGGGTCACATGGAAATAATCGTCGCTGCGTGCCTGGCTGCGTTGGCGCTGCAGATCCGCGCCGATTGCCTGCGGTGTGCCGAACAGGTGAAGCGCCTGATCTAGCAGATGCGGCCCCAGGTCGTACCACAGGCCGGCACCGGGGATGTCGCTCTCGCGCCAGCGTTCGCGCACTTGCGGCCGATAGCGGTCGAAGTGCGAATGGAACTCCACCACTTCGCCCAGTTGGCCTTCGTCGATCAACCGGCGCACGGTGAGAAAGTCCGCGTCCCAGCGGCGGTTCTGAAACACGCTGACAATGCGCCCGGCGGCTGCAGCGGCCTGCACCACTTCGCGCGCTTGTGCGGCATCCAGTGCGAACGGTTTGTCGACCAGTACGTGCTTGCCGGCTGCCAAGGCCTGCAAGGCAAATGGCGCATGGGTCTGGTTGGGTGTGGCCAGAACGACCGCATCGAGTGCAGGGTCGGCCAGTGCCGTCTCCAAATCGGCCAGCACAGCCACATCGGGGAAGTCGGCCTTGGCTTGTTGCGGTTTGGACTATACCACGCTGTGCAGCTGCAGGCCGGGTGTGCTGTCGATCAGCGGGGCGTGAAAGGTGCGGCCGACATAGCCATAGCCAACGACGGCGAGATTGAACGGTTTAGGCATTGAAAACGGTTCAGTGCAACGACTAGGAAGCGTGCATGGTATTGCAAACAGCGGTGTGCGCCAGGTTCACAACCTTTGCATCCTGCGGTCACACGTGCACGACGAACGCCACTGCAGACTTCGGCCACATTCACTGGAAAGGGTTATCGGATGAAGAACATGACGCATGTACGTAAGTTGCTGGCGCTGGCGTTGTCGCTCGGTCTGGCGCTGGGTGCCTCGCAGGTATTCGCGGCGCCGCAAGAGCACGCCGATCACACAGACCATGCGGCCAGCATGGACGAGTCCAAGAAGCCGATGACCGATACCTGGATCACCACCAAGGTGAAGGCCGATCTGCTGGCCACCGACAACGTATCGGGCACCGACGTGAAGGTCGAGACCAAGAACGGCATCGTCATGCTGACCGGCTCCGTTGCGACCAAGGCCGAGCACGACAAGGCCGTAGCCGTGGCCAAGGGCATCAAGGGCGTCAAGAGCGTCACGTCGGTTGGCCTGAAGGTCAGCCCTGCCAAGAAGTAATTATGGCAGCACCCTGCCTGGGGCTGCCGCGACGAGGCGGCTGGCCTGAGCACGAAGGCGCAATCTACGGAGTGCGCCTTTTTTATTGACGCGTAGCGGACGTGTTAGCCGACAGACGGCGGAGCGCTCTCGCCGTTTTCACATTGACTGCACTTATGCTATGCACATTCAGCTATGTCACGGGTCGGTGCGGCATGTCTGAACCATTCATGCCACCTCGGTTATGATCGGAGATAATACCGAGGCGTCTTCGGGGCCCTTGCAGCGAGCGGATACAGATCGAGTAATGCAGAAAACGGTCCGAGCAGAAAGATGGGATCGCTTGCGCCTTCCTTTGTTGGCAGTTGCGGTGTTCCTGATTGTGGTGGTGCCCTCGTTGCTGTTGCAGCGGATGGCGCGTAACGCCAATCAGGCCGCCGTGTGGGTCTCGCACAGCCAGCGCGTGCAGGAGACCGCGCAGCGCCTTGAAGCTGCCATGCGCGACACCGAATCGGCGGCACTGATGCGCTCGCACGGGGTGGTGCGGCCGGACCTGGTGGAGTGGATGCGGCGTGGCCGTAGCGAATCTCTGGCTGCGGTGCAGCAGCTGATAGTGTTGACCGAGGACAATCCTGCCCAGCAGGTGCGGATGGGGCGTATCCAGAGCACGATCGAACGGCGCCTGCTGCTGGCCGAGCGCATCGCCGTCACCACCGAGCCTGCGCAGATCCGTGCGCTGATCGACGACATGACCTTGAGCAACCCCATCCGCGTGCTGATCGATGAGTTGCAACGCGCCGAAAGCAAGTTGCTGGCGTTTCGCAGTGCGCGTGCCGATACCGAGCGCATGCATTACGCGACGTTGAGCTGGGCCACGTTGGCAGTGCAGTTGCTGCTGTTGGGTACGGTGATCTGGTTGCTGCAGCGGCAGACCCGTCGCCGCCTGGCGGCCGAGCAGGAATATCTGCGTGCCAACGGGCGCGCCGCCTCGGTGTTGCAGACCGTGCGCGAGCCGATCGTGTTGCTGGATACCAATCAGCGCATCGTGCTGCATAACCCGGCCTTCGCCGAGTTGTATGGCCTGGAAGCGCGCGGTAACGAATCCATGCCGCTGGAGGACGTGGGCGAAGGCGTGTGGCGCGATGCGCAGATTCATCAGCGGCTTGCCGACGTGCTGCTGCGCGACCGCGAATTGTGGGATTACGAACATGAGCAGCGCGCCGCCGATGGGGTGCTGCGCACCATGCTGATCAACGCGCGGCGCATGCCGTTGCCGGATACCAACGACGAAGAAGTGCTGCTGATGACGGTCAGCGACATCAGCCTGCAGAAAGCCTCGCAGCAGCGCATCCAGGAACTCAACCGGCAGATGGAAGGCAAGGTCGATCAAGTCTCCGAAGTCAACCGCGAGCTGGAAGCCTTCAGTTACTCGGTCTCGCACGATCTGCGCGCACCGTTACGGCATGTGGCCGGTTTTTCGGACAAGCTGGCGCGTCATCTGGGCGATGCGGCGGACGAAAAATCGCGTCACTACATGGAAGTGATCAGCAGCTCGGCGCGGCGCATGGCCTCGCTGATCGACGATCTGCTGGTGTATTCGCGCCTGGGCCGCAGTGCGCTGCGTCTGCAGGCGGTGGACATGCAATCGCTGGTGTCGGAGACGCGCGCGATTCTGGATTCCAACGTACAGAGCGAAAACACCGGCCATCGTGTGGACTGGCATATTGCGCCGCTGCCGGTGCTGGTGGCCGACGAAAACATGATGCGTCAGCTGTGGATGAACTTGCTGGGCAATGCGGTCAAATACAGCGCCAGGCGCGAGGTGGCCAAGATCGAAGTCAGCTACCGGCTGCTGCCGGACGGCGGCCATCAGTTCAGCGTGCGCGACAACGGCGCCGGTTTCGACATGGAATACAGTGCCAAGTTGTTCGGTGTGTTCCAGCGTCTGCACAAGGCCAGCGAATACGCCGGCACCGGGATTGGCTTGGCCAGCGTACGGCGTGTGTTGACGCGTCACGGTGGCCGGGTCTGGGCCGACGGCGTCGTCGACGAAGGCGCCACCTTTCATTTTGTGCTTCCCCCTGCGCATGAAGCGCCCAACCAAGAGCTCAACGTATGACCGCCATCCGTACCATTCTTCTGGCAGAAGACAGCCCAGCCGATGCGGAGATGGCGGTTGACGCCCTGCGCGAAGCCCGTCTGGCCAACCCGATCGTGCACGTGGAAGACGGCGTGGAAACCATGGACTACCTGCTGCGCCGTGGCGCGTTCGCCGACCGCGAGGAAGGCCTGCCGGCGGTGTTGCTGCTGGACATCAAGATGCCGCGGCTGGATGGCCTGGAAGTGCTCAAACAGGTGCGTAGCGATGAGACACTCAAGCGGCTGCCGATTGTGATCCTGTCGTCCTCGCGCGAAGAGAGCGACCTGGCCCGCAGCTGGGACCTGGGCGTGAATGCCTATGTGGTCAAGCCGGTGGATGTGGATCAGTTCTTCAATGCAGTCAAGACGCTCGGCACGTTCTGGGCGGTCATCAATCAGGGGCCGGAGCTGGACTGAACCATGCTGCATGAGGGGGGCAAACTGAAGCAGCTGAAGATCCTTCTGGTGGAAGACTCACCGGAAGATGCCGAGCTGTTGTCCGATCAGCTGCTGGATGCCGGCATCGATGCGGCGTTCGAGCGCGTGGACAGCGAGCGCTCGCTGCGCAGCGCGCTGGACCGATTCCAGCCGGACATCGTGCTGTCGGATCTGAGCATGCCCGGTTTTTCCGGCTATCAGGCATTGCGTCTGGTGCGTCACAACGGCGCAACGCCCTTCATCTTCGTCTCCGGCACCATGGGTGAAGAGACTGCGGTCAAGGCGCTGCAGGACGGCGCCAACGACTACATCATCAAGCACAACCCGACCCGCTTGCCGAGCGCGGTGATGCGTGCGATCCGCGAAGCGCGTGCCGATCTGGAACGTCAGCGCGTGGAGAGCGAGCTGATGCGCGCGCAGCGGCTGGAAAGCCTGGCGATGCTGGCGGCCGGGCTGAGTCACGATCTGCGCAACATCCTGCAGCCGTTGCTGATCGTGCCCGACCTGCTGGCCGGGCGCACCGACGACCCGCAGCTGCGTCAGCTGGCCAATGTGGTCGCCGAGTGCGGCCGGCGTGGGCATGAGATGGCCGAGTCGATGCTGTCGTTCGTACGCGGCTCCAACAAGCCACGCGAGCAGGTGTCCATCGCCAATTTGTTCCAGGGCGTGCAACTGCTGCTCAAGAGCAGCCTGCCCGATGGCGTGCGGCTGCAGATGGACACGATCGCCCTGGATCTGACCATCGAAGCCAACTACACCGAATTGCAGCAGTGCCTGCTCAACCTGGGGTTGAATGCGATCCAGGCGATGCCTGCGGGCGGCATGTTGATCCTGTCAGCCGATCGCCACGACGATGCGCGCGTGCGCATGAGCGTGGCCGATACCGGCGTGGGCATGAGCGATGACACGCGTGCACGGTTGTTCAGTCCTTTCTTCACCACCAAGGCCGATGGCACCGGGCTGGGGCTGATTTCGTGCAAGCGCATCATCGAAAGCTACGGCGGCAGCATCGTGGTCGACAGCCGGCTGGGCGAGGGCACACGCTTCGACATGCTGGTGCCGATGCGCTCGGCCTCGGCGGCGGTTGCCGACACCGAGCCGCCGCTGCCGCTCGGCCACGGGCAGCACATCCTGCTGGTGGACGGCGAAGCCACGCGCTTATCGCTGCTGGGCAATGCGCTGTCCAGCCAGGGCTATCAGCCGCAGCTGGCCACCGATGGCGCGGCCGCGCTGCAACTGGTGCAGCAACACGCCATGCCGGATCTGGTGATCATCGACAGCGACATCATCCTGCTCTCGGCGGTCAGCGTGTTGCTGAGCATGCAGGACCTGGGCTACCAGGGCCCGGCGATCGTGCTGGAAGACGTCGGTAAGCCGCTGCAACGGGTCCACCTTCCGCCCGAGATTCCGGTGCACGTGCTGCGCAAACCGCTGGAAATGCGCCGGGTGTTCCGTGCGGTGTCGCACGCGCTCGAAATGGACTGATCCAAGGGTTTTCACGCGTTGCAGGCGTGCGTGTTCAAGTGCGCCGCGATTGCAACAGTTGACGCCCGTGCCGGCCGCATGCGCGAATAACGTATGACCACCGTGCTTCTCAGCCTCGGCAGCAACGTCCAGTCGACCCACTACCTGCGCTTGGCCGTCGATGCCTTGCGCGTGCGCTTTGGCCAACTTGTGGTCTCCCCGGCGTACCGCACGCCGGCGGTGGGCTTCGACGGGCCGGACTTCGTCAACAACGCGGTGGTGCTGGAGACCGATCTGGATCTGCATGCGCTCGATCATTGGCTGCATGCGCTGGAAGATGCGCACGGCCGCGATCGCAGCGGCCCGCGGTTCAGCGACCGCACCCTGGATGTGGATGTGGTGTTCTTCGGCGATTGCATCATCGAAGGCCCCGGGTATCTGCGCATCCCGCGGCCGGAGCTCAAGCATGCGTTCGTGTTGAAACCGCTGGCCGATATCGCGCCCGATTTCATCGACCCGTTGAGCGGACAGACGCTGACGGCGCTGTGGCAGGCGCATCCGCAGTACGGCACTGCGTTTACGACGATGGAGCTGGATGCGGCCCCCGCAGCGGCGGATGTGGCGCCGTAGCGCAGCGCTGTAGTTGGCCACTGAGTAGCTGACAACGCTTTGCGAGCCGTCGTCGGTAGGCGCGGAGGAACCGGAGTGTACGAACGCTACATAGGATTCAGAGCACCGGTCGCGTCCGCCTGGCGGCCGCGAAGTAGGTTTGTCAGTTGTTCTTACACGCTGCGCATGCGTACCGACAGTGCGCGGCTGGCGGCGAGCTTGGCCGTTGGATAGCCATTTAACTGAGCTGGCGGCCACCGTCTACGTGCAAGGTGTGGCCGGTGACGAAGCTGGCTTCGTCCAGTAGCCAGCGCACCGCTTCGGCAATTTCCTGGGGAGTTCCAATACGCGCCAGCGGCGTGCGTGCGAGCAGGGCCTGCTTGGCATCGGAAGACTTGCCTTCTTCCGGCCACAGAATCGCACCAGGCGCGACCGCATTGACGCGCACATCCGGTGCCAGTTCCAGCGCAAGCGAGCGGGTCAGCATTTCCATCGCGCTTTTGGACGCGCCGTACAGCGCGTGATTGCGCATCGGCTGCTGCGTATGCAGGTCGGTGAGATTGACGATAGCGCCGCGGTGCTGGCGCAGTTGTGCGGCTGCAGCCTGAGCAATAAAGAACGGCGCACGCGCGTTGACCGCGAACAACTCGTCCCACTGCGCCGCTGTCGCCTTGCCCAGTGCGGTGGAATAAAACGCGGAGGCGTTATTGACCACGCCATCCAGACGGCCGAATGCGGCGATGCAGTCGTCCACCAATTGCGCTGGCGCCTCCGGCAAGCGCAGATCGGCGTGCAAGGCTAACGCGCTGCCCGCACGTTGCGCACAGAGCTCGACCACGCGCGCGCTGAGTGCATCGCCGGAGCGGTGCGCATGCAAGGCCACGCGATGGCCGGCCGCATGCAGCGTGGTGGCGATCTGCGCGCCGATGCGGTGGCCTGCGCCGTTGATCAGGACCACCTTGTGACTGTCTGTCATGGCGTACTCGCTCGGCGTTGCAAAGGGCTCGGCTATTCTGTGCATTGTCCCCGCAACCGGTGCCCGCATGCACGCCGACTTTCCTACTCCCGATTCGGACGCACTGGCGCACAGCGATCGGCTGGCGGCGCATGTGCGCGCCGAAATCGCCGCTGCCGGTGGTGCGATCCCGTTCTCGCGTTTCATGGAGCTGGCGCTGTATGCGCCGGGTCTGGGCTATTACAGCGCTGGCTCCAGCAAGTTCGGCGAGGCCGGCGATTTCGTCACCTCACCGGAGCTTGGGCCGTTGTTTGCGGCGACCGTGTCCGGTGCGCTGGCGCCGGTGCTGCAGCAACTGGGCCCGAGCGCACGCGTGCTGGAAGTGGGCGGTGGCAGCGGCGCATTTGCCGAAGTCACGCTCAAGCGCCTGCTCGAGCTGGATGCGCTGCCCGAGCGTTATGCGATTCTGGAGCCCAGTGCGGACTTGCGCGAACGTCAGCGCGAGCGGTTGGGGCGCACCCTGATTCCGCCGGTGTTCGATCTGGTCGAGTGGCTGGATGCACCGTTTCCGGACGATTGGGAAGGCGTGCTGTTCGCCAACGAAGTGATCGATGCATTACCCACGCCGCGCTTCGCGCTGCGCGATGGCGAGGTGTATGAGGAAACCGTGGTGCTGGATGCGCAGCAGCAGTTCGCGCGTGGCGAGCAGCCGGCCGATGCGTTGCTGGGTGCAGCGGTGCGTCATCTGGAGCGCTATCTGCAGCAGCCGTTCGCCGATGGGTATCGCTCGGAATTGTTGCCGCACCTGCCGTACTGGATTCAGGCGGTGGCCGGTGGTCTGAAGCGCGGGGCGCTGTTGTTCGTCGATTACGGTTATCCGCGTGGCGAGTTCTATCGTGCGCAGCGCGAAGACGGCACCTTGCGTGCGTTCTACCGTCATCGCATGCATGAGGATCTGTATCGCTGGCCGGGCCTTCAGGATCTGACCGCGTCGGTAGACTTCACCGCATTGGCCGAGGCAGGCACCGGTGCCGGATTCGAGTTGGCCGGTTACTGCACGCAATCGAGTTTTCTGCTCGGCAATGGCCTGGATGCGCTGCTGGCGCAGGCCGATACGCGCACCGACGAAGTGGGGCGCATGCGCTTGCGCGAGCAGATCAAACGATTGACCTTGCCCAGCGAAATGGGCGAGCGCTTTCAGGTGATGGGCTTCGCACGCGATGTCGATTTTGCGCCGGCATTTCTGGCGGGCGATCTCACGTGGCGGCTGTGACGCCTGCGCTGCGCCCGTTCCATCGGCCGCGGGTGTGGGTGGGCTTGTGGATCGCCGCAATTCTCGTGGTGATTGCTGTGTGCCTGGGGCCGCCGCCTGAGTTTCCGGAACTACCGTCCAATAGCGATAAGGCCGAGCACTTTTTGACGTTCGCGCTGCTGTGCTGGGGCGCGGTGCAGTTGTTCGCCACGCGTCGCGCGCTGCTGTTTGCGACGTTTGGATTGGTGCTACTGGGCATCGCTATCGAGATTGCGCAGGGTGCACTGACCACCAATCGCAGCGCGGATCCTTATGACGCGTTGGCCGATACCTTGGGCATCCTCGCCGGGTTGCTTCTGGCGTGGACGCCGCTGCGGTTGGTGATGTTGCGGGTGGATAAGCGCGTGTTCGGGCCGCGCTGAGTGTTCTGCTTTTTTTGAGCGGTTAGCAGACGTAGCGTGCAGGGCTGCGAGTTCGCTGCAGGACCCTTTGCCCGCCCACCCTCGCAGGACACGCCGCAAGGACGTCCCTGGAGGCTCTTGTTCGGCATCCATGCCGCGTAAGGTCCCGCGACGGTGAGCGGGCAAGGACCGGACCGGTCAAGATGGTCGGTGTGCATGGTTTTCAACAACACAACCTACAGGCTTACTGGTGCGGTGTCCTCGCCGATTGCGGGACCCTTGGCGGCATGGATGCCGCCAAAGAGCCTGCATGGAAGGAATCACGGGAGCCTGCACAGTGACGCGCACGCGTTGGATCCTGGTATTTCTGCTGATGCTGCTTGTTGGCTTGGCTGCCACTGCGCCTGGTGCTGCCACGCGAGGGTCTGCCATTCTCGGTGCTTGAGGTCGATGGGCCGGTGTGGGCGGGCATGTTGCGGCAGGTGCAATGGCAAGGCAGTGCGTTTGGCGATGTCACGGTGCGACCGCGGGCATGGGCGTTGTTGCCTGGCGAGCGCCAAGTGCACTTGCAGACCACGCAGCTGCAAGTGCTGCTGGTGGATGGCACCCAACACGGCATTGGCGATGCGCAGGGGCAGCTGTTGTTGCGCCAGCCTGCGGGCATGGCGTTGATCGATCTGGCGTTGGAGCGACAGCAGAAGGCACGCCCGTGCACGGTCACTTCGGGCCTTGATTCGGCCTGCCAACGCACGCTTAAGGTCATGCAAATCCACCTGTGGAGTACTTATGCACGCGACCAGTCATGATCGGGGGCGCATCACCGCCCGGGTCACCGCATACGCGCAGCAAGCCATCGAACAAGCGGCAGCGATGACTGCGACGACGACCAATCAATTCGTCGCTCAAGCCGCGCTGCGCGAGGCAGAACGCATTATCGAGGAGCATTCGATGCTCCAACTGAGCAAGCAGTACGCCGAGCAGTTCCTGCAAGCCTTGGACAACCCTCCGCCTGTGCCTGAGCGTCTGGCTGCCTCTATCGAACTTCATCTACAGGCGCGCAGATATGACGCTGGAAGTCGACATGGTTCCGTTCGATGGACGCCTGAATCGCGCTGATTTCGATTGCGGCGTCGATGAGCTCAATGGCTGGTTGAGACACACCGCCAGTCAGCTTGAAAAGCGTTGCATCTGCCGGGTATTTCTCGCAATTCCCAAGGCGCAGAGTCTGCTCGCCTGGCATGCCGCCGGATTCACTACGCTCCAGGCATCCACCATTCTCGGGTTCTACGCGCGCTCCGCTGCGCAGTTGCCGCTGGAGCATTTGCCTGCCAATTCCGGGCTGCCTCGCCGCGTTCCCGCTGCACGGATGGGGCGACCGGCGGTGGATCTGCGTGTGCACTGCCTGGGGTTTGGCGACCTGCTGCTGAGCAACGCGATCGTGCGCACTGCAGAGGCCGGCGCAAGCATTGGCGTCAGTGGTCTGTTCGTTGACGCCAAAGACCTCAAGGCGGCTGCCTTCTATCAGAAGTACGGTTTTCAACCCGGCGTGGATCGGCCACTCAGACTCTGGCTCAACCTGGCCAGCATCGTCGCGATGCTCGGCGCGCCTTGACGCACAACGGCGCACACCACCAGATGCGCGCCGGCCAAATTGGTACTATATTGGACGTAATGAATCCAAGTCGGTCCGGAGGACAAGCAATGGCCAAACCCAAGGCGGCACCCCGGAACGACACCGATCCCAGGGTGGACGATCTGGCGTTGGACGCGTCCGCGCCGACTCCGCTGTATCTGCAACTGGCAGGCAAGCTCACCGATGCCATCCGCGGCGGTCAGTGGAGGGCCGGCGAAGCGCTGCCGGCCGAGCGCCAACTGTGCGAGCGGCTGCAGATTTCGCGGGTGACCCTGCGCCAGGCGGTGGACGTACTGGTCGAACAAGGTCTGGTCTCGCGCCGTCAGGGCGCCGGCACCTTCGTCACCGCGCAGATCCAGCATCAACTCAGCGGCCTGACCAGTTTCAGCGAGACGCTGCGCATCAAGGGCTACGAGCCGGGCACGCGCTGGCTGGAGCGGCGGCTGCGTCCGGCGCATGGCGAAGAAATCCTGCGGCTTGGCTTATCGCCGGATGCGGCAGTGGTCTCGCTGACGCGGCTGCGCAGCGCCGACGACCGCGTCATGGCCTACGAGCATGCGGTGCTGCCGCAATGCATCGTCGCCGCCCCGCAGCAGATCGGCGACTCGCTCTATAGCTATCTGGATGCGCAAGGCACACCGGTGGTGCGCGCGCTGCAGTATTTCCGCGCGATCAATCTGCCCGCGCGGCTGGCCGAACACCTGCGCATGAAAACCGGCGAGGCGATCCTGCACGTGGTGCGCGTGGGCTACGCCCGCGACGGCAGCGCAATCGAATTGACCGACACCTATTGCCACAACGATTTCTACGATTTCGTCGCCGAACTGCGCCGTTGATGCCGCCCGGCGTCCCCCAACGACAACCTTCAGAGCCAGCCGATCCATGACTACTGCCAGGCCCGCAAATCCCGTTGTCTCGATCGCCATTGTCGGCGTGCTGTTTTTCATCATCGGCTTTTTCACCTGGATCAACGGGCCGCTGATCATCTTCGTGCGGCTGGCGTTCGACCTCAACGAGGTCAATGCGTTTCTGGTGTTGATGGTGTTCTACCTGTCGTATTTCTTTCTGGCGCTGCCATCGTCGTGGATTCTCAAGCGCACCGGTATGAAGAAAGGCCTGGCGCTGAGTCTGGTGGTGATGGCGGTGGGTGCGGCCGGCTTCGGCCAGTTCGCCACCCAGCGCTGGTATCCAGGCGCACTGGCTGGCTTGTTCGTCATCGGTAGCGGCCTGGCGCTGCTGCAGACCGGGATCAATCCGTACATCAGCATCCTCGGGCCGATCGAGAGCGCGGCCCGGCGTATCGCGCTGATGGGCATCTGCAACAAGATCGCCGGCATCCTGGCGCCGATCCTGATCGGCTCGCTGGTGCTGCACGGTATCGGCGACCTGTCCGCACAGGTGGCCACTGCCAATGCGGCGACCAAGCTGCAGTTGCTCAATGCCTTCGCCGCCAAGATCCATGCGCCGTATCTGGTGATGTCCGGTGTGCTGCTGTTGCTGGCGGTCGGTGTGCTGTTTTCGCCGTTGCCGGAGCTCAAGGCCTCCGAGGCCAACGCCACGCCCGGCGGTGCTGCCGGCTTGCAGAAATCCAGCATCTTGCAGTTTCCGCACCTGTGGCTGGGCGTGTTGTGCCTGTTCGTCTACGTAGGCGTGGAAGTGATGGCCGGCGACGCGATCGGCACCTACGGCCACGGGTTCGATCTGCCGTTGGACAGCACCAAGCTGTTCACCTCTTACACGCTCGGTGCGATGCTGCTGGGCTATATCGCCGGCCTGGCGCTGATTCCGCGGGTGATTTCGCAAGCGCGCTACCTGAGCGTCTCGGCGGTGCTAGGTGTGCTGTTCTCGCTCGGTGCATTGCTCACCCATGGCTATGTCTCGGTGGGCTTCGTCGCCGCGCTCGGTTTTGCCAACGCGATGATGTGGCCGGCGATCTTTCCGCTCGCCATTCGCGGGCTTGGCCGCTTCACCGAAATCGGCTCGGCATTGCTGGTCATGGGCATTGCCGGCGGCGCCATCATTCCGCAGGCGTTCGCCATTCTCAAACAGCATTACGACTTCCAGGTGGTCTTCGCTGCACTGATGGTGCCGTGCTATCTGTACATCCTGTTCTATTCGCTGCGTGGTCATCGCGTGGGCCTGCCGGCCCAGGCCAAGTGAACCAGGCAGCATGATGCGTTCCGACGAACAAGGTACACCCATGCGCAGGCCCACCATCAAAGATGTCGCCGAACGCGCCAAGGTCTCGTTGAAGACCGTGTCGCGGGTAATCAACAACGAGCCCTCGGTGATGCAGGCCACGCGTGCGCGCGTGCTGCGCGCCATCGCCGATCTCGACTACGAACCCGATCCGTCCGCACGCAATCTGCGTAGCGGCACGCCGTTCGTGATCGGTCTGGTGTACGACAATCCCAACCCGTATCACATCATCGGCATCCAGAATGGCGTGCTGGCCGCGTGCCGCGAAACCGGCTTCGGTCTGCAGATCCATCCCTGCGATTCCACCTCGCCGCTGCTGGCCGAAGAATTGGCCGAATGGGTGCAACGCTCGCGCCTAGCCGGCGTGGTGTTGACCGCGCCGATGTCCGAGCGCCCGGAGTTGTTGGCCGGCCTTGCTGCGCGCGGCATCAAGAATGTGCGCATCATCGCCGCCACCGACGACCCTGGCGATGGCCCGTGCGTGTATATCGACGACCGCGCTGCGGCGTACGAGATCACCGAGCATCTGGTGCAGTTGGGCCATCAGCGCATCGGTTTTTTGTGGGGCGGCCCGCAGCATCGCTCCAGTGGCGAGCGCTATGCCGGTTACGAAGCCGCGTTGAAGGATTACGGCATCACCCTGGACAAGCACCTGGTGATTCCCGGCGACTACACCTTCGACGATGGATTCCGCGGTGCGCGCAGGCTGCTGTCGCTGCGCGAACCGCCCACCGCCATCTTCGGCAGCAACGACGAGATCGCCGCCGGCGTACTGGCGGCGGCCAAGTCCACCGGCATGAACGTGCCGTATCAACTCTCGATCGCCGGCTTCGAAGACAGCCCGTTTTCGCGCCAGTCGTGGCCGGCATTGACCACCGCCAAGCAGGCCACCGACGACATCGCGCGGCATGCCGCACGCTTGTTGATCAGCCAGCTGCGCAGCGATGCCTACGACGATCAGCCCGCGCAATTACAGAACCGCGGCTTCGTGCCGCAACTGGTCGTGCGCGGTTCCACTGCACCGGCGCAACCGCCGGCCGCCAGATCCCCCCCCACCGAATCCGCCTGAGCCCGATGAGCCTTCCCCTCGAAACCGATACCTTGATGTTCCGCGAAGCGGCGCAAACCGCCGACGTGGTCGCTGCGCAGTTTGCCCGCAACGCCGACACCGTCGCCGCACTCGCGCAGTCGCTGCGCGACACGCCGCCACCGTTCGTGGTGACCTGCGCGCGCGGCAGTTCCGATCACGCAGCAACCTATGCCAAGTATCTGTTCGAAACGCAGCTTGGCATCGTGACTGCTTCCGCATCGCCGTCGGTAGGTTCGGTCTACGCAGCGCCGCTGCAACTGCGCGGCGCGTTGTACATCGTGATTTCGCAATCGGGCAAGAGCCCGGATCTGCTACGCAATGCTGAAGCCGCAAAAGCCGCTGGCGCGCGCGTGGTCGCCCTGGTCAACGTGGAAGATTCGCCGCTGGCGCAGTTGGCCGAGGTGGTGATTCCGCTGGGCGCAGGCTCTGAAAAAAGCGTGGCCGCCACCAAAAGCTATCTCGCCTCGCTCGCCGCATTGCTGCACCTGGGTGCGGTGTGGAAGAACGACCCGGCGCTGCTCGCCGCAGTGGATGCATTGCCGCAGCAGTTGCGCAACGCCTGGCAGGCCGATTGGTCCGCACTTACCGCCGGGTTAGTGCCCGCGCATAACCTGTTCGTGCTCGGTCGCGGCCTGGGCCTGGGCGCGGCGCAGGAAGCGGCATTGAAGTTCAAGGAAACCTGCGGCCTGCACGCCGAAGCGTATAGCTCGGCCGAGGTCAAACACGGCCCGATGGCATTGGTGGGCCGGGGCTTCCCGGTGCTGGTGTTTGCGCAGCCGGATGAAACCGGTGCCGGCACGCGTGCGCTCGCCGCCGAATTCCGCGCGCGTGGTGCGCAGGTGTGGCTGGCTGCGCCCGATGGCGATCTGCCGCTTGCCGATGCCGCACATCCGGCCAGCGCACCGCTGCTGACCGTGCAAAGCTTTTATCGCGCCATCAATGCGCTCGCATTGCAGCGTGGCCACAACCCCGACTTGCCGCCGCATTTGAACAAGGTGACGGAAACGGTTTGAACATGGATGCTTCCCTGATTCAAGCGCTGTGCAATGCGCGCGTGCTCACCGACGACGGCGTGCAGCAGGGTCTGGTCGTGTTGCTGGTCGGCACGCAGATTCTGGCGATCGTGCCGGCCGACGACGCGCGCGTGGCGCAAGCGCATACGCGCGTGGATCTGGGCGGCGCCACCTTGTTGCCGGGCTTTATCGACATCCAGGTCAATGGCGGTGGCGGCGTGTTGTTCAACAACGCGCGCGACCCGCAAGCCTTGGCCACGATTGCCGCGGCGCATCGCCGCTTCGGCACCACCGGCCTGTTGCCCACGCTGATCAGCGACACCGCTGAGGTGATGGCCGAAGCCATCGCAGCCACGCGCCAGGCGATCGTGCAGGGCGTGCCCGGCGTGCTCGGTATCCATCTGGAAGGCCCGTACCTGAGCCCGGCCCGCAAGGGCACCCACGACGCGCACAAGTTCCGCCTGCCGGACGCGCACGAGATTGCGGTGGATACCTCGCTGGACAACGGCGTCACCTTGATCACGCTCGCGCCCGAGCGCGTGCCCTTGGACGACATCCGCGCCTTCGTCGCCGGCGGCGCGATCGTGTTCGCCGGCCACACTGCAGCAACGTACGAGCAGGCGCACGCTGGCATCGCTGCCGGCGTCAGCGGCTTTACCCATCTGTACAACGCGATGTCGCAATTGACCGGGCGCGAGCCCAGCGCCGTGGGCGCCGCGTTGGAAGCCCCAGGCGTGTGGTGCGGCATCATCGTCGATGGCGTGCACGTGCATCCGGCCAGCCTGCGCGTGGCCTTGGCCGCCAAGCCGCGCGGCAAGATGTTGCTGGTCACCGACGCCATGCCGATGGTCGGTGCCGACAGCCCCAGCTTTGATTTGTACGGCGAAACCATCACCGCCGTGGGCGGGGTGGTGCGCAATGCTGACGGCGCGCTGGCCGGCTCCGCGCTGGACATGGCAACGGCCGTGCGCAATAGCGTGCAATGGCTGGGAGTGGACCTGGCCCAAGCCGCCCGCATGGCATCGACGTACCCTGCGCAATGCATCGGCCTGGGCGAACGCCTGGGTCGGATTGCGCCGGGGTATCAAGCCGATCTGGTGCTGGTGGATGCGGACATTCAAGTGCTTGCAACCTGGGTGGCCGGGCAGCGCGAGTAAGCGTATCGCTCAGCCGAATACGCTCTCGCCGAACCGGAGCGATGACCGCGCGACGCGGTGTGTGCTACCCGGCCACTGCGTTTGTTGCGCGCGATCTGCAGCCACGTTGCCACGAGTTGCCAAGTCCGGCGGGTTGGATGTCGCAGCCCGCACACGGCCTTGCAGCGCATGCAATGGACGCTAAAGTTGCGCCTGACCTCAGGTTGCGACGAGTGACGGATGAAAAACGCACGGATGCGATGGTGGCTGGTGCTGAGTCTGTTGTGCAGCGTGCATGCGATGGCAGCGATTCCAAACTGGTACGCGGCTGCCGGTGGTACTGATGACCAACTGACTGCGGTGCAAGGCGACGTGCAGTCTGGTGAAGGTGCGCAATTGCGTCTGGCCGCAGTTGCCGCGCGCACTGCACGTTCGGTGCTGCCTGCGCACAATTGGACGCTGTTTCTTTGCGCGGCCAGTCGTTGCTGTTGTCCGGTGTATTGGCAACCTCCAACCCATCGCAGGGCGCCACGCTATGGATGCGCGTCAGGCGACGTCGCGTGGAAGCAATTGCACAGCGCCAACAGCCCGCCATGCAGGCGCGCCTGCTGTCATCCGGCATTGCCTATCTCGACGTCCCCGGCCTGATGACATCCTCCAGAGAAGTCAGCGTGCTTACGAGACATCGCTTACAACGGCGCTGGATCAAGCTGCCGCACAGGCCAGCTGTGGCTGGATTGTCGATTTACGCCACAACACCGGGGGCACCATGTGGCCGATGGTCAACGGGTTGCACGCGCTACTGGGCAATGCAGCGCTCGGCAGCCCTGTCGATGCAGCAGGCAAGCAATCGCCATGGCGGGCACGGTCTGCGCAACGCTCGACTGCCTCGCCCGACGGCCTGCAAACAGATCGCCCGGTCGCCGTCTTGATCGGCCCCAGGACCGCGAGTGCGGGCGAGATGGTTGCGATCTCCTTCCGTGGTCGTGCCAACACGCGCAGCTTCGGTCAGCCAAGCGCCAGCCAGACCACCGGCAATCGCTCGGTGGAACTGCCTGGCGGCGGTGTCCTTGCGATTGCCAGCACCTACACGCAGGATCGGAGCGGGCATCGCATCGATGGCAGGCTGCAACCGGATGTAGTGCTCGACCCGCAGGCCGAAGCGGCCGAGGCGGCAGCACACTGGTTGCGTCTGCAGGGCTGCGTGCCGTCGAAGGAATCGCTTGTTAGCGAACGCTCTGCGGGCGGTGTTAGTCACCGCTGCAACTCAAAGAAATTTGCGTGCTTTCGAAACAGCAGCACATTCGGAATTCATGCAAATGTTGCCGCCGATCATGCATCGGTCCGGCGCCTTGACCGGCACGCCACGATTGCAATGGCAATGGCAGCGCGGGACGCTGCTCGCATCCGGCACAGGCGGCGGATTGCGGGCTGGGCACATGCATCGCGCGTTCTTGCGCAACTAACCGGTTGCGACGTAGCACCCTAGAGGTCTAAGCAATGGTGTATCCCCGTGTGTTCGAGTTGTCCGGTCATTTCCTGTTTCACGCGCGTGCACCGGCTCGCTCGCCACTGAGCGCAGCGGTGCGTGGTTTGCTGTTGGGTGGCGCGGCGGTTGCCAGCGCCGTGGCGCTTCCAGCATTCGCGCAAGAACAGCCTGCTCCAGCTGCGCCACAAGCGCCTGCACAGACCAACCCATCGGTCTCCACGCTGGATGAAATCAAGGTGGTGGGCTACCAAGCAAGCCTGGGCAAAGCGTTCAACGTCAAGCGCAATGCCGACGCGATCGTCGATGCGATCAGCGCAGAAGATATCGGTAAATTCCCGGTTACCAATGTTGCTGAATCTTTGTCGCGGCTCTCCGGTATCACCGTGGATCGGAAATTTGGTGAAGGCGAAACAGTCAGCATTCTCGGCACTGACCCTGCGCTCAATCGCGTCTTGATCAACGGCCAGACCATTGCGTCCACCAGTTGGGGGCGGCGACCCCAACGACCCGGACAGCCGTTCGTTCGACTACAGCACGCTGGCACCGGAAGTGGTCGGCTTGATGGAGGTCTACAAAACCCCGGAAGCGCGTATCGACGAAGGCTCGATCGGCGGCACCGTGATCGTGCACACGCGCAAACCGCTGGATCTTGAGCGCAACACGCTGACCGGTACGGTGAGCTACGGCTACAACGATCGTTCCGAAGACCCCAAGCCGAATGCGTTGGCGCTATACAGCGAAAAACCAGGACCAAACGCTGGGCGTGCTCACCTCGGTGACGCATTCGCAGCGTGTGCTACGCCGCGATCATGTGAAAATTTTCGGTTACGATAATGCGGAAGGCGCAGGGTTTCCGCCGGATGTGGTCGGCAATAACGTCGGGGTGTTTCCGACCTCGATCAACACGGCGCTGTTCCAGCAGACCCGCAAACGCGATGGTGTCAGCGCGGCACTGCAATGGAAGCCCGATGCCGATTTCGAGCTCAATCTGACTGGTTTGTACGTCAAGGAAAGTTTCGACAACTACAGCCAGA
Organism: Xanthomonas populi; assembly: GCF_002940065.1. Lineage (GTDB taxonomy): Bacteria > Pseudomonadota > Gammaproteobacteria > Xanthomonadales > Xanthomonadaceae > Xanthomonas > Xanthomonas populi. The sequence continues at coordinate 27,205 of NZ_MDEJ01000026.1, forward strand.
GCCGCTATGGCTACTGGGGCTCCAACCCAGGCGATGCGCAGGCGCTGGGCTTCCAGAACGGCGTGGCGACCTCGGGCACCTTCGGCGATCAATCCACCACGTTTCTGGACGGCTACCTGCGCAACAGCGAGGTCAGCACCGGCAGCATCCATCTGCGCGCCGATTGGCATGGCGATGGATGGAATGCGTCCAGCCAGGTGGGTTACACCAGCTCGCAAGGCGGCGCCGAGCGTATCTACGGCATCTAGTTCCGCACTCAGGCCGGTTACAGCTACATCATCGACGGGCGCCGCACCGCGATGGACTACAGCACCGATCCCACCAATGCCGCCGCGATGCAGCTCAACAATGCATCGGCCAGCCACAGCCGACAGTACGACAAGGAGCGCTATCTGCAGCTGGACTTCGAGCACGCGGTGGAGTGGGGGCCGTTTACGCAGATTCTCACAGGTATCAAGCTGACCAATCACGCCACCGGGCAGTCGGCGTACAGCCGTACCTGGACGCCGAACGACGGCAGCGCGCTCGCTGCGTTCTCGCCAGGAACCACGCCGTCGGGGTATCTGGATGGCTTGTCGACCAGTGCCGATATGCAGCAGTGGTCAACGATCAACAGCGGCGCGATCAGCAATACATCGGCGGATTGGAGGGCGACGACGGGCTGCCGATCAGCTACGCCGGCAACTACAGCATCGAAGAACAAAATCGTGCGTGGTTCTTGCAAGCTAATTTTTCCGACGAGCGGTGTCGCGGCAACATCGGCGTGCGTTATGTGCAAACGCGCGATTCCACCGATGGTTTCAGTTACGCGCCGGACGGTGGCTATACGCCGGTCAATTTCCTCAACAGCTACGGCAAGTGGCTGCCGGCCTTCAATATCGCCTACGACCTGCGCGAAGATTTGATGGTGCGCTTCGCCGCCTCCAAAGTGATTGCGCGGCCGCGCTACACCAACATGACCCGGTATGTGGCCACCGACGACGCCACGCTCACCGCTTCCACCGGAAACCCAAGTTTGAGCCCGTACGAGTCGACCAATCGGGGAGCATCGTTGGAGTGGTATTTCTCCGGTAGCAGCGTGCTCAGCAGCGAATTCTTCTAGCGTGACATCTCCAACTACATCCTGACCACGGTGGAAGACCGGGTGTTGTTCAACAACGCTACCGGCGGATCGAGCACTTACCAGACTTCCGTGCCGACCAATGCCGACCAATCCGGCGATGCCAAGGTGCGTGGCGTGGCGGTCAACCTGCAGCACAACGTCGGCAACGGATTCGGCTTGGTGGCCAACTATACCCATTCCGATTCGAAAACCGACGGCGATTACAGCCTGCCGTACAACTCGCGCAACGCTTACAACATCAGCCCTTACTATGAGCAGGGCAAGTGGAGTGCGCGCCTGAATCTGGGCTGGCGCTCGGAATACTTCACCCAGATAGGCCGGCTCAACGGTCAGCAGATGACCGATGCGTTTACCCAGATGGATGCATCGTTGGGCTACCAGGCCACCGAGCGTCTGCGCGTGGCGCTGGATGCCACCAATCTGCTGGACGAAACCTACTTCAGCTACATTGGCAACAAGCACCAGCCGTACTACATTTACAAAAACGGTCGTTCTTTCATGTTGAGTCTGAATTTCAAGCTTTGAGCGTCACGGTCGGGGCGGCTGCTGCAACGTAGCTGCTCCGGCCGCAGTCGTGGACGCGCTGCAGCAGCAGCTGCAGCGTGACCACCAGTGGATGCGCAGGACGTTGCGATAACGCTTCCACGACCTGCACTTTGAAACATTCGCGCTTCTGCACCGATGCAACGATGGCGTTATGCGCTCGTCTTTCGCGCCGCCGCAATCGCGGCAATCCGTGCCTTGGCCAATGCCTCGCCGATCTGTGGGCCGTGCAGGCCCTCTGCGGCCAGATCGCGTGCGTTGATCGCAAGTGCCACCGCATGCAGTCGCTTGAGTTCCTCGCCCTGCGGATACGCCGTATCTTCGCTACCCAGTCGGCCACGCTTGTCTGCTTCGCAGACCAGGGCGAGCTGTGCGATGCGCGCGGGGCGGCGAAACGCATCGCAGCGCAGCAGCAGCTCGTGCACGGTGCGGTCGCGTAGTTCGGCCAGGCGATGCACGTTAAGGTGTTCGCGGCAGGCGGTGACGGCGAGCTGGCGATAATCCTGCGGCACCTTGAGGCGCTCGCACAGTGCTTGCAGCGGGGCGACGCCGCGTTGTTCATGCATGACGTGGCGCGGCCATTGGTCTGGCGGCGTGAGTGCTTTACCCAGATCGTGGGTCAAAGCGGCAAAACCCACCAGTGCATCGCCTGGCGCCAGTTGCGCGGCCATGTCGCTGACCATTTCCTGGTGAATGCCGGTGTCTATTTCCGGATGAAACTCGGCACGTTGCGGTACGCCGTACAGCGCGTCGATCTCGGGCAGGATGACGCGCAGTGCAGCGGTGTCGTGCAGCGTGCGCAGGAATACAGAGGGCTGTGCGCTTGCCAGTACACGACGCAATTCCTGCCACACGCGTTCGGGCACCAGGCTGTCCAGTTCGCCGCTGGCGGCCATCTCGCGCATCAGTGCCAGCGTCTCCGGCGCCACGGTGAAGCCAAGCGGTGCCAGCCGCGCCATGAAGCGTGCGGCACGCAAGACACGGACAGGGTCTTCGACAAACGCCGGCCCCACATGGCGCAGCGCGCGCGCTTGCAGATCGCGCGCGCCGCCGTAAGGGTCGAACAACGTGCCAGTGTCTTCATCGCGTGCGATCGCGTTGATGGTGAAGTCGCGGCGCAGCAGATCCTCTTCCAGCGTCACCGAAGGATCGGCATCCACCACGAAGCCGCGATAGCCGCGGCCGGACTTGCGCTCGGTGCGTGCCAGCGCATATTCCTCGCCGCTACGCGGATGCAGAAATACCGGGAAATCCTTGCCAACCGGCTTGAAGCCCTGCGCTTCCATCTGTGCCTGATCGGCACCGACCACGACCCAGTCGCGGTCGCCGGCCGGTTGACCAAGCAGAGCATCGCGGACTGCGCCGCCAACGAGATAGATCTTCATCGCGACATGATGCCCGATGCGGTGGGCGGGTCGAAACACCACGCATCGAGTGCTGCTGGACGTCTGACCAGCGTTTGGGCATAGCCAGGTGGCGCCAACGTGCAAATCTCTGCATCTGGCGCCGATTGGTCAAGGCAGGTAGTTCGGTCGCAGAGCGGAAAGCGGCTGATCTGCGGCTTGGCTGCAGGGCCCTTGCCCACCCACCATCGCGGGCCACGCCGTGAATCCGTCCATGGAGGCTCTTCTGCGGCATCCATGCCGCAAAAGGTCCCGCGACGGTGAGCGGGCAAGGACCCGTCGAGAGGGTCGGTGTGTATGGCGCAAGCAATGCACGATGCATGTTGTTCGGATAACGGTGGGTTCGCCTAGCTTTCCAACGCAAGCCGAGCAACCAACAAGCTTTTAAGAAAGCAACCGACTAAGAGCGGCTAACAAAACTACTACGCAGCCGCCAGGCGGGCGCGGCCGGTGCTCGGAAGCGGCATGTACCACTCGTATACTCCGGTTCTGAGCGCGCCGTCCGCACCCACCTGACGACCGCTCGCCACGTTTTGTTAGCCGCTCTAACTCTCTGGTGCGGTGTCCTCGCTGCTTGCGGGACCGTGTGGCGGCATGGAGGCGGCCACCGAGCCTCCATGGACGGATTCACGGCGTGTCCCGCGAGCGGTGAGGGCACCGCGCCCTCGACGAAACACTGGCCGAGGCAAACACACGCAACGGCGCAAGCGCGATCACCTCATCCGGCCGCCGTGCACGTCGGCTGGCTTGGGCTCAGTCCTGCGCCGCGTTGTTGGCGGCCTGGCCCGGTGTGCACACCGGCTTCAAGCGCTTGTCCACCAGCTTGCCCATCAGCCGGTCGCTCAGCGGCAGCATGTCGCCGTTGAGTTGCCAGTCGTAGATCACGCTGAAGGCCAGCACGCGCGCAACGTATTCGCGGGTTTCCTTGTAGCTGATGGTTTCGATCCAGAAATCCGGATCGAAGTTGGGCCGCTGCGATTGCCAACGCCCAGCCGGGCCGGGGCCGGCGTTGTAGGCGGCGATGGTCAGGTAGGGCAGGCCGTAGATGTTGAGCAACTGACGTAGATAGGCGGTGCCGATGGCGATGTTGGTGTCCGGCTCGTACAGGCTGGTGGCGCCCGCATAGCCGGGCAGGGCGATACCCTTGGCCACCGCCGCGCCGGTGCCCGGCAACACCTGCATCAAGCCCATGGCGTTCGCAGGCGAGCGTGCGCGTGGATTGAAGATGCTTTCTGCGCGGATCTCCGCTGCCACCCAGGCCGGGTCGATCGCATTCTTGGCCGCTTCGCGGCGGATGCTGTCGTCGTGATGCAGTGGAAAGCGCAACGCATACAGCCGTTGTTCGTCCGGCTGCGTGCCGAGCGCGAACACCGCGCGATCGAACCAACCGTTCTCGCTGGCCACTTGCACGGCCAGACGGCGTTGGGTGTCGTCGAAGCGGGCTGCGGCATCGTTCCACTCGGCCACCGCCCAACCGGGGCGGTCGATCTGGAACAAGGCAATCGCGCGGATCAACGCCGGGTCGCGTGCGACGGCGGCTTTGGCTTGCGGGTTGTCCTTGGGCTCCCACGGGCATAGCCGGTACGGCTGCTTCAGGCGATCGGCGGCCAGAAAGCCGTGGAAGGTCGGCGATTGCGCAGCTGCAAGATACAGCCGCTGTGCGGCCGCGGCAGCGCCGGTCTTTTCGGCCAAGCGCGCTTCGAAATACTGCCAGCGCGAATCGCTGCGCTGGGTTGCGGACATCTTGCGGATCGCCGCCAATGCAGACGGCCAGTCGCCACGCGACATCGCCTCGCGCGCACGCCATTCGTGCAGGCGTTCGTCGTACGCGGCATCGGGCACCGCGTTGAGGCGGCGTGCCGAATCCGGCAGATAAGAAGCCACTGTCCACAACGCGATCTGGTACAGCACCTGGCTGCGTTGCGCCTCGCTGAAGCCGAGCGCGGTGGCCAGCTGGGGCAACTGCTGCTCGGCTGCGTCCGGGTCACTTTTGGCCAGCTTGGCCAGCCCATCGACAGCGATGCCACGGCTGCGCTCGGTCTTGGGCCACCCCAGTGCACGCGGGTGCACCTTGTCCAGAAACGCAGCGTAGTCGCCTGCCAACGCCAGATCGGCCGCAGGCAGGCCGCGCGCTGCGGTGCGCATCACCACGGGCAGTTGTGCATCGGCCGCCGCTTCCACGCGCTCCCAACGCAACGCGGGTGTCAAATCGCCACGCGCTTCCAGTGCAGCGACCACCGGGTCGCAGGCATCGGGCAGCGCCTTGCCGTTGCGCCATAGCGTGAGCGCATCACGGCTCCACTGCGCGTCGGCCTTGCCGGTGGCCTGGCGCGCGGTGAGCTGTGCGCAGCGCAGGCCGAGGTTGTCGGTGGATTTCCAGTTGGCCAGTAGCGTGGTCCAGTCCTGACGCCGTGCCACTGCTGGCAACCAGGTGCTACGGAAGCTCTCGGCCACCGGCTGGCCCGCATAGCGCTGCAGGAATGCCTGCGCCTGCGTGGTGGAGACGCTGTCGATGTTGCGCTTGAGCGTGGCGTATTCCAGCCAGCCGTAAAGCGGATGGCGATTCAACGCGCTGAGTTGACCGGCATCGGATTGACCGCGCTCTGCGGCGGCGATGGCATCGCGCATGGCGGTCAGTTGCGGGTCGAGGTGTTGGGCATGCAGCGCAGTGCTGCCAAGGCACAGCAGGCCGACGAAAACAGTGGCGAGACGGGGGGCATAAGTCATTGCGCGATGATACCGAAGCACCCATGAGCGCTTGAGTGAATACGCCTCGCAGCGGTGTAAACGCGCACATCCCGGCATGCAGGTCGATCGCGTTACAACGCGCGCAATCGCACGCTTGCGTTCGTGTGTTGCGCCTTGGCAACCACTGCGACCTGCTGCGCAGTGCTGCACGGCCAGCTTGCGGAGCGTTAAGGTTTCGTTTAAAAGTTGGGACGGACCGCAGGGCACGGGGGCGTGCGGATATTTAAAAATCCTTCTGGAGAGAGAAAGGATGAAGCGTCTGATTGGCCCTCATCGGTCATGCTTGGCCGTGCAGTTGTCGTTGTGTCTGATTTCCACACTTGCCTGGGCGCAACAGCCCGAGGCCGCCCCGAGTACGCGCACGCTCGACAGCGTGCAGGTCACCGGCACGCGCATCAGAACCGCCGAATTGCAGGGCCAGGTGCCGATCCAGACGCTCAACCGTGCCGACATCGAACGCACCGGCCTGACCTCGATCGGCGAGGTGCTGCAGGAACTCACCGCGTCTGGCTCGGCGCTCAATGCCAAGTTCAACTCGTCCGGCAATTTCGGCTTTCCGCCCGATGGTGGCGGCGTGGGCGCAGGCTCGGCGCAAGTGGATCTGCGCCATCTCGGGTCCAAGCGCGTGCTGGTGCTGGTGGATGGTATTCGCTGGGTCAACGAATCCTCAGCGTCGGGCGTGGGGTCGTCGACCGATCTCAACACCATTCCGTTGGCCATCGTGGAGCGCATCGAAGTGCTCGAAGACGGCGCTTCGTCGCTGTACGGCTCGGACGCAATTGCCGGCGTGGTCAACATCATCACCCGGCGTAGCTTCGACGGTGCGCAGGTCACGCTCAACTACGGGCAGTACGGCAAGGGCGACGGCGCCAATCAGGGCATGGACCTGGCTTGGGGCAAAAGCGGTGACGATTTCAGCCTGTTTATTGGCGCCAGCTACGTCAAGCAGGATCCGATCTATGCGCGCGATCGCGCGCAGGCACGCTTCCCGATTCCGGGCACCGGGCTGACCTTCGCCAGCTCGGCAACGCCGGATGGCCGCTTCCAGTTCGTCGACCCCAACACCGGTGTGCGCCAGAACCTCACGCCCAATGCCGGCGTGGGCACGCCGCAATACGATGGCAGCGGCGGCTGTACACGCAGCGACGATTACCACTGCTTTACCACCGCAGACCGTTACAACTTTGCCGAACAGAATCTGTTGCTGACGCCGTCCGAGCGCAAGGGCGTGTTCGCGCAGTTTCGCTATTATTTCAACGACGATGTGCAGTGGTACGTCAAAGCGTTGGGCAACCGGCGCGAATCGACCAACCAGGCTGCACCCGAGCCGATCTTTCTCGGCCCCGATGCCGGCACCGGCAATCCGCTGGCCGACAACATCGTGATTTCGGCGCTGAATCCGTTCAATCCGTTCGGCTTCGAGTTGAACTCGGCCACCAACCTGATCCAGATCGGCCGCCGCCCGGTCGAAGGCGGGGTGCGTCGGTTCGAGCAGCAGGTCGATACGCAATACTTCGGCACCGGCCTGGTCGGCACCTTCGAAGGCGCGGCGCGCACGTGGTTCTGGGACGTCAACGGCATGTACAGCAAGAACAAGGCCGAGCAGACCAACCACGGTAGCTACAACCTGTTCAATATCAATCTGGGGCTGGGCGACCCGGCTTTATGTGCGGCGGTGGCCGGCTGCGTGCCATTGGATATCTTCAGCGGTGCCGGCAGCATCACGCCGGAGATGTTGCGCTGGATCCAGCCGGTGGTCCGCGACCGCAGCCAGAACGAATTGAGCCTGTTCACCGCCAATCTCAGCAGCGAGTTGTTCCAGTTGCCCGGCGGTGCGGTGTCGTTCGCCACTGGCTACGAATACCGCAAGTACGAAGGCGCGTATCAACCCGATCCGCTTACCGTGGCAGGGCGCTACAACGGTGTGCCGTCGTTGCCCACCTCTGGCAGCTACGACGTCAACGAAGCCTATCTCGAACTCAATATCCCGATCTTCGCCAACTCGTCGTTGGGCGACAAACTCGATCTGAATATCGCCGGCCGCTATTCGGATTACTCCACCTTCGGCGGCGAGTTCACGCCCAAGTACGGCCTGCGTTGGCAAGTCACCGACGAGTTGGTGTTGCGCACCGGCTACGCAGAAGGCTTCCGCGCGCCGACCATCGGCGAGTTGTTCGGGTCGGCGGCGCGCGCCGATCTGCAGTTGTCCGATCCGTGTTCGATCGGGCTGGGCGGCACCGCGCCGCGTGGCAGCGCCGCCAATTGCGCTGCGCTCGGTGCGCCGGCTGGCTATCAACAGGCCAATCAGCAGATCTCGGTCACGACGGGAGGGAACGAACGGTTGGATCCGGAACGCTCGCGCAGCTTCAGTGCCGGCTTCGTCTTCAGCCCGGGCTTTGCCAGCAATGCCAGTTGGTCGGACCGTCTCGATCTGGAGATGACATTCTATCGCCATCATGTGGATGGCGCGATCCAGGCGATCAACGCGCAAACGCAGCTGGATCTGTGCGTGGATACGTTGGACGCGCTGTACTGCAACGGCATCGCGCGCGCGTCCACCGGCGGCATCAATGCGTTCAATAACCGGTTGACCAATCTGGGCTCGATCAAGACCGACGGTTGGGACGTGGATCTGTTCTGGACGCTGCCGAAAACCGCATTTGGCCGCTTCAAGTTGTCCTGGCAGAACACCTTCGTGGGCCGTTACGAGGTGCTCGGTGCGGCAGGGCAGCGGCAGCCGCAGGGGCCCGGGATCGAAGTGGTGGACAGTGCGATTCCCGAGTGGACCAGCAACGCGGTACTGGACTGGTCACTAGGCAATTGGAGCGCATCGTGGACCGCGCGCCACATCTCCAAACTCACCGAGCAATGCGGCGATGCGTTGGAATTTGCGGTGTGTTCCGATCCTGCCGTGGGGACCAATCGCCTGGATGCGATCACCTATCACGATGCGAAACTGGGCTATCGCGTCGATTGGCTCAAGGGGCTGCAACTCACGGCCGGCTTGAACAACGTGTTCGACAAGGATCCACCGCTCTGCCTGTCGTGCTCACTCAATGGCTATGACGCTTCCACTTACGACATCCCCGGTGGGCGCTTCTGGTATGCGCGTGTGGATTTGAAGTTTTAGTCCATTAAGGTCAACGTGCGTCCACCCACCGTAACGGCTGCGCGCAGCAGGCACCAGGATGTATCCGCTTTGAGGTCGCTCCAGTCGATCACGATCAAAGCACGCGGGCCGCGCATTCACCAGCGCGCTATCGCCGCATGCAGCGATAAGCACTCCGCGTGCAGGTGATGGTTGCTCAACAAACCATCCAGCGCCCTGCGCGGTGCGCGCACGCGTACGCGCTCGGCACCGGGCCAGCGGCGAGCCAGATCCATCAGGGTCAGCCGGCAGCGTGCCGTCAACGCTTCCACTGCCTTCAACACCACCGGCGCGCGCAGGGCATGCATGGGCTCACCTGCATCGGCAACACCCCTGCACTACTTCGCTGGCGCGCATGGTCGTCAGTCCTTTCTATGGATTATTCATAGATCTTGGCGCGTTGCTCGCGCAAACCAGTCAACTGCGTGGTCCAATCGTTCAAGCGGGTGCGTTCCTGTTCGACCACTACAGCCGGTGCGTTCTGTACGAAGGTGGTGTTTCCCAACTTGCCGTTGCACTTGCCGATCTCGCCTTCCACGCGCTTGATTTCCTTTTCCAGGCGCGTGCGTTCGGCATCCATGTCGACCAGGCCTTCCAGCGGCACCAGCAAGGTGAGCTCGCCGACGATGGCGGCGGCCGACGGCGGTGCGTCCTGGCCGGCGTCCAGCCAGTCGATCGTTTCGAGCTTGAGCAGGAACGACAGCTGCGAGGCGAAGCGGGCAACGCGGGTGCGATCGTCCGCGGTGCCGGCCTGCAACAGCAGCCGCACCTGCTTGGATGGCGGCACGTTCAATTCGCTGCGCACGCGGCGCAAAGCCGACACCATCGACTTCAACCATTCGACATCGGTTTCTGCACTGGCATAGTCGTGCGTATCGATATCGCCGGCCTCCGGGAACGGCTGCAACGAGATCGTCGCGGCGGTGATGCCCAGGCGTGGTGCGACCTGCTGCCACAGTTCTTCGGTGACGAACGGGGTGAGCGGGTGCAACAGACGCAGCACTGCTTCAAGCACATAGAGCAGGGTGTGACGCGTGCTGGCGGCATCCTCTGCGTGCTCGGTCGCTTCGGGTGTGCTGCCCGCAGCTGCATGTGTGCTGTTCTGCACAGCGCCGTTGAGCGCGGGCTTGGCCAGTTCGACAAACCAATCGCAGAACGCATTCCAGGCGAACTCGTACAGCGATTGCGCGAGCAGATCGAAACGGTAGTTGGCGTAGTGGGCGTGGGTTTCTGCGGTGACTTTGTCCAGGCGCGCCAGGATCCACTGCTCCGCTTCGTTGCGCGGCTGCGGCACGCCCTTGAAACGCGCGCCTTCGGTATTAATCAGCACAAAGCGGGTGGCGTTCCACAGCTTGTTGCAGAAGTTCTTGTAGCCTTCGGCCCGGCCCAGATCGAACTTGATGTCGCGGCCATGCGTGGCGAGTGCGGCGATGGTGAAGCGCAGCGCGTCGGCACCGTGCGCGATGATGCCGTCGGGGAATTCCTTGCGCGTGGCTTTTTCGATCTTGGGCGCATCCTTGGGCTTCATCAACCCGGTGGTGCGCTTGGCGACCAACGCCTCGATGCTGATGCCGTCGATGATGTCCAGCGGATCGAGCACGTTGCCCTTGGACTTGGACATCTTCTGGCCTTGCGCATCGCGAATCAGGCCGGTGATGTAGACATCGCGGAAAGGCAGCTGGCAGGTGAAGCTGTCGGTGGCCATGATCATGCGCGCTACCCAGAAAAAGATGATGTCGAAACCGGTGACCAGCACCGACGACGGCAGATAGCGCGCGAAGCCGCGCTCGGCCATCGCATTCGCATCCGGCCAGCCCAGTGTGGAGAACGGCCACAGTTGCGAGGAGAACCAGGTTTCCAGCACGTCGCTGTCCTGATGCAAGGCGATCTCTGTACCTAGACCATGCCTGGCGCGCACCTGCGCTTGGTCGTGCCCGACGTAGCAACGGCCGGCATCGTCGAACCACGCCGGAATGCGGTGGCCCCACCACAGTTGACGGCTGATGCACCAGTCCTGGATGTTTTCCATCCAGTGGCGATAGGTGTTGATCCAGTTCGGTGGCACGAACTGGATCTGGCCGCTTTCGACCAGCTCCAGCCCGCGCTTGGCCAGCGCGTCCATCTTCACGAACCACTGGTCGGTGAGGTAGGGCTCGATCACCTGGCCGGTGCGATCGCCGCGCGGCACCTGCAGTTTGTGCGGCTTGGTTTCGACCAATCGACCTTCGTCTTCTAAGTGGGCCAAGACAAGTTTGCGAGCGTCATAGCGGTCCAGCCCTACATACATCGACGGGATCGAATAAGCGAAATGCTGACCGGTACGCTTGCGCTGGATTTGGTTGAGTTCGCGCCAATCGATACCAGGATCGACGAAGGGATGCTCGTCATCAGGATACTGCGTGCGTGGATCGACAATTTTTGCCTCATCCGTGAACAAGTTCACTAATGGGAGGTTATGTCGTTCACCCACCTGATAATCATTGAAATCATGCGCAGGCGTGACCTTGACCACGCCGGTGCCGAAGGCGCGATCGACATAATCGTCGGTGATCACCGGCACTTGCCTGCCGGTCAGCGGCAGCACGATGCGGGCGTTGTGCAGCGTGGCGTAGCGCGCATCGTCCGGGTGCACCATCACGGCGGTGTCGCCCAGCATGGTTTCCGGGCGCGTGGTGGCCACCACCAGATAATCGCGGGTTTCTCGCAGCGTCTCGTTGCCGTCGGCATCGTGCTCGACGTGCTCGTAGGTCACGCCATCGGCCAGCGGATAGCGGATCGACCACAGGAAGCCGTCTTCTTCGACGTTTTCCACTTCCAGATCGGAGATGGCGGTTTTCAGTACCGGGTCCCAGTTGACCAGGCGCTGGCCGCGGTAGATCAGGCCCTGTTCGTACCAGCGCACGAACGCCTCATTGACCGCGGCCGAGGGTTGCGGGTCCATCGTGAAGGTGCTGCGCGACCAGTCGCTGGAAGTGCCCAGGCGGCGCATCTGGCGCTCGATGGTGTCGCCGGATTCGGCTTTCCATTCCCACACCTTGGCGATGAAGCCCTCGCGCCCGAGCGAGTCGCGCGTTTCGCCATTGCCTTCCAGCGCCAGATTGCGCGACACCACCATCTCGGTCGCGATGCCGGCGTGGTCGGTGCCCACCTGCCACAACGTATCGAAGCCGCGCATGCGGTGATAGCGCACCAACGCATCCATCAGCGTCTGCTGAAACGCGTGGCCCATGTGCAGCGTGCCGGTCACGTTCGGCGGCGGCAGCAGCACGGTATAGGGCTCGCCCTTGCCGGACGGCACGAAGTAACCGGCCGCCTCCCACTGCGCGTACAGGCGCGATTCGAAGGAAGAGGGGTCGTAGCTGGAGGAGAGTTGTGTCATGGTGGAATCGAAAGGAGGCTGGAAAGTGGATTGATCGAAGTGGCGCCAGTTAGCGCCAGAATGCAGCTTATTTTCGTTTTGTCAGAGACGGAAATTGAGTATTTAAAAAAGCTGTCAGTGATTCATTGCGCCATAGGCTTGTGTCAGCTTACGCAGTCCATCGCGAAACTTACAGAAGCTTGGAGACTGGTTGAGCTCTACATCCATGTGAGGGCAGATATGGGCGGCCCATGCATGCTTGACCTCGCCAGGTAGCGGCCAGCCGGCCTTGATGATGGCTGCAGATCCCCCGGGGTGGACTGCATCTGCCAAGAGCTCCCAGGTACTGAGGTATCCCCACGTTTTTCAGCCCATGACCATCTGGTTGTAGACGTGTTCGGGCAGTGTGCGTAATCGCT
>NZ_MDEJ01000027.1 GCF_002940065.1 Xanthomonas populi
GTTTTATCTGGCAACTTCATGTTTTCACAAAAGAAATCGGGTTCTGCGAGTCATTTTTACACGTATGTCGGCTGAACCCCGAATACAGGCTGTCCACGCGGTTGGACAGCGAAGACAACTGCTGTAGGCGCGAGAGTTCGCCGCCGCTGTCGAGCAGGCGCGAGATGGCCAGCTGGTCGGCCACCCGGCCCACGTCGGTGATCTTGGCGCCATTGCCCACGAACGCGTAACCAATGTCGGTGGGCGTGCGCGTTGCAAATTCCACACGTTGGCGGCTGTAGCCTTCGGTATTGATGTTGGCGACGTTATGGCTAACGGTCGACAACGCCCGTTGGAAGGCGATCAGCGCACTGGTCCCGGTGGACATGATGGACATGGGCGTTTACCTCAACGACGAATGGTGCCAAGCCCGGCGGGCTCGGCGGTGCTGGCATAGCGGTTGGACAGGTCGGCCGCCGCATTGCCGATGGCGGCCACCGCACGGTCGATGGTCGGACCGTTGGCGATCGCCGCGATCTTGGCTGCGTAGCCTGGATCGGTGGCGTACCCAGCCTGTTGCAAGCCGCGTGCAAAACCCTTGATATCGGTGCCGGCCTGCAGTGCGGGCTGGTAGCGCTTGTTGTTTTTCAGCAACCGCACGTAGTCGGCAAAGCTCTCTTCGGCCGAGCCGTAAGCACGGAAATCGGCGGTTTCGGTGGTTTTGACGCCGTTGACGTATTCGTGGGTGCCGGTGGTGACCTTGTCGCCACTCCAGCCGGTGGCTTTGATGCCAAACAGGTTGTTGGAATCGCCGCCATTGCCGATACCGCGACGGCCCCAGCCGGTTTCCAGCGCGGCCTGCGCGACCAACGCACGCGGATCCACGCCGAGTTCGCGCGCGGCTTTTTGCGCATGCGTCCAGATCTTGGCGACGAAGCCTTCCGGGGTGCGCTCGCCCAGGCTGGCGACGGCGCTGCTGGCCGCGCTCGCGTTGACCGCGGCATTGGCATCGGCGGCATCGCTGACCGCCACGTCGCTCCAGCGATCGTTGGCCGACGGCCAGCTCAGTGCGGCCGCATCGTCGCCGCCGGACTCGCCGCCGCCGGTACGCCCGGCGATCAGATCCAGCACCTGGCTCATGCCGATACCGGTCAGGCCGCCTGCGCCAATTCCTGCGGCGGCGCCGATCGCTGTGCCGATGCTCGCACCGACGCTGGTTGCCGCGCCATCGCGGGAGGGCAGCGGCAACGAGGCGTCGCGCTTGCCGGCGACCAGGGCGTAGGCCTTGGCCGCATCGGCGGTGCTCAGCGAGGTGTTCAACGCCGGGCCACCGGTGTCGCCAGTGAGCTGCTTGGAGATCATCGCCGACAGGCCCAGCCCCTTGCCCTCTGTCAATGCCTTGGCCATCTGCTGGTCGTACATGTCGCGGAACATCTGGTTTTCACCCGGAAACATCGGGTCGCCGGAGCTCGCATCGCGCATGCTCTTGACCAGCATCTGCGCGAACTGTCCTTCGAGCTGACGTGAGACCTTTTCGATCTTTGCGGGATCGGCCTTGGTGCTCGGGTTGAGATCAATGGGCGAGGCTGCGATACGCATGTCAGATCACCTCTAGCTCCGCCGTGAGCGCACCGGCTTGCTTGAGCGCCTCCAGAATGGCCACCAGGTCGCCGGGAGCGGCGCCCACTTCGTTGACCGCACGCACGATCTGATCGAGCGTGGTGCCGCCTTCGAACTTGAACATGCGGCTGCCTTCGGAGGTGGCCGTGATGGTCGATTGCGGTGTCACTGCGGTGCGGCCGCCACTGAAGGCACCCGGCTGGCTGACGTTGGTGTTCTCGCTGATGGTCACGGTGAGCGAACCATGCGCGATCGCCGCCGGCATCACCCGCACCAGCTGGCCGATCACCACCGTGCCGGTGCGTGCGTTGACCACCACCTTGGCCGGCGCGTCGCCTGGCGACAACTCCACGTTCTCCAGCCGCGACAGCAGCCCGATGCGGGCGCCGGGATCGGTGGGCGAGCGCACCGCCACGGTCACGCCATCCACCGCACGCGCGGTACCGGCGCCAAAGCTGCTATTGATCGCCGCAACCATGCGCGAGACGGTGGTGAAATCGTTCTGGTGCAGGTTGAGGGTGATCTCGCCGTTGCCGGCAAACACGTCCGGCAATGCGCGTTCGACCGTGGCGCCGTTCGGGATGCGACCGACGCTGGGAATGTTGACCGACACCCGCGAGCCATCCTTGCCCTGCGCGCCGAAGCCACCCACGATCAGATTGCCCTGCGCCATCGCATAGACCTGGCCATCGGCGCCTTTCAGCGGCGCCATGAGCAGCGAGCCGCCACGCAGCGACACCGCGTTGGCGATCGAAGACACGGTAATGTCGATCGGCTGGCCGGGCTTGGCGAACGGCGGCAATTCGGCGTGGATGGCGACGGCCGCGACGTTTTTCAGCTGCGGGTTGACGTTCGCCGGAACATTGACGCCCAGCTCGCCGAGCAGGTTCTTCAAACTCTGCACGGTGAAAGGCGCCTGGCTGGTGCGGTCGCCGCTGCCGTCCAGGCCAACCACCAGGCCGTAACCGACCAACGCGTTGCCGCGCACGCCGCCGACCTGGGCAAGATCCTTGATGCGCTCGGCGCTAGCCGGCGCGGCGATCGCGCAGACCGCCACAGCGGCAGCAAGCAGACGGAAGGGCAGGGAAGACAGATTCATGGTCGCAGGCTCAGTAGGGCGACAAACGGGAATTGAAGAAGCGGCTCAGCCAGCCCATCGCGTTGGACTGCGCAACTGCACCGCGGCCGCCGTAGGCGATGCGGGCATCGGCCACCTTGCTGGAGGGCACGGTGTTGTCCGGGGCGATGTCGGCGGCGCGCACGATGCCTTGCACCTGCACCAGTTCGTCGCCCTGGGTCAGGCGCAGATTCTTCTGCCCCTGGATCACCAGATTGCCGTTGGGCAGACGCTGCATCACGGTGACGGTCACGCTGCCCTGCATACGGTTGCTCTGTGCGGTGTTGCCCTTGCCGGCAAAACTGCGATCGCCATTGGTGGAGTTGCGCAATACATCTGTGCCGTTGACGGTGAGCGGCACTCCGAGCAGCGTGGGCGTGCTCATGTCCACGGTGTCGGCCTTGCTGATGCTGGTGTTGGCGGTGGACGAGGCGGTGGTGCTTTCGACCAGGTTCACCGTCAGCAGATCGCCGACATCGCGTGCGCGGCGGTCGCCGTACAAGTTCAGGCCCGGGCCGGCGGCGTAGATCGCACCGGCAGTGGGCTGCGCCACCGGCGCGACCACCGGCACGATCGGCGCCAGTTCGGCGAACGGCCGTACATCGCCGGCTGCCACGCAGCCGCCCAGCAGCGCGCTGCAGGCAAAGGCAAGAGACAGCGAAGAGAGAGGGGGCAGGCGGGACATGGCGTGGATTCCTGGCAGGGCAGCGACCGGCGAGCCGATCAGACGTTGTTGTTCAAGTAACCGAGCATCGCGTCGGTGGTGGAGATCGCCTTGGCATTCATTTCGTAGGCGCGCTGCGTCTCGATCATGCTCACCAGCTCTTCCACCGTATTGACGTTGCTGCCTTCCAAGGCGCCCTGCACGGTGGTGCCCAGGCCATTGAGGCCAGGGGTGCCGTTCTGCGCGGGGCCGGAGGCGGTGGTTTCGACAAACAGGTTCTCGCCCTTGGACTGCAGGCCCGAGGGATTGATGAAGTCGGTCAGCGTCAACGCGCCGATTCCCTGCGCGGCGGCTTGGCCGGCCAGCGTCACGCTGATGGTGCCGTCGTTGCCGATGGTCAGCGACTGCGCGCCTTCAGGCACCTGGATGCCGGGCTGCAGCGGGTAGCCGCTGTTGGTGACCACTTCGCCCTGCGCATTGATCTGAAAGGTGCCGTCGCGGGTGTAGGCGGAGGTGCCGTCGGGCATCTGCACTTCGAAGAAACCGCGGCCGTTGACCATCACGTCGAGCGCGCGGCCGGTCTGTTGCTGGCTGCCCTGGTCGAATCCCTTGAAGGTGGAGACCACCCGCACACCGGTACCCAGTTGCAGGCCCGTCGGCAGCTGCGTCTGTGCGGAGGTGGATCCGCCCGGCGCGCGCACCTGTTGATACAACAGGTCCTCAAACGCCGCACGGTCGCGCTTGAAGCCGGTGGTGTTGGTATTGGCCAGGTTGTTGGAAATGACCGACATGCGCGTCTGCTGCGCATCCAGTCCGGTTTTGGCGACCCACAAAGCCTGATTCATGACCCGATTCCTCGTAAGGCCCGTGGATGTGATCCGGGCACGGCTGGGTATATGCATGTGCTGTGCCAAAACCCGCGCCGGATTTTTGCCGGCGATGCGCTGGATCACGCAGAGCAGGTGCGCGGCGGCCTGCGCAGGGCAGGGCTGGCGGCGGCTAGGCGCAAGCGTTGGAAACCTGCGTGGTAGATCAGGCGCGGTAGATCGGTTGCCGGTCAGCGATGTGTTCGACGACGTGTGAACCTGTGGCGCTGCGTGCGGAAGGGCTCTTAGAATTTGCCGGCTGGCATGGCGACGCAGTCAAAAGCCTGGTTGGTCGAGCGCGCGGTGCCCTCACCGCTCGCAGGACACGCCGTGAATCCGTCCTTGGAGGCTCGGTGGCGGCATTCGTGCCGCCACACGGTCCCGCAAGCGGCAAGGACACCGCACCAGAGAGTTAGTTGGTTGCCTTGTTGAAAACATGCACACCGACTAGCTCGACGGGTCCTTGCCCGCCCACCGTCGCGGGACCTTATGCGGCATGGATGCCGCATAAGAGCGTACAAGGACGTACTTGCAGCGTGTCCCGCGATGGTGGGCAGTCAATGGCCCTGCAGCACCCAGTTGGCCGACTAGCGGCGGCGCAGTATTTTTGAGCCGCGTTTAGCCGTTCAGACGCAGCATCGAATTGGCCGATTGAGCGTTGTCGTCGCCGTTCTTGATGATCTTGACCTGCATTTCGAACTGACGCTGCAGCTGGATCATTTCCACCAGCGCGCCGGCGGCGTCCACGTTGCTGCCTTCCAGCATGCCGCTGTTGATGGTCTTGCCGGTGGCCACCGCAAATGCCTGCGCCGGGTCGGTGATGGTATTGCGCATCAGCCCGTCCGCGCGCCGCGTCAAACGGTCGGCGGGGGCATCGACCACCTTCATCTTGCCGACGATAGCCATCGTTTGCGGGCCTTCGCCCTGCGGAATGATCGAAATGTTGCCGTCGCTGCCGATTTCCATCGCCTGGTGCGGCGGAATCGTCATCGGCGCACCGCCTTCATCCAGCACCGCATGGCCGTTGGCGGTGACCAGCTGGCCATTGGCGGTGAGCGCCAATTCGCCGTTTCGGGTGTAGGCCTCGCTGCCGTCGGGCGACTGCACGGCCAGCCAGCGGTCCTGTTGCAGCGACACGTCCAGCGGGTTTCCGGTCACCTGTTGATGGCCCTGGCTGCGATCAAAGCCCTGGTCCACATGCAGCGCATCGATCCGCGACGGATAGCCCTTGCCCTGAATCTTGAACGCCTCGGTGTTGGCCAACGCGGCCTTGAAACCCACCGTGTCGACGTTGGCGAGATTGTGCGACACGGTGCCCTGCGCCTGCAGGGAGGCGCGGGCGCCGGTCATCGCAACGTAGAGAGCTTTGTCCATGGGAAACTCCGAAAGGCCGTGACCAGGAACCAGGAACCAGGGACCCGGAAGAGCAAGAGCGACGGCGAATCGGCTTTTGCTTTTCCGGGTCCCCGGTCCCCGCGTCCCGAGAGTCATCAACGAATATTGATGATCGTCTGAGTGACCTGGTCCTGGGTCGAGATCATCTGTGAGTTGGCCTGGAAGTTGCGCTGGGCCACGATCATTTTCACCAGCTGCTCGGTCAGATCCACCGTGGAGGCTTCCAGCGAGCCAGATTCGATCTGGCCCAGGTCCGAGGTGTCCGGCGCGCCGATGCGGGCGGCGCCGGAGGTGTAGCTTTCGGCCCACATGTTGTTGCCCTGCGACTGCAGACCCTGCGGGTTGACGAAGCTGCTCAGCGCGACCTGGCCCAGCGCCTTGTCGGCACCGTTGGAATAGCGCGCGAACACCACGCCGCTGGTGTCGATGCTGATTTCGTTGAGCTTGCCGCTGGCGTAACCGTCCTGGCGGGTGTCGCGCAGCGCGAAGGCTTCGCCGTACTGTGTCGAGCCGCTGACGTTGAGCTGCATGTTGAGCACGCCGGCGCCGGTGCTCGGGGTGAACGGGTCCATCGCGATGATGCCGTTGGCCGGGGTGGTCAACGCACCGGTGTCGGAGAACTGCAGCGCGGTGGGGGCACCGACGGCGGCGCCGTCCACGTAGTTGTGCACCTGCCATTCGTTCGGGTTGGCGGTCTTGACGAAGTAGGAGGTCTGCACGTGGCTGACGCCCAGCGAATCGTAGACGTTGATGCCGCCGGTGGAATGGCTATAGGTCTTGTCGTCGGCCGGGTTGAACGGGGTCACCGTCGGCGCGGTGGCGTTGCCGGGCAGGGTGAAGGCTAGGTTGACCGTGGAGGTCGACTTGGGCGGGCTGTCGGTGGTCAGCAACTGCAGGTCCGACAGGCGGCCGACGTCGAAGCCATTGCCGCTGGGATTGGGCGCGAATACCTGCAGGCGTGCGCCCTGCGGGTTGATCACATACCCGTTGGCATCGGTCTGAAAGTTGCCGGCGCGGGTGTACATCTTGGCGCCGTTGGAGGACACGGCGAAGAAGCCTTCGCCTGAGATCGCCAGATCCAGGCTGCGCCCGGTTGGGTCGATATTGCCCTGCGAAAACTGCTGCGCCACATTGCTGACGCGCACGCCCGAACCCACCGCATTGCGCGACAGACCGTAGCTGGTGCTCTGGAACATGTCGGCAAACTCTGCGCGCGATTCCTTGAAACCGGTCGTGTTGACGTTGGCGATGTTGTTGGACGTCACGTTCAGATCGGCATTGGCTGCGTTGATGCCGGACAACGAGGTATTGAAAGCCATGGATGAGTTCCTTTAAGTGTCGATTGCCAGCTCAGCTGACGCGGAGCACGTTGGCGAGCGGGGAGGTGCCTAGCCCCGTCAGGTTGAGATACAGGCCGTCCGTGCCGATCGTGACGCTGTCCACCGGTGCGTCGACGTAAGTGGACAATTTGCTCTTGGACCCGGCGGTGTCGGTCTGGGTGGCGGTCACGCCGTACTTGCCGGCTGCCATGCGGTTGCCGTTGGCATCGGTGCCGTCCCAGGCGAACGACACTTCACCGGCGGCGCTGGCCGGCACGCTGAGCTGTTTGACGAAGGTGCCGTTGGCGTCGGTGATTTCGAAGTTGACCGTACCGGCCGCCGTCGCGGCGACCACGCCATTGGCCGAGTTGGTGGCATTGATGGCCACCTGCGCAGACGGCACCAACACGTTGTGCCCGACCAGCGAAGCGCCCTTCAGCACCTGGTCGCTGTTCATCGAGTCGGTGAAGTTGCCGACCTTGGTATTGAGGTCGCCAATGCCCTGCACGGTGGAGAACTGCGCCAACTGGCCCAGAAAGGCGCTGTTTTCCATCGGTTTGAGCGGGTCCTGGTTCTGCAGCTGCTCGGTCATCAACTTGAGAAAGTCGGCCTGGCCGAGCGATTCCTCTTTTTTCTTGGTCGAGGCGGCGCTGGTGGTGCTTAGCCCAAGGCTGGTGTAAAGGTCACTGCCGATCGTGCTCATCTGGAATGGTCCGTAAGGTAAAGGTCAGCTAGGAAGGGTCAGCGACCCATCTTGATAGTCGCGAGTGCCAGTTCTTTGGCGGTATTGAGCATTTCCACGCCGGCCTGGTAGTTACGCGAGGCCGAGATCATGTTGACCATCTGCGCCACCGGGTCCACGTCGGGCGAAAACACATAGCCATCGGCATCGGCCAGCGGATGGCCGGGCTCGTAGCGACGGATCGGCGGCGCGTTGGTGGTGGTGATCTCCTTGACGTTCACCGAGGTCAGGCTGGGATCCTGGCGGCTTTGCTGGGCCTGGAAGATCGGCTCGATCGGCTTGTAGGTCGCCTCGGCCGAGCCAGCGACAGAGTCCGCATTGGCCAGGTTGGAGGCGATGGTGCTCAGGCGCACCGACTGCGCATGCAGCGCAGAGCCGGCCACATCGAAGATGGGAAGATTGCTCATGACTTCTTGGCCCGTGATCGCGGTGAGCATCGAGCGCACCTTGGATTCGAGGAAGCTCAGCGAGGCGCGGTATTCCAGCGCGGCGCGGCCGTAGGCAGCACGTTCGGCGTCGGGATCGACGGTATTGCCGTCCAGGCTGGGCTGATCGGATTCGCGCGTGATCTGGAACGGGTTGAGCCCGCCGCTGCTGCCGATTTCGTAATGCTTGGCGTCAGTGGTCTGCATCAGGCTGCCGTCGCGCACGCCTTCGGCGGATTTCAGTGCGGCCTCGAAGTCCATGTCCTTGGCCTTGTAGCCAGGGGTGTCCACATTGCTCAGATTGCTGGCAATGAGCTTCATGCGCTGCTCGCGCAGCGGCAGAGCATCGCCGTGGACGCCTAGGAAGGACGAGATGGAGTTGGACACGGTGCTCTCCCGCGAAGTGTTACCAGGGAGAAAGCAATGTTTGTGCCAATCGAGGTGGTACGGGCCGCAGAACGCGGAGAATGATCGGCGCTGCGACGAACGGCAGCTGGCCGTCCGTGAAACGCGGCGGACCTGTGTCCGTGACGAACTTGGTTCAATTCGAAAGCGCGTCGACGCACCGACCCAATTTTTATGCCGCAGCGCCCTTTGCAGCCGGGCGCAGCGTCTTGTTGCTGTCATCGGCTCCGATCCGGCAGCCGATCAGCCTCATCAGGCCGCTTCGGCGACCACTCTCAGGCGCGCCAACACATAATCGGCCAATTCGTGGGCACTGTATTTGGCCACGAACGCATTGGCGCCGACCTGCTCGACCATGGCGTTGTTGAACACGCCCGACAAAGAGGTGTGCAACAGCACGTACAACCCCTGCAAGGCCGGGTTGCGCCGGATTTCCGTCGTCAGCGTATAGCCATCCATCGCCGGCATTTCGATGTCGGAGATCACCATCGCATAGCGATCGGCTGGATTCTCGCCGGATGCTGCCACCTGCAAGAGATGGTCCAGCGCCTGGCGGCCGTCCGACAACAAGGTCGCCGCCACGCCCAGCTGGTCGAGCACGCTGCGGATCTGCTGGCGCGCCACCCGCGAGTCGTCCACCACCAATACCTGGAACTGGCGGTCGTAGGCCACCAGCTGCAGCGACGGATCCAGCTGCACGTCCTTGCTGACCTTGGCGATGTCGGCCAGCACGCTTTCCACGTCGATCACCTGGATCAGCTCGCCCTGGAACCGCGTCACCGCCGTCAAATAAGTGGCTTCGGCGCCAAGTTCCGGCGGCGGATGGATATCTTCCACCGCAATATTGACGATGTGCTCCACGCCGCTGACCAGAAAGCCCTGCACCGAGCGGTTGAACTCGGCCACCACCAGATAGCCGGGGCCGTTCTCGGAGAGCGTGTCGCGCTCCGGGTGGCCGATGGCCAACCCCAAGTCCAGCACCGGCACCGAGCGCCCGCGCACGTCGGCAACGCCGGCGAACTCGGTCGGCAGGCCGGGTACCTGAAACATATCCGGGCGGCGCAGCACTTCCTGCACCTTGAAGACGTTGACGCCAAAAAGCTGGCGCCCGCCTAGCCGGAACAGCAGCAGGGCCAGTCGATTGTGGCCAGCCAGACGGGTGCGCTGGTCGATGCGGTTGAGCAGATCGTGGGTCATGGGGCAGATATCGACAGTGCCCTCGGAAAACTTGAGCGGTTTTAAGGTTGGCGTGGGGCGCTGTCGGGAATCGGGAATCGGGAATCGGGAATCGGGAGTCGGGAATCGGGAATCGCAAAAGCGGAGGGCTTTCCGCAGCAAGCCCGAGGCGAGGGGCCGTGCGCTGACGTACTTACGGTGTTCACTAAGCAAATCGCACATCAGCAACGAAGACCGACCAAGGCTCAGCCCCCGACCGATTCCTCATTCCCGATTTCCGATTCAAAAACAGGCACACCTCTTGCACTGTCTGTTCCGTCTTCCTCCGGATCTGGTCCCATGCGCCTGCTACTGCTTGTCATCTTGTTGGCTGCCGCTCCGGCCTGGGCTCAGAGTTACCAATCGGTCGATTCCATCCGTGCTGCGGCGCTGGCCACCGTTGGCCCCGATGCCGAAGCCGAGGCCACGCTCGATCCGGGTCTGCGCATGCCGGCGTGTCCGATTGCGCTGCAGGCGCAGCCCACCGGGACCAACACGGTCGAAGTGGCCTGCCCGCAGCCGGCCGGCTGGCGTCTGTTCGTGCCGCTCAAGGTGCGTCGCAATCAGGACGTGCTGGTGCTGCGCCGCGGCATCAGCGCGGGAGAAACCATCTCGCTGGCCGATATCAGTATCGAGAAACGCGATGCCGCGCGCATTGTGGGTGCGGTACTGGCCGATCCGGTGGCTGCGGTGGGCAAGACCGCCCGGCGCATCCTGCCGGCCGGGTCGCTGCTGTCCTCGAACGATCTGGTCACGCAGCGGCTGGTACGGCGCGGCGATACGGTACCCCTTGTATCGCGCAATGGCGGTCTGGAAGTGCGCATGAGCGGTCGCGCCTTGTCAGACGCTGGCGAGAACGAGCGCGTCTCGGTGGAGAATTCATCTTCACGCCGGGTGGTGCAGGGGATCGTCGAAGCGAGCGGGACTGTTGTGGTTTCCAGATAAAAATTTTCTATAAAGTTTTTTTTCTGGGTGCCGTTATCCCCTACGACCTGTAGAGGAGTTCCTGACATGACCCAGAAAATCGAAGGCAATCTACCGACCTCCGCAACCCTTCGTACCGCCGCCACGAGCAGCAAGATCGCTTCGGCCGGTGAAGATCGCGCGTCCCCGATTGCCGCATTGCCGCCCACCGACAGCGTCAAGCTGACCGGCGAGGCCACCAACCTGCAGAACTTGCAGCGCACGCTTTCGCAGTCCTCGGCGATCGACACCGGTCGCGTCCAGGCCGTGAAGGAGTCGTTGCAGAACGGCAGCTATTCCATCAACCCGGATGCCATCGCCAGCCGCATGATGGATCTGAATCAGCAACTGGCGGGTTAATTCCCAGCCGAAAGGATGAACGTGAACGAGTTCCTGCAACGTCTCAGCGACGCGCTGGCCGGCGAACGCCAGGCATTACTCGAGAACGACATCGACGGGTTGATGCGGCATACGCAAGACAAGCTCTCGGCACTGCGCGCGCTCGAAGCGCGAATGCCAGAAGGCGAAGAAGCGCGTCTGCGCGAACTGGCCGAAGCCAACCGAGAGTGCGCCGTCCTATGACGCCAAGGGTCAATCGAGCGTCCTGCGTGGCGGCCGTTCGCTGGCAGTGGCTTGAGTGAAGGACCTCGCCTAACGCGTATGTGTGCATTGTCCAGCGCACCTGCGTTACGCGGTTCAATCCGCCCGGCGTCCCATATCGTGGTATAGCGCAATACGGCGCGTGGGCGGTTCGGCGTATATTGAAGCGTCTTCTACACTGCCTCTTCCCGTGACTGACAAGTTTTTTCTCAATCAAACCTTATTGCCGTCTTCGGCCATGCTGCGCGCCTTTGGCGATCAGATGCTCGAAGGCGTATTGATGTTCCGTGCAGACGGGCAGCTGATTCTGGCCAACGCCATCGCGCGCCAAAGCCTGTGCAAGGAAGACCCCGACGATGATCGCAATCTCGGCGAGCGGATCTCGCAGGTGTTGCCGTCCGATGCGCTCAATCAGGCGCGCACAAAAGGCACCTGGACCGGCAGCTTGCCGGTTGGCGACCGCGTGGTCATCGCGCATCTGTATTACAACGAAGAGCAGGGCATCGGGCACTTTCTGGCGCTGTTCCACAACATCGAAGGCCAGCAGGATTACGAGCGCGAGCTGCAACAGCGCCATGCCGAATTGCGTCAGGCCTACCTACGTTTGAATGGTGCGCAGGACAAACTGCTGCAGTCGGAAAAGATGGCCTCCATCGGCCAGCTCGCCGCGGGTGTGGCACACGAAATCAATAATCCCATCGGTTACGTGCACTCCAACCTCGGCAGCCTGCAGGAATATCTGCGCAGCCTGTTCACGCTGATCGAAGCCTACGAGCGCGCGCTGCAGGCGCCGGATCCGAAGGCGCTGATTCCCGAAATCGACGAGATCCGCAACCGCGCCGACATCGACTTCATCAGCCGCGATCTGCCGCAGTTGATGGCCGAGTCGCGCGAAGGTATCGAGCGGGTGACCCGCATCGTGCGCGACCTCAAGGACTTCTCATATTCGGACCGTTCCGAGTCGTGGAAGATGGTGGACCTGCACGCGGGCCTCGAATCCACGATCAACATCATCTGGAACGAGCTCAAGTACAAGGTCACGCTGGAACGCAATTACGCCGAGCTGCCGCTGGTGGAATGCCTGCCGTCCGAGCTCAACCAGGTCTACATGAACATGCTGCTCAATGCCGGCCAGGCGATCGTCGAGCGCGGCATGATCACCGTCACCACCGGCCGCGAAGGCAGCGAAGGCACCGAGCAGGTCTGGATCCAATTCCAGGACACCGGCGCCGGCATCGCCCCTGACCTGATGCAGCGCATTTTCGACCCGTTCTTCACCACCAAACCGGTCGGCAGCGGCACTGGCCTTGGCCTGTCGATTTCCTACGGCATCATCAACAAGCACCACGGCCGTATCGACGTCGAAAGCATACCGGGGCAGGGCGCGAGTTTCCGCATTGTGTTGCCGGTGCGGCAGCCAAGGTAGTGCTGGCGCGCTGCTTTATTCCTTATTCCCT
The DNA here is from genome assembly GCF_002940065.1 of Xanthomonas populi. GTDB lineage: Bacteria > Pseudomonadota > Gammaproteobacteria > Xanthomonadales > Xanthomonadaceae > Xanthomonas > Xanthomonas populi. Next base: position 12,768 of record NZ_MDEJ01000027.1, read on the forward strand.
ACCGTTACGCAGCTCATCGTGCGTGCGGAAGGCCTGACGGATGTGCTCGCGCAATTCGTCGTCGTTCCAGGGTTTGGTCAGAAAGCGGTAGATCGCGCCGCGGTTGATCGCATCGGTCACTGTGGCCAGGTCCGTGTAGCCGGAGAGCACCAGGCGCACGGTGTCGGGGTAGAGCATTTTGACCCGTCCCAGGAACTCGGTGCCGCTCATGTCGCTCATGCGCTGGTCGGACAGGATCACCTGCACCTCGTTGGTGGCCAGCAGGTCGAACGCATCGCGCACGTTGCCAGCGGCCAGAATCCGGTAGCCGTCGCGGCGGAACAGCCGCACCAGCGAGCGCAGCACGTTTTCTTCGTCGTCCAGCAGCAGCAGCGTGCGGTCGGGGCGGCTTTCGGCGAACGACTCCGGGCGCAGGTAGCGGCGACGTAACGCCATGCCGGCCGATTCGGCCGACATCGGTTCGCCGAACAGATAGCCCTGGAAGATGTCGCAATCGTTGCGACGCAAAAACCCCAATTGCGCTTGCGATTCAACGCCGTTGGCAATCACTGTCATGCCGAGCTGATGGCCCATTGCGATGATGGCGCGCGCAATCGCCGCCTCGCGGCTGCCGGCCGGCGCGCTCTTGATGAAGCTGCGGTCGATCTTCAACCGATCCACCGGATACCGCACCAATGCACTGAGGCTGGAATCGCCGGTGCCGAAGTTGTCCAGACTCAGGCTGATGCCTTCGTTGCGCAGGTTGGCCATCGTCTCGTGGACGAAGTTGACGTTGTTGGTCAACGCGCTTTCGTTGATCTCCAGCGTGACGAATTGCGCCGGCACGCCGGCGGTCTGCAACATCGCCATCACTTCGTTGAAGAAGCCTGGGCGCAGCAGCTGCAGCGTGGACACATTCACCGCAATGCTGAAGTCGTCGAAGCCCTGATCGCGCCACAGCCGCGCCTGGCGCACCGCGTTCTGCAGCACCCATTCGCCGATCTGCACGATCACGCCCAGGCGTTCAGCGGTGCGCATGAAGCGCTCCGGCACCAGCATGCCCAGCGTCGGCGATTGCCAGCGCAGCAGCGCTTCCATGCCGACGATGCGGCCATCGCGCGCGCTTACCAGCGGTTGATAACGCAGCCGCAGTTCGCCATGCGGAATCGCATCCACGATCTGTCGCGCAATGATGCTTTCGCTATTCGCATTGGTGGTCGAGTTGCGTGTGTACAGCCGCACCGTATTGCCGCCTTCGCGCGCGGCCTGGTAACTGGCTTCTTCGGCGTAATCGAGCAGGGTAGAGAGCGAGCTCGAGTGTTCCGGGCACAAGCTGATGCCGACCTTGCCGGTCATGAACAAGGTGTACGGCAATACCGATAACGGTAATTCAAGTTGCTGGCGGATCTCTTCGGCAAAATCTTCCGGCAATGGCGTGTCTTCGCGACGCACCGCCACCACGACCATTTCATCGCTGCCATGACGCCACAACTTGCCGCGTGCGCCAAGAAATTCCTGCAGCCGGCGCGCGACCAGCGTCAGCGCCTGATCGCCGACCTCGGCACTCATGTTCTCGTTGATTGAGGCAAAGTGATCGATATCGATATGAAATACCATCAACGGCGGCCCGCCAGATGCGGCAGCGTCCACGAGATGCAGCAGTTCGGGATTGCCTGCGCCCAAGCGCGTAGGTTTGACGATTTCCAATCCAGGCGGGATAACGGGGTTCCACATGACTCAACGTCCACCATCGTCGTGGACGGACTCGCCGACCGGGTGATAGGGCAGGTGCAACGTCACGCGCGTGCCCGCTCCGGGGGCTGATTCTATCGCGAGCGCACCGCCGACGGTTTGCGCACGCTCACGCATCACGATCAGTCCAAGACCGCGCGGGCCTTCGGGCTCGAAGCCATCGCCGTCATCGCTGACTTCCAGGCGAAAGCTTTCGCTGTCGATCGATTGCAGACTCATGCGCACTTCGCCCGCACACGCATGCCGCAACGCATTGGTCAGGCTTTCCTGCGCGATGCGAAAACATGCCTGTTCGATTTCATTGCCGGGGCGTACGCTCAGTGCCTGGATATCGAGTTCCAGACGCACTTGCGAGGCACGGAACAACATCAACGCCTGCCAGCGCAGCGCCGCTTCCAGGCCCAGGGCATCGAGTTGTGGCGGGCGCAACAGCATCGACAGATTGCGCAGTTTGGTCACCGTGCTGTCGGCCAGCGACACCACTTCGAGCAGATCCTCGCGACGCGCAGCTGGATCCAGCTCGTCCAGCGCCGCATGCGCAGACAGCTTCATGGCGGTGATCGCCTGACCGATATCGTCGTGCAGATCGCGCGAGATGGCGCGGCGTTCGTCTTCCTGCAGCGAGAACAAGCGCTTGGCCATCGCCTGCAATTCGGCATTACTTTCGGCCAACGCATCGCGCATGCGCTCGGGTTCGCTCAGATCGCGCACCACCAGCAGTTTGCAGCCGCGCCCGCCGTAGCGAATATCGCCGGCCGACAAGCCCGCATAAAAGATGCTGCCATCACGACGACGCATCGCCCGGGCGCTGGACACCGGCTCGTTGCGATCGCTGCCCGCGCGCAGATACTCGCGCACGATCAGCAGATCGTTCTCGCCCACCAGCGTCTGCAGCGGTTCGCCCAGAATGGTTTCGCCCTGGAAACCGAACTGCGCCGAACCAGCCGCATTGGCATACATCACGTGCTCGTCGGCCAGAATCAACACACCATCGGGCAGCACACGCACCAACTCGCGGAACTGTTCTTCGCGCTCGCGCAGCAGGCGCCGCGACTGTTCGCGCTCGCTTACGTCCTGTAGCGTGCCGTGCATATGGCGGGCGCCGCCCGGCGTGGTCACGCTCTCGGCACGCAGGTGCACGGTGCGCGGCTGCGAGTCGCCGCCGGCAAGCGGCAGCAACACATCGATCTGCACTTCGCCACCGGTGCACATGTCTTCGATCATGCGTTCGATGCGCGCCTGAGTGGCGGTGTCCGAGGCGGTCAGCAGTTCTTCCAATCGATGCTCACGGCGATGCATCGGCACGCTGCGGCCCAGCAGCCGATACACCGCCGGCGAATAACGGCCCAGACCGGTTGCGCGATCCAACTGCCACGAGCCCAGCCGCGCGATGCCTTGCGCTTCTTCCAGCCGCTCGAGCGCTTCATCGCGCAGATGCTGCGCCTGGCGCTCCTCGCTGCGATCCACGGTGACCACCAGGCGGGCGGGGCCGCTGGCCAGATGCAGCTGATTGCTGCGAATCTCGACATGGCGCGGGCCGCTGCGGGTGAGCAGATCTTCGTGCAAGGTGCAGGTGTCGTCGCCCTTGGCGCGGATCTGCGTGATGATTTCTTCCAGGCGCACGCTGTCGGCATTCGGCCAGATCGCCTGCAATGTCTGCTGCAAAAATTCGTCGCGCTCCCAGCCGAAGAATTCCAGCGCGGCCGGGTTGGCATCCAGGATGCGCAGCGTGGCCAGGTCGTAGATCAGGGCAGGGCTGGGCAGGGCCAGGAACTTGGCCTGCAGCAGTGCCTCGGACTGCGCCAGCTGGGCGTGTTCTTCAACGATCAGCGCGACAAAGCGACGCAGCACCAGGTGGATCAAGATGCTCGACACCACCAGAAAGCTCGCATCCAACCAGCGCTCCGGCATGGCGGCACCAGCCAGGTGCAGCAGCCGGTTGCCCAGCAGCAGCCACACCACACCGGTCAGCAGATACAGTCCTGTCAGCGTCCACAGACCTTGCTGCAGGCGCTCGGCGAGGCGAAGTCGGGACACGGGAACGGACGAAAACGCGGGCGCAGCGATGGGATGAGGCATGGGTCCGCGAACGACCTTTAGAACTGACGATGCAGCCATCTTAGCCGTAACTCGACCCGGTTCGGTCGCGCCGTAAACAGGCACCTCAACTAATCCGAAAAACGGCCGTTACCCATTGCGACTCCGAGGAAGGGGTCGATTCTTCGGAGTGTTCCAGAGTGGACTCAGGCGTCATTGCAAGCATGCTGCAGCACCCGTTGACCTCAGCGGTGGTGGTGTTGGATGCGCATGGCCAGCCTCTGGCGGCCAACCGCGTTGCGCAGTCGCTTGGACTGCCGGCAACCCTTGGTGCATATGCCGACGTCCTGGAAAGCAGTCGCGCCCAGGTGGCCGATAGCGGTGGTATGGCCGCCTGCGTGCTGCCGGGCACCGGCGGCGGGCGTCTGGAAGGCTGGCTGCGTGCGGTTTGCGACGAAAATGGTCAGGCGATGGCCTTCACCTTGAGCATTCCCGAGCCGATGGGCGCCGATGGCACCAGCCGCTGGGAAATGGGCCTGGACAGCGCCGACCACGGCTTGTGGGATTGGGATATTCCTGCCGACGTGGTGTACCGCTCGGAGCGCTTGACCCGCATGCTCGGTTACTCCGAGCAGCCACTGCCGAACAATCTCACCGCGTTGTCCGGGTTGATTCATCGTGAGGACCACGCGCTGGTCAGTGCCGCCGTGCAGGCGCACCTAGACGGTCGCACCGACACTTACGTGGCCGAATTCCGCTTGCGTCAGAGCGATGGCCAGTGGCGCTGGATCCTGGATCGCGGCCGTGTGGTCTCGCGTACCGCCGACGGCCGCCCGCTGCGCATGGTCGGCACGCACACCGATGTGCATCACCACAAATTGCTCGAGCAGCAGCTGCGCGAGCAGCAGACCCAGCTCGAAGACGCCCAGCGCATCGCCAGCATGGGCAGCTGGAGCTGGGACACGCTCAAAGACACGCTGTGGGTATCGCCCGATCTCCTGCAGCAGCTCGGCATGACTCAAGTGCGTCTGCAGAGCAGTCGCGACATCCTGCGTCTGCTGGGCCGGCCCTCGATTGCGCAGTTGCGCAGCGCTTGGCGCAAGATCAAGCACGAAGGCATGCCGGTGCATTTCGAGCTGGAAGTCAACGGGCTTGCCGACATCAATCCGCATCATCTGCGGGTGTGGGCGCAGCCGGTCTTCGATGGCGACGGTGCCATGGTGCGCGTTCTCGGCCAACTGCAGAACGTCACCGAGCAGCGCCAGACCGACGCGCTGATCCGCTGGCGCACCGAGTTGCTCAACCGCGTGTCTGCACTGGGGAAGATCGGCGGCTGCGAGATCGAGGTCAACACCCGGCGCATGCAGTGGACCGAGGAGTGCTATCACATCCATGGTCTGCGCAAGGAAAACATCACCCTGGAGCAGGCACTGTCGCTGTACACCCAGGATTCGCGCGACGCTTTCGAAGCGGCGCTGCTGCGTATTTCCGATGGCGGCCTGCCCGAGCAGCTGGAGCTGTGTTTCTATCGCAACTCCGGCCAGCGCGTGTGGGTGCAGGTACTGATCGAGCTGGACCGTCGCGAAGGACTGCCGCCGCGTTTTGTCGCCTTGTTTCGCGATGTCACCCGCGAACGCGAAGCCAACGAGCGCATCGAATTGCTGGCGCACTACGACCGTCTGACCGGCTTGCCGAACCGCTTTCTGCTGCGCGAGCAGGCAGAGAACGCGATCCGCGAAGCGCATGAGCGCGGCCAGGTGTTGGCGATGCTGCTGATCGATCTGGATGGCTTCAAGAGCATCAATGATTCGTTCGGCCATGCCACCGGCGACAATCTGCTCAAGCTGGCGTCTTCGCGCTTGCATCAGCATCTGCGCAACAGCGATCTGTTCGGTCGCTTCAGCGACGACGAATTCATCGTGCTGCTGCGCGATCTGGGCGAGCCTGAAGATGCCGGCCACGTCGCACGCAAGTTGATCAGCGCGCTGGGCGAGCCGCTGCGCAAGGAACACGTCACCCTCAAGCTCGGTGCCAGCATCGGTATCGCGCTGCAGGGCGATGGCCTGTCGGATTTCGATAGCCTGCTGCGCGCCGCCGATGCGGCGATGTACGCGGCCAAGGAATCCGGCCGCAATACCTTCCATTACTACAGCCAGGACGTGTTGCTGCGTGCGCAGCGCCGCCTGGAACTGGAGCACGCGCTGCAGGGCGCGCTCGAGCGCGAGGAATTCACGCTGGTCTACCAGCCGCTGGTCAACACGGTGGGCGATGCATCGCCGGCGATCGAGGCGCTGATGCGCTGGAATCGCCCCGGCCATGGTCCTTGCAGCCCGGTCGAGTTCATCCCGATCGCCGAAGAGTGCGGCGAAATCGTCCGCCTGGGCGAATGGGTCATCGGCGAAGCCTGCCGCCAGGCGGTGGTCTGGAACCGCGCCGGGCTCAATTTCAGCCGCATTGCGGTCAATGTGTCTGCGGTGCAGTTGCGCGAGCGCGGCTTTGCCGAGCGCGTGCTGGAAATCTGCCGCGACAACGGTTGGTCGCCGTCGCGGCTTGAGCTGGAATTGACCGAATCCGCATTGATCCGCGATTCGGATTCGCTGCGCCGCTGCTTTGAGCTGTTCGAACAGAATGGCGTGCTGCTGGCGGTGGACGACTTCGGTACCGGCTTCTCGAACCTGCACTATCTCAACCGTTTCCCGGTGCAGCGCCTGAAGATCGACCGCAGCTTCGTGCAAGGCATGCTCGACGACGCCAATACCGCCGAAGTCACCCAGGCCATCGTGCATCTGGGCCATGCGCTGGGCATGCAGGTGGTCGCCGAAGGTGTGGAAACGGTGCAGGAAGACGCACTGTTACGCCTGCAGGGCTGCGACGAGATCCAGGGCTACTTCTACTCGCGCCCCTTGTCGCCACGCGACATGGCGCAGTGGTTGCGCGAAGCCGAAGCCGGCATGCGCCTTGGTGCTCGTCTGGCCGTCGCCAACTGACGCAGTGTGTGGCATCGCCTGCATCAGGTGGCGTCTGGATGTTCACAAGCCACGCCGGTCGGTTGGTCTCGAGGGCGCGATGCCCTCACCGCTCGCGGGACATGCCGTGCATCCGTCCATGGAGGTTCCGTGGCGGCATCCATGCCGCAACATGATCCCGCTAACGGCAAGGGCCCTCCAGCCAAGCAGCAGATCAGCCGCCCTGCAGCCGACGCATTCATAGCGTCCAATCCTCCCAACAGAGCCGAGATCTCACGGCTTTTTATCGCGAGCAAGCACCAACTTCGCAAGCGCATTCGTGCGCGCGATGTCTTGCACCACATCATTCCCATGACATCGCATTGATCGAAGCATCAAGTCGTGTCGTGTCTTAGAAGTCGCAGAGCAGGCGGGCAGGGGAGACGTCACCACGGTGCTGCAATCGATCGGTACTGCGTGCTCAGCGCCACACTTGTTGGCACATTCTAATAAATAATGTCGGCAGTGGACACAACCAGCGTGGCGCCTGCCGAGGCACGCCCCGCCGTTCAGACATCAGCGTCCGGAGACGCTGACCGCAGAACCGTCCAGGCCTAGATCCCAGGCCACGGTTGCAAACAGCAGATCTTCTTCGCTGCAGCTGCGGAGCGGGTTGAGCATTGCCTGCACTTCCGCATGTGCGGCGCATTCCAGCCGTTCCAGCGCGGCCGGCAGGCGCACGCGTCGCGGCGCGGGCTTTGCTGCGGTGCTCTGCGCGATACGCTCGGCCTGTGAGGCCGCCACTGCGGCTGATTCCCGCACAGCGGCGGGTACATCGAGGATCGGGGCGATCGGGGCGAGAAGCGTCATGAGCGGAACACCAGGTCGTTGCGTAACGACAAATCCCCGGGGAGGCCGGGGAATGTCGGGGATCAGAGAGTGCGGAGCATTGGTCTTAGAACAACTCGACCGTGCCGGCACCCATGCCTTGCTGCGCCACCGGCTTGTGCGGCTGGCGTTCCCACTCCACACGCATGTCGCGCAGTCGGGTAGACACCTTCTGCAGCGCGGCGACCAGATCGCTGTCGTACACGCCGCCATTGCGATGCAGCAGTTCCTGCAGCGCCACCGCTTCACGGTTGATCGCGGTGAGGCGATCGAGGTGAGTGTGAATGCCGCTCAGAGTCTGCGTGGCGATGTCCTCGAACTGCAGGGCACGCACCGCTTCGGCCACGCTACCGTCGATGGAGCGTGCGCACTCGGAGATTTCGCGCATGCCATCGCCCAACGAGGCATTGATCTGAGCGACGTTCTCCAGCATCGCCGCCGATTCGTGGCGGGCTTCGCGGGAGCGGTCCATGTGACGCGAGGCCAGCTGCGAGACCGTTTCACGCACCTTGGCGATCGATTCCTTGGAGCTGTGCGCCAGCTTGCGGATCTGTTCGTTGAAGGTGGTGGAACGCTCGGACAGATTGCGCACCTCGTCGGCGACCACCGCGAAGCCGCGACCGGCTTCACCGGCTCGTGCTGCTTCGATGGCGGCGTTCAAGGCCAGCAGATTGGTCTGGTCGGCGATCGACTTGACGTCTTCCAGCAGCGCGAAGATGCCATCCAGGTGCTGCGCCATCTCATCAATGTGATGCACCGTGTTGGTACTTTGGCCGCTCACCTGTTCCAGCGCTTCCACCAACTGCTCCATACGGGAGCTGGCGTGCTGGGCGAAGCGGGCGACGTCGACGCCAGCGCTGCCATCGTCACCGGCACGGTCGACGATGCGGGCCAGTGCCTGGCTTTGCTGACGCGATTTGCGGTTCATCGCTTCGAAACTGCCACCAAGACCGGACACGGCCTGGCGGATCAGTTCGCGGGCACGCTCGACTTCTGAGCGTGAACCGTCGACTTCGTTGCTGACGAACGTACGCAGTTCGTTAAGCAGTTGGTCCTGCTCGCGCAGGATGCGGGTCTGGTCCGGGTTACGCCGGAACTGGGAATACGTCACCCAGGCAGCGAAAACCAACCAACTAAGGGTCATGGTCGCCAGGATCGCCCAGCGCACCGAGGCGGGCCAGTCGAATCCGACAGCGAAGGGAAACAGCAAGGTCAGAGCCAAAGGGGCGGCTAGACGGATCAGTGGACGTGAATACATGGGCGTTCTCGGCAGAGTCACGGTTGCTGTATCGGCCGTACCCCCTTTGTCTTTAGCGACGATCGCCACATCGTCTCGCCCATTCAACCGCTGTTGACGCAAATCTGAGGCCGCTAGCGTGCATCAGCAACCGGGTTTGTCGCGCTGCCTAGCGCAGCGCGCGGTCCACAGCTTCAATCATCGCGCGCTTGGCGAACAGAAAATCCCACAGGCTACCGCCCATCTGTCGCCACAGCACCGCCGAGCGCACCGCTGCCAGCAGCAACGCGCGGATTTCCGCGACTACGCCGGCCTGGCCCAGGTAATGCGGGTTGCCCTGCACCATGACCTTGGGGCGCAAGTGGCTGATGGTCTGCGCATACAGTGCGCCCAGCGCACTCAGCACGTCGGGGTGGCCGCTGTCGCCCAGGGTCTGCGCCTGACCTGCGGCGGCCTCGATTCCGTTGGAAACAGTCGTGACGGTGGCGGTGTCGCGCACGAAGCGGCGCTCCAGTTGCAGCACCGCTAGCGCAAGGCGCGGCAGCACCTCGTCCTGGCCCTGATTGCGGAAATAGTTGTGTAGCAGCCGCAGACCGGGCGCCAGATCCGTTGGCGAGCCGTACACAGCCTCCGGCGACGACGCATCCACCCGGAATACGCTGTCCATGGCGGTGCGCACCGTCGCAGCCTCCGACTGCCCGGTCTCGGCGATCCGCCGCACCTGCTGCAAGGCCTGGGCGACGCCTGCCAGTGCCAGCACACGGTGATCCATGGAAGAACTCATCAAGCCACTACCTCAGGTAAATAAAGAAGATACCGCCAAGTAGCGTTCCATCGGTGCATCGGTGGCCGCAATGACTGCGCCCCCCAAGCATTCGTTGCCGTCGTACAGCACCAGCGACTGCCCCGGCGTCACCGCACGCTGCGGCCGCTCGAAACGCACCTGCACGCTGCTATCGTCCTGCACCTCCACCATGCACGGCTCATCGGACTGGCGGTAGCGCGTCTGCACGGTGCAGCTGAAGCTGCGCGCCGGCGGCGCTCCGGTGACCCAATGCGCCTGCTCGGAATGCAGCCAGCGCGATTGAAGCAGCGGACTGTCGCGGTCCTGGTCGACATACAACACATTGCTCGCCACATCCTTGCCGACCACATACCACGGCGCCGCAGCACGCCCGCGCACGCCACCGATGTTCAGGCCTTCGCGCTGACCCAGAGTGAAATAGAACACCCCGGGATGCTCGGCGATGCGCTGCCCCTGCGGGTCGCGTATCTCACCGGTGCGCGCGGGCAGATAACGGCCCAGGAACTCGCGAAAGTCGCGCTCGCCGATGAAGCAGATGCCGGTGGAATCTTTCTTGGCATGCGTCGGCAAGGTGGCGTCCTGGGCAATGCGACGCAGCGTACTTTTTTCCAGGTCGCCGATCGGAAACAACGTTGCGGCCAATTGGGTCTGCCCCAACTGATGCAGAAAATAGCTCTGATCCTTGCCGCGGTCGGCGCCACGCAACAGTCGCCAGCGTCCTCCCCGGTGCGCAACCCTCGCGTAATGGCCGGTGGCGATGCGTTCGGCGCCCAGCGCCTGGGCGGCCTCCAGGAAATGCTTGAACTTCACTTCGCGGTTACACAACACGTCCGGATTGGGCGTGCGTCCGGCTGCATATTCGGCCAGGAAATGCTCGAACACGCCACCCCAATATTCGCTGGAAAAATCGCGAAAGTGGAACGGAATACCCAGCACCCCGCAGACCGCCACCGCATCGCGACGGTCTTCTTCGGCGCGGCAATCGCCGCTGCCGTCGTCGGCCCAGTTCTGCATGAACAAGCCGGCGATCGACTCGCCTTGCTGAGCAAGCCGCCAAGCCGCCACCGACGAATCCACGCCCCCGGACACTCCAACGATGATGCGCGGCGTATTCATGCGACGTACCGCACCAGCGATAAGGGATAACGCTGGCCTGCCAGATAGTCTTTCACCACCTCCCACACCAACGGGCTGCGCGGCCGCTCGGCCGAGCTGCGTAGTTCTTCCGGCGTCATCCACAGCGCGCGTACCACGCCGGTATCCAGGCTGCGCTCGGGGTGATGGGTCAGCGCATCGGCGACGAAGGCAAAGCGCAGGAAACACTGACGGCTCGGCGCGACCCACTGATAGGTGCCGATGAACTGGGTCAGGCGCACCTCCCAGCCGGTCTCTTCCAAGGTTTCGCGCACCGCCGCCTCCAGCAGACTTTCGTCCGGCTCCAGATGCCCGGCCGGCTGATTCAACAGCAGGCGGCCACCGATGGACTCTTCGACCTGCAGGAAGCGCCCGTCGCGCAACACGACGGTGGCGACGGTGACATCCGGGTGCCAGCGCTGTTCGGGCGTGTTCATTGGCTTTGGATCTGACCAATGGGGAACCCAGTCGCTGCGTCCGTGCCCGCAACGATCTCAGCCCGGCTCACAGTTCGGCTCAATCGACCGCACGTGCCGAGGTTGGGCACGGATGGCTGTATATCGGAGCTGCACGACGGTGCCAGCGGCAGCGCGGTCACAGAGTGGGTCATCAAGGGCCAGCCAGGGAATCGGAGACAAATTGTGCGGGCCGCAGCGCAAATCGTCCAATGCGCGCAACGATGAACCGTATAATGACCATATGCCTAGTAATACTACGCACGAACACGATCACGGCCTGATGGTCGAAGCGAGCAAGCCTGAAGTAGCGCCACCGCCGCGCTATCAGGTGCTTCTGCTGAACGATGACTACACCCCGATGGACTTCGTGGTGACCGTCTTGGAGCAGTTTTTCAACCTGAGCCTGGAGCAGGCGACGCAGGTCATGCTGCATGTCCATACCCGCGGACGCGGCGTTTGCGGGGTCTACAGCCGTGAGGTCGCCGAGTCCAAAGTGGCTCAGGTCAACGAGTTCTCGCGGATGAACCAGCATCCTCTGCTGTGCACGATGGAGCAGAGCTGACCTCGGCGCAGGATCATTCCAGCAGTGCAACACTGTGGCCGCAATCGCATGATAACGTCGTCTGAACATCCCTATCCGATAGGGTTGTGGTAAATCCCAACAAAAGCCGCATATTGTTTGCAACAGCCGTTCGGAGTTACCAATGTTCAGCAAAGACCTAGAGCAAACCATCGGCCAGTGCTACAAGCGAGCACGCGAGGCGCGTCATGAGTTCATGACCGTTGAGCACCTGCTGCTCTCGCTGCTGGACAATCCCTCCGCCCAGGCCGTGCTCAAGGCCTGCGGTGCGGATCAGGTGCGCTTGCACAATGATCTGGAACAGGCGATCGAGGCCTCGGTCTCGCGTCTGGCAGAAGACGACGGCCGCGACACGCAGCCCACCCTGGGCTTCCAGCGGGTGCTGCAGCGCGCCGTCTATCACGTGCAGTCTTCGGGCAAGAAGGAAGTCACCGGCGCCAACGTGCTGGTCGCGATCTTCGGCGAAAAAGACTCGCACGCGGTGTATTTCCTGAATCAGCAAGACATCACCCGTCTGGATATCGTCAACTACCTCTCGCACGGCATTGCCAAGCTGGGTGAAGATGGCGAACAGCCGTCCGCATCCGATGGCGAGCCCAAGAGCGAGGCTGGGGAGGGCGAGGCCAAGGGCGATGCGCTGGCCGAGTTCGCCACCAATCTCAACGAGCAGGCCCGCAACGGCAAGATCGACCCATTGGTCGGCCGCGCAGACGAAATCGAGCGCACCATCCAGGTCCTGTGCCGCCGGCGCAAGAACAACCCGCTGTACGTGGGCGAGGCTGGCGTAGGCAAGACCGCAATCGCCGAAGGTCTGGCAAAGCGCATCGTCGACAACGACGTGCCGGAAGTATTGGCCGATGCGGTGATCTTCTCGCTGGATCTGGGTGCGCTGGTGGCCGGCACCAAATACCGCGGCGACTTCGAAAAGCGCCTCAAGGGCGTGCTGGCGGCGCTGAAGAAGGTGCCCAATGCGGTTTTGTTCATCGACGAAATCCACACCATCATCGGTGCGGGTTCTGCCTCGGGCGGCACCATGGATGCGTCCAATCTGATCAAGCCGGCATTGTCCTCGGGCGAGCTGCGTTGCATCGGCTCGACCACCTTCCAGGAATACCGCGGCATTTTCGAAAAAGATCGTGCGTTGGCGCGTCGCTTCCAGAAGATCGATATCGTAGAGCCGACCGTGGGCGAGACCTTCGAAATCCTTCAGGGCCTCAAGCCAAAGTACGAAGCGCACCATGGCGTGACCTACGCCGACGACGCGCTGCAGGCCGCGGTGGATCTGTCGGTCAAGCACATTGGCGACCGGTTGCTGCCGGACAAGGCGATCGATGTGATCGACGAAGCCGGTGCACGCCAGCGGCTAATGCCGGAAGGCAAGCGCAAGGAACTGATCGATATCGAAGAGATCGAGACCATCGTCGCCAAGATGGCGCGGATTCCGGCAAAGCAGGTCAGCGCGACCGACAAGGACGTGCTGCAGCATCTTGAGCGCAACCTGAAGATGGTGATCTTCGGGCAGAACCCGGCGATCGAGACGCTGGCCGGGTCGATCAAGCTCGCACGCTCTGGCCTGGCCAATCCGGAAAAGCCGATCGGCAACTTCCTGTTTGCCGGCCCGACTGGCGTGGGCAAGACTGAAGTGACCAAGCAGCTCGCGCTGCAGTTGGGTATCGAGCTGGTGCGCTTCGATATGTCCGAGTACATGGAAGCGCATTCGATCAGCCGCTTGATCGGCGCGCCTCCGGGCTATGTCGGTTTCGATCAGGGCGGCTTGCTGACCGAGAAGGTCGTCAAGACGCCGCACTGTGTGCTGCTGCTCGACGAGGTGGAAAAGGCGCACCCGGACATCTTCAACATCCTGTTGCAGGTCATGGACCGCGGCATCCTCACCGACACCAACGGACGCGAGGCGAACTTCAAGAACGTGATCCTGGTGATGACGACCAATGCCGGTGCCACCCAGGCATCGCGGCGGTCGATCGGCTTCACCAAGCAGGATCACTCCACCGATGCGATGGAGTCGATCCGTCGCGGCTTTACGCCGGAGTTCCGTAATCGTCTGGATGCGATCGTTCAGTTTCAGCCGCTGGGCTTCGATCAGATCCTGCGCGTGGTGGACAAGTTCATCATCGAGCTTGAAATGCTGTTGCAGGAAAAGCACGTCTCGCTGTCGGCCACACCGACTGCGCGCGACTGGCTGGCCCAGCATGGTTTCGATCCGCTGATGGGTGCACGCCCGATGTCGCGCGTGATCCAGGAGAAGATCAAGCGCCCGCTGGCCGACGAGTTGTTGTTCGGCAAGCTGATTGCCGGTGGCCGGGTCAATATCGACGTCAAGGATGGCGAGCTGGTGGTGGAGGCGCATCCGGAACCGGAGCGTTTGCTGCCGGCGACCGTTGACTGATCGCCTTACGGTCTTGAAACGAGAAAGCCGCTCATTCGAGCGGCTTTTTTGTGTCTGCGGCATCACGCTTTGCTTTTAAGTGCAGAGCGCTTGGTGAGTGCAGGGGGGCCTGGCGCGATCAGGTGTCGTTGTGACTGCCGCCATCGGGGAGGCTTGTGCGATGCGCTTTTTTTGACAGAGTCTGTGTAAACGAACGAATCGGCCCACAGAACTTCTGTATCTGGCCGCAAATCGCAGCTACGACGAAAAGCGGCCAGTGGCCGCCTCGCGTCTCAGACCAGAACCGCTCACTTCATGCGGTAGGTAATACGACCCTTGGTCAGATCGTAGGGAGTCATCTCAACTTTCACACGGTCGCCGGTCAGGATGCGGATGTAGTTCTTGCGCATACGGCCGGAAATGTGGGCGATGATTTCATGCCCGTTTTCCAGCTTGACCCGGAACGTGGTGTTGGGGAGCGTCTCGCTGACGCTGCCTTCGAATTCAATGGAGTCGTCTTTCGACATGTAATCCTGTGCAATCACGGCTGGCCCGGGAGGGCCGTAAGGGACCGCATTTTACGCTCCATCTCCCCGGGGTGCAAATTTTATGTTAAGCGGACTTCAGCGAGCGTGCTGGCAGGTCGCTCGCCGTAGCGCTCGGACCAGTTACCGGGCAGCGCGGGTTGGGTGACCTGTCGCAGCACCTGCTGCAGGAATTCTGCGCGTGGCAGGCGTTGCGCGCCCAGACGCATCAGGTGAGGGTTTTCCACCTGTGCATCGATCAGCGGCCATCCACAGGCATGCAGATAGTCGGCTAGCGCCATCAGCGCCACCTTGGAGCCGCCGCTTTCGGCACTGAACATGCTTTCGCCGAAAAACATCTGGCCGATCGCTACGCCGTAGATGCCGCCAACCAAGCGCGCGCCGTCTAACACTTCCAACGAATGCGCGTGGCCAAGGCGATGCAGTTCGATGTAGGCCTGCTGCATCAGGGTGGTGATCCAGGTGCCGTGCTGGCCTGCACGCGGAACAGAGGCGCAGGCGTCGATCACCTGCGCAAACGCAATGTCGGCGCGCACGGTCCAAGTGCTGCTGCGCAACGCGCGCCGGAAGCGCGAGGACACATGCACGGCATCGGTACGAAAGACAGTGCGCGGATCCGGGCTCCACCACAGGATCGGCTGGTCGTCCGAGAACCACGGGAACACGCCGTGCGCATACGCGTTGAGCAACCGCTGCGGCGAGAGATCGCCGCCAAGTGCGAGCAGACCGTCCGGCTCACGCAATGCGTGCTCGGCGGGCGGGAACGGCGCGGCAGGATCGGTGGCGAGCAGGTAGGGAAGGGTGCGCGACATCCGGGGAGTTTAGAGCGTGTCACGCCGTTCGCATTGAAGGCGCCTACTAAAACGACTGCGCTCACCTGCAGGCGCACGCGCCTTTAATCGCGAAACGGACTGTGCTCGAACAGCTCGCGCGCATGCTGGGCAACGGTCTGGCGTTCGTCCGAACACAATTGCGCCAGCGGTTCGCGAAAGGCGGAGTCCGCAATCCAGTGGCGGCTGCGCACCAGCGTCGGCAGAAACCCGCGTGCGATCTTGTGTTCGCCCTGTGCGCCCGGCTCGAAACGGGTCAGTCCTTCGCGCAGGCAGTATTCGATGCCCTGGTAGTAGCAGGTTTCGAAGTGCAGCCCCGGCAGCGCTTCGCCGCCCCAGTAGCGCCCGTACAGTGTGTCGTAGCCGCGCATGCAGAGCGCGCCGGCGATTGGGTGTCCGTTCAGTTCTGCCAGAAACATCACCAATTGACGTGGCAGGTGCTGGGCCAGATGCTGCAGGAATTCCGGCGTCAATGCGGGCGAGTTGCCGTACTCGTTGAAGGTCTTGAGGTAGAAACCATACATCGCATACAGATCGGCCTCGCTGGCCTCGTCGCCGTGCACCACGCGCAACTGCACGCCGGCACGTTGCACCTTGGCGCGCTCCTGGCGGATGTTTTTGCGTCGCTTGTGGTCCATCGCTGCAAGAAACGTCTCAAAATCGGTCCAGCCGCTTGCGTTGTGCCAGTGGTATTGCAGGTCGTTGCGCTCCAGCCAGTCGGCATCGAAGGCGTCGTCTTCGTCGGCCGGATGGAAGTTCACGTGGGCCGACGACAGCCCGCTGCGTTCCACCAGCTCCCGCATCGCCGCGAGCAGTTGCGGGCGCCACTTGGCGGCGCCGAGCAGGCGCGGGCCGGTTACCGGCGAGTAGGGTATGCCGCACAGCCACTTGGGGAAGTATTCCTGCCCATAGCGTGCATAGGCATGCGCCCAGGCATGGTCGAACACGAACTCGCCGTGCGAATTGTTCTTGAGATACCCCGGGGCAGCGGCGACCAGCGTGTCGCCATCCCACAATGTCAGGTGCAGCGGGTTCCAGCCCCAATCCGGACGCAGGCAACCCTCACGCTCGAGGCCTTGCAGGAAAGCGTAGGACACGAAGGGATGCGTACCGCCATGCAAAGCATCCCATGCGCTGGCCTGAAGCTCGTCCAGCCGGCGACACCAGCGGGCGGTAACGCTCACGCGCACCGCCCGCCGGCAGTGGCACTTCCCGCGAGGCGCGGCCGGCGGTCAGCAGCCACCTCAGGCGCTCTTGTCGAGATAACGCTCGGCATCCAACGCGGCCATGCAGCCAAAGCCGGCCGAGGTGATCGCCTGGCGGTAGTGCTGGTCGGCGACGTCGCCAGCAGCGAACACGCCGCTGACCGAGGTCTCGGTCGCGGCGCCGTTCAGGCCGGAGCGGATTTCAAGGTAACCGTTGTTCATCGCCAGCTGGCCGTCGAACAACTGCGTGTTGGGATGGTGGCCGATGGCGACGAAGAAGCCGTGCGCGACGATGTCACGGGTGCTGCCGTCGATGGTGCACTTGACCCGCACGCCGGTGACACCGGCATCGTTGCCCAGCACTTCATCGATGGCGTGGTGCCAGACGGTTTCGATCTTGCCCGCTACCACTTTGGCGAACAGCTTGTCCTGCATGATTTTTTCGGCGCGCAGGGTGTCGCGGCGGTGCACCAGGTAGACCTTACGGGCAATATTGGACAGGTACAGTGCTTCTTCGACTGCCGTATTGCCGCCGCCGACCACAACCACGTCCTGGTCTTTATAGAAGAACCCATCGCAAGTGGCGCAGGCTGAGACACCGCGGCCCTTGAAGGCTTCTTCGCTGGGGATGCCAAGGTACTTGGCGGTGGCGCCGGTGGCGATGACCAGCGCATCGCAGGTGTACTCGGCGCCGTCGCCGACCAGCCGGAACGGGCGCTGCGAGAGATCGGCAGTATGGATGTGATCGAAGATCACTTCGGTCTCGAAGCGCTCGGCATGCGCCTGCATGCGGCTCATCAGGTCCGGGCCCATCAGGCCGTGGGGGTCGCCCGGCCAGTTATCGACCTCGGTGGTGGTCATCAACTGGCCGCCCTGCTGCAGGCCGGTGATCACCACCGGCTTGAGGTTGGCGCGAGCGGCATAGACCGCAGCGGTCCAGCCGGCCGGGCCGGAGCCCAGGATCAGCAGGCGGGAATGCTTGGCGGGACTGGCAGATGAGGGGCTCATGTATACTCGCGATCTAGAAAAAGGCAGGGCTGGCGCATGGTCTTCGCGCCCCTGTGGCGGCATAGAGTGGCGGTCCCCACCCGGTGAATCAAGGCGGCGCGATGGAACTGCTTGAATCGCAGATGGCATGGTTCACCCAGTACACGTTATAGACGCCGCCTTGTGCGGCGTTTTTCGTTGACCGCCTAGCGCTGGGGCGTCCGGTGGATGTTCAACAGCTGAAACTGTGGCTTCAGTCGTTTATTATCAATCACTAACAGCATTTTCCTAAGGTCTGGCTACAGTTGGCAAAGCAGGTTCCCGAACGCAGCAAGCCCGCAGAGGGCAAACCGCCCTCGCGCAAGACGGCGGTGGCGGACAATCCGCGTCGGCAAAAGCTCTGGCGCGATCTGGCACTGATCGCGGTGGCGCCGCTACTGCTGTATCTGCTGGCCAGTCTGTTCACCTACTCGAGCGCCGATCCGGGCTGGTCGCGGACTGGCAACTTGGTCGCTCCGATCCATAACATGGGCGGCAAATTCGGGGCCTGGATCGCGGATGTGCTGCTGCAGTGGTTCGGCTACGTGGCTTTTCTGCTGCCGCTGATTCTGGGTGCCGTCGCCTGGACTGCTCTGATTGGCGAGCGTGAAGAGCAGAGCGAAAGTGACCTTGGGCCTGCGTTGAGATTGGTCGGCATGGTGGGATTCCTGGTCTCTGCAGCCGGCTTTCTGCACCTGCGACTGTTCCACCAGGAGATGTCTGAGGCCGGAGGCTACCTTGGGAAGTGGGTTAGCGAAGCGCTTAGCTCAGGTTTTGGCGCCTTGGGAGCCAATCTATTCGTGCTGGTGCTGCTGCTGGTGTCGATCACGCTGGCGACTGGGTTGTCGTGGTTTGCGGTGATGGAGCGCATCGGCAAGGCGGTGCTGGCACTGGGCCCGCTGATGCAGCGCAAGACCCATCAGGCCACGGAGTGGCAGCAGACCCGCGTCATGCGCGAAGAGCGCGAGGAAGTGCGCAAGGTCGATGCGGCCAAGCAGGCCAAGCGCGAGCCGGTCAAGATTGAGCCGCCGCCGGCACCTGTGGTGGAAAAGAGCGAGCGCGCCAAGCGCGATACCCAGATCCCGATGTTCCAGGGCGTGAGCACCGATGGCTCGGACCTGCCGCCGCTGGCGCTGCTGGACGACCCCAAGCCGCAGACCAAGGGCTATTCGGAAGAGACCCTGGAAACGCTGTCGCGGCAGATCGAGTTCAAACTCAAGGACTTCCGCATCGAGGCGCAGGTGGTCGGGGCGTATCCGGGCCCGGTGATCACGCGCTTCGAGATCGAGCCGGCGCCGGGCATCAAGGTCAGCCAGATCAGTTCGCTGGACAAGGACATCGCGCGCGGGCTGTCGGTTAAATCGGTGCGCGTGGTGGATGTGATTCCGGGCAAGTCGGTGGTGGGTCTGGAGATCCCCAACGTCAGCCGCGAGATGATCTTCTTGTCCGAGCTGCTGCGCTCCAAGGAATACGACAAGTCGCCCAGCCCGCTGACCTTGGCGTTGGGCAAGGACATCGCCGGGCGCCCGACGGTGGCCGATCTGGCGCGCATGCCGCATTTGCTGGTTGCCGGTACTACCGGTTCCGGCAAGTCGGTGGCGGTCAACGCGATGGTGCTGAGCCTGCTGTTCAAGGCCTCGCACAAGGAACTGCGGATGTTGATGATCGACCCGAAGATGCTCGAACTGAGTGTCTATCAGGGCATCCCGCATCTGCTGGCGCCGGTGGTCACCGACATGAAGGAGGCCGCCAACGGCCTGCGTTGGTGTGTGGCCGAAATGGAGCGTCGCTACAAGCTTATGAGCGCGGTGGGCGTGCGCAACCTGGCCGGCTTCAACAAGAAGATCAAGGACGCCATCGACGCCGGCCAGCCGATGATGGACCCGCTGTTCAAGCCCAATCCCGCACTGGGCGAGGCGCCGCGTCCGCTCGAATCGCTGCCGTTCATCGTCATCTTCATCGACGAATTCGCCGACATGATGATGATCGTTGGCAAGAAGGTCGAAGAGCTCATCGCGCGTCTGGCGCAGAAGGCGCGTGCGGCCGGTATCCATCTGATCCTGGCCACGCAGCGCCCGTCGGTGGACGTCATCACCGGCTTGATCAAGGCCAATATCCCGACCCGCGTTGCGTTTCAGGTCAGTTCCAAGATCGATTCGCGCACCATCCTGGACCAGTCGGGCGCCGAGGCGCTGCTGGGTAACGGCGACATGCTGTATTTGCCGCCGGGCACGGCGCTGCCGGACCGCGTGCATGGCGCGTTCGTCAGCGACGAAGAGGTGCATCGCGTGGTCGAGCATCTCAAGGCGAGCGGGCCGGTGTCGTATGTCGAAGGCGTGCTGGACGAAGTGCAAACCATGGGCGACGGCACCGTGGTCGGTGCGACTGGCTTGCCCGAGAGCAGCGGCGGCGGTGGCGACGAATCCGACCCGTTGTATGACGAGGCCTTGCGCATCGTCACCGAAACCCGGCGTGCATCGATTTCCGGCGTGCAGCGGCGCTTGAAGATCGGCTACAACCGTGCCGCGCGCTTGATCGAGGCAATGGAAGCGGCAGGCGTGGTGAGTCAACCCGAACACAATGGCGACCGCACCGTGCTGGCCCCGCCGCTGCCGAAGTGATTGGCTGATGGCAACGCTGCGCGTGTTGGCTTGACGCGTAGCGCGGGGTCTGAGCTCATCCAAATTGCATGTGCCTGTTCGCATGCGCATGAATGCGGCGATGTTGGAGGCCGGTGCCTGACGCTGCTGCGCACACCGGCTACCCTGTTGCGCAATGGCCGCTCCGGCCCGTCGTGATCGAGACCCATGCTGCGTCGTCCTGCATTGTTGCTTCTGCTGCTGATCTCATTGCCGCCGCTGGCCCAGGCCCGGCAGCAGGCCGCGCCTGCCGCCGCAGCGGCACGCACGCAGGCCGATACCAACTACAGTTTCGTGCGCTATCGCGCCGATTACGAAGTACGTGCCGACGCGAGCAGCGTGGAAACCGACGAATACGAGATCCTGCTCAAGACCAAATCGGCGGTGGAGCAGTTCAGCCAGGTGCGGCTTAGCTATAGCGAGAAGATGGAAACCCTGGAGGTGCTGCAGGCCTACACCGTCACCGCCGAAGGCCTGCGCCATGATGTGGCGACCGACAAGATCTACACCCAGGAAAGCTATTCCAGTGCGTCGGCGGCGATGTACGCCGACCGCAAGGTCAAGGTAGTGGTGTTTCCGAATCTGGCGCCGGGCGCGCGCATCGTCTATCGCGTGCGGCGTGCGCAGAACACCCCGTATTTCCCCGGCTATTTCAGCCTGTGGGAAACCTTTAGCGTGTTCGCGCAGTACGACGATGCGGTGGTCACGCTGGTGGCGCCGAAGGCGTTGCCGATGCATTTGTCCGCACGCGGGTTGCAGGGCAGCACCAAGCCGGTGGTGCGCGGCGATCAGGCGCGTTGGGAATGGCGATATCAGCGCGCCACGCCGATGAAGAACCAGAACTGGAGCGCGGCGACCTGGGAATTCAGCCCGACCTTGACGGCCAGCACCTTCGATAACTGGTCGCAGATGGGTCTGGCCTATCACGTCAAAGGCGCGCGCGCCGCTGCGGTGACGCAGGCCATCCAGTCATTGGCCGACGAAGTGACCCGTGGCATCAGCGACCAGCGTGCCCAGGCGGCGGCGTTGTATGCCTGGGTGGCGCGCAATATTCGCTACGTGGCGGTGTACCTGGGCAACGGCGGGCTGGAGCCCAACAGCGCCGACAGCATCCTGGCCAACCACTATGGCGACTGCAAAGATCACACCGTGATTCTGGAAGCGTTGCTGGCGGCCAAGGGCATCGCCAGCACGCCGGTGCTGATCGGCGCCGAAGGCGGGCCGACGCTGCCGCCGATTCCGGTGCTCGGCCGCTTCAATCACGCCATCACCTACATCCCGGCGTTCGATCTGTATGTGGATTCGACCAACCCGTACGCGCGCTTCGGCCAGCTGCCGGCCGGCGATCTGGGCGCGCCGGTGGTGCATACGCGCGATGGCAAGGTGACGCAGACGCCGCCAAACGATCGCAAGGTCAATCGCTATGTCGCGCGCACCGAGTATCGCTTCACCGCGCAGGGCGGGCTGCAGGGTGTGACCACGCTGGATAGCGGGAAGACCGGCGAGGTTGGCTTGCGTGCGATGTTCGTGCAACTCAACGCGCAGAATCGCAATCGCATCGAGGAATCGATCATTGCCCAGTCCGGCTTCGATGGCACCGGCGATCTGCTGATCCAGGGCGACCCGCTGGATCTGGATGCGCCGTTCAATTACCGCTACACGTTCCAGGCAGACGATGCGGTGGATTTTTCGGTGGTCGTTGGCATGACCTTGCCCGACATGCCGGGCGCCGAGTCGACACGCGGGATTTATACGACCACCTCGGCCGAAGACAATCTGACCCCGTTCTACTGCAATGACAGCGTGCGCGAAGAAACCTATGTGGTGAGCTTCCCTGCAACGGTGCCGATCATTGCAATCCCGCGCAGCAGCACCTTTCGCAATGCCGCTGGTGAGTACGCGGTCGACTGGACGCGCCATGGGCAGACGGTGACGGCGGTGCATCGGTTGCAACGCGCTGCAGTGCGCGGGCCGCAGGCGCTGTGTCAGCCGCAGGATTACCGCGCATTCCGCGAGCTCTACCAGCAAGTGCGGCGTGGCTTTCGCGGGCAGATCGTGTATGGCGATCTGTCCAGGGTGCAGACAGCGCAGTGAAATGGATTGACTGCCCGCAGCTGCGATCTGAACGCCTCGTGAGATAGCGCTCGCCCATTCATCTGTGAAGTATCAGAATCCCTGCATTACCTTTTGGAAGACCGCGATGCATCGCCAGCTCCGTTATGCCGTACTCGTCACAGCTCTGTTCGCCGGCACCGCGTTTGCCGGTGCACGTCAGGAGCTGGATACGTTCACGCGCGGCCTCACAGGGCTGGACGGGCAGTTCAGCCAGCAGGTCTCCGATGCCAATGGCCGGGTCAAGGAAAGTTCCAGTGGTCGGGTGGCATTGTCGACACCGCGCCAGTTTCGTTGGGAATACGCCAAGCCCTACAAGCAGCTGATCGTCGCCGATGGCAAGAAGGTGTGGGTGTTCGATCCCGATTTGGACCAGGTGACCGTGCGCGTGCAGGGCAGCGAAGAACAGAACAGCCCGTTGGTCGCGCTAATCGATCCGGCACGGCTGGACAAGCAGTACGACGTGAGTGAAGAAGCCGCGCCGCGCGACGGGCTGCAGTGGCTGTCGCTGACGCCAAAGGTCGATACCGAAGCCAGCTTCCAGATGGCCTCGCTGGGGTTCGGCAAGGAGGGTCTGGTCAAGATGGAAGTGGTGGATGCGGTCGGCCAGCGTACCGCGATCAGCTTCAGCAGCTGGAAGCGCAATCCGGCCTTCGCTGCAGACACCTTCCGCTATACGCCGGGCAAAGGCGTGGACGTGGTCGGCGACGCGCAGTAAGCCTTCGTTCGACGTCTCCTTACTCTCAATGGCCTTCTTCGCGGAAGGCCGTTTGGTTACGCGATACAATGCGCCGTGGCACGAACCAAGCTCCCCATCGATCCTGAAGCCGATCTGCTCAGCGTAGACGGCGAGCATCTGCGCCCTCTGGCCGAGCGTATGCGGCCGCGTACTCTCGACGAGATGGTCGGGCAGAAACGTCTGCTGGCCGCCGACAGCGCATTGCGACGTGCGGTGGAATCCGGTCATGTACATTCGATGATCCTGTGGGGGCCGCCTGGCTGCGGCAAGACCACTTTGGCGTTGCTGCTTGCGCACTACGCCGATGCCGAATTCAAGGCGATTTCGGCGGTGTTGTCGGGATTGCCGGAGGTGCGTCAGGTATTGGCCGACGCCGCGCAACGCTTTGCCAGCGGGCGCCGCACGGTGTTGTTCGTCGATGAGGTGCACCGCTTCAACAAGGCGCAGCAGGATGCATTCTTGCCGCATATCGAGCGCGGCACCATCCTGTTCGTTGGCGCGACCACCGAGAATCCCTCGTTCGAATTGAACTCTGCATTGCTGTCGCGTTGTCGCGTGCATGTACTGGAGAGCGTTTCGCCGCAGGACATCGTCGATGCCTTGCAGCGTGCGCTGCACGATTCGGAGCGCGGGCTGGGGCAGGAAACGATTCAGGTCACCGATGCCTCGCTGCTGGAAATAGCCACCGCTGCCGACGGCGACGTGCGTCGCGCATTGACGTTGCTGGAGATCGCAGCGGACCTGGCGACGGGTGAGGGCGGCGAGATCACCCCGAAGACGTTGCTGCAGGTGTTGGCCGACCGCACGCGTCGCTTCGACAAGAACGGCGAGCAGTTCTACGACCAGATTTCGGCGCTGCACAAATCGGTGCGTAGTTCCAATCCGGATGCAGCGCTGTACTGGTTGACCCGCATGCTCGATGGCGGTTGCGACCCGAGCTATCTGGCGCGGCGGCTGACCCGCATGGCGATCGAAGATATCGGCCTGGCCGATCCGCGCGCGCAAAGCATGGCGCTGGAAGCCTGGGACATTTACGAGCGTTTGGGCAGCCCGGAAGGCGAGTTGGCGTTTGCGCAATTGGTGCTGTATCTGGCCAGCACCGCCAAGTCCAACGCTGGCTATGCCGCCTTCAATCAAGCCAGGGCCGAAGTGCGCGCCACAGGTACACAAGAAGTGCCGCTACATCTGCGCAATGCGCCGACCAAGCTGATGAAGACGCTCGGTTACGGGCAGGACTATCAGTACGACCATGATGCCGAAGGCGGGATCGCGCTGGACCAGACCGGGTTCCCCGATGCGATGGGCGAGCGGGTCTTTTACAACCCGGTGCCGCGTGGTCTGGAGATCAAGCTAAAAGAAAAGCTCGATCGTCTGCGCGCCGCGCGCGAACAGGCCAGGGCTGACAAGGCACTAAAGCCGACCGCATAATCTGCAGCACAGGAGATGGCATTCCTCCTTGAACCGCCCGCACCCTGCGCGCTGATGATGCCTGCCCACCCTTGCCGGGGCGGCAGGCCTGTGCCCCGGCATCGTTTCTTGCTCAGAATTGGATGATGCCGACCATGTACGACACCTTTTTGAAACCCCCATTGGCCGCTTGCGGGGTGCACGCATGAACGCACCGGTGTGGTGGCAGCAATTGCTGTTGGCGATGACTGGCGGTGCGCTGGGTTCGGGCTTGCGTTTTGCCATAGGCGCGTCATTGCTGCAGCGCTTTGGTAACGGCTTTCCGTGGGGCACGCTGACGGTGAATCTGCTCGGCTCGTTCGTCGCCGGTGTGCTGCTGGTGTGGCTGGATGCGCGCGGGCCGTCGAGCTGGCCGCTGCGGGCCTTGTTGATTGTCGGCGTGATCGGCGGGCTGACCACGTTCTCGTCGCTGATGATGGAATGCCTGGTGTTTGCGCGCACCGATCGCTCCGCGATAATCGGCGTGTATCTGGCAATCACGCTGGTGGCCGGACTGGCGCTGGTGTTCTTGGGTGCGCGTACCGGTCAATGGCTGGTGGCGCATTAGGGAACCTCTGAACAACTCCCCATAGATGCGCGACACGACGCACTCACCTTGAGGATGCATCCATGCAACTGACATTCGGTGATGCGCAGGGCTTGGGCAAGCGCAAGCACACCCGTCGTGAGATCTTCCTGGCCGA
>NZ_MDEJ01000028.1 GCF_002940065.1 Xanthomonas populi
CCGCCGACGTGGCGTGCGCGATGGCCGCGGGCAGCTGACACAGCGACGCAGCTGGACACAGCGCCCAAGGGTGGTGGAGCCTTGCAGAGTGCTTTCTATTTTGCAGATCCATCCTGCGCATGGCAGCCAGACAGCAACGAAAATGCCAACGGGTTGACCCGCCAGTACTTGCCACGATAGACCATTTCAGCACCATCGCCGATGCGCACCTGCGATGGATCGAGCAGCGGCTCTCCAATCGTTGGCGCAAGATACTCGGATTCAAAAACGCCCCTCGAAGTCTCCTCCAAGCAGGTCCTCAACAGCGTTGCGAATCAGAGTGGAATGCGCCGCCTCATTGGCGCATTCCATGCAAAGCATCAAGGAAAGTTAGTTCTCCTGACATGAACGATGAGTTAGGGTTTATCGGTGAGACCATTAGCTTCCAGCTCGACTCACCAAAGCCGAACCATCACCACCCAGCCACTGCACCATCCGATCGCGGATCACTCGCCCCGCTGATCACGCCATCCATCTCGCGGACCAATGCACCGGCGTGTCCCATGACCGAGGTATATGCGGGCAGCAGCTCTACGGCATGCCCGGCATCGCGTAGTGCTTGCACGACCGCCGGATCAAAGCGGTCTTCCAACTTCAACGAGGTGGTGTTTTGGCCCCATGTGCGGCCGAGCAGCCAACGCGGTGCCGTGATCGCCTGTTGCAGCGGCACGCCGAAGCGGGCGTAGCGGGAGAAGATGGCGGCCTGGGTTTGTGGTTGGCCTTCGCCGCCCATGGTGCCGTAGGCCATGACGCGGCCGTCGTCGAAGGTGGCCAGGGCGGGGTTGAGGGTGTGGAAGGGTTTGCGGCCCGGGGCGAGTGCGTTCCAGCCGTCGGGGGCTAGGCGGAAGCTGCAGCCGCGGTTTTGCCAGGTGATGCCGGTGCGCGGCAGCACCAGGCCGGAGCCAAATTCGAAATAGGTGGACTGGATGCAGCTGACCGCGCGGCCGTGTGCGTCGATGGCGCCTAACCAGACGGTGTCGCCGGCTTGCGAGGGCTGTGGCCAGGGCAGTGCGGTGGTCATGTCGATGCGTGCGGCGAGCGCGTCGAGTGCGGCGCTGTCCTCGAGCAGGGCGTGTGCGTCGAGCATCATCCAGGCGCGGTCGCCGACGTGTGCATCGCGAATCAGGAAGGCTTGTTTGGTGGCTTCGATCAGGCCGTGAAGGTGCGCGTAGCTGTCGGGTTGTTCGGCGTGCAGGCGATCGAACAGGGCGAGGATCAGCAGTGAGGCGAGGCCTTGTGTGGGCGGCGCGTGGTTGTAGAGACGCGCGCCGTGGATGGCGACCGAGAGCGGCACGCTGGCTTCGGCGTGGTGGTGTGCGAGGTCGTGTGCGTTGAGCGGGCTGCCGAGTGCTTGCAGATCAGTGGCGATGTCGTCGGCGAGTGCGCCGTGATAGAAACTTTCGAGGACTTCGTCAGCCAGCCGTTGCACGGTGCGTGCGAGCTGCGTTTGTTGCAGCAATGCGCCTTCGTGCAGGGGCGCGCCGTGTGGTTCGAAGATGCTGGCGTAGGCGCCGGGCTGCGTGCGCAGTTCGGCGCTCTTGCTCGCGGCGATATGCGCGCTACCCAACGTGACAGGTACGCCGTCGCTGGCATGGTGGATGGCGTCTTGCAATAAGCGTTGCAGCGATAACGTGCCGCCTGCGTGTTGCAGGGCGAGCGCCCAGCCGGAGACGGTGCCGGCGACGGTATTGGCCGCGCCGGGGCCGCGCCACGCAATGCTGCTGTGGCCGCGATAGAAGTCCAACGTTGCCGCCTGTGCGGCGCGGCCGCAGGCATCGATGGCGTGCACGCGGCCGCCTGGTTCGTGGATCAGCCAGAAGCCGTCGCCGCCGATGCCGGTCATGTGCGGGTACACCACGGCCAGGCAGGCGGCGGTGGCGACGTCCGCTTCGATGGCGTTGCCGCCGTCGCGCAAGACATCGCGGCCGGCCTGTGCGGCCAGGTGATGTGGGGCGACGACCATGCCGCGACGTGCGCGCAAGGTGTGCTGCATCAGCGTGTCTGCGCCGGTGGGCTGAAGGCGAGCAGGCCGTCGCGTTCGAGTTGTGCGGCGAGTGCGAACAAGCGGTCTTCGCGGCCGGGCGCTGCAATCAATTGCACGCCAAGCGGCAGACGGCCGGGGCGCGCTAACGGTGCGGCCAATACCGGGCAGGCCGCCAGGCCGAGCGGTTGCGTCAAGATCCCTAAGTTGGCGCGTGCGGAGACCGGCAGGCCATCGATCTGGATGGTGTCTTGATCGATGCGCGGCGCCACGCACGGTGTGGTTGGGGCGATCAACACATCCACTTCGTCCCAGAGGTGTTGCATGGCTGCGCTAAACCATTGTGCGAAGCGGTGTGCATCGGCCACCGCGCAGGCGGGCAGTTGCAGGCCGGCGAGCAGGCGGCAGCGGGTGGCCGGGTCGAACTGCTCGGCGTGCGTGCTCAAACCGGTGCGATGGCGGTGGCCGCCTTCGGCAGCGGTGAGCACGAAGGCGGCGGCGCGGGCGCGCTCTGCTTCGGGTAAGTCGATAAGGGTGGTGCTGCTGCAGGCGGTGAGCAATGCGCTCAGGCCGGCCTCCAGCTCGGGATCGAGATTGCGTTGGAACCAGCCGCCCAGACGCGCGATGCGCAAGCTGCCGGCGTTGCATGAGGCAACTGAGTGACCAAGCATCACTTCATAGACGCGACGTAGATCGGCGATGGAGGTGGCGAACGGGCCGACCACATCCAGTGCATCGACAAAGCCGAACACGCCCTCCAACGGCAATGCGCCATGGGTGGGGCGCAGGCCATACACGCCGCACAGCGCAGCCGGCACGCGGATGGAGCCGTTGGTGTCCGAGCCCAGCGCGAACGGCACCAGCCCGGCCGCCACCGCGGCGGCCGAGCCGCCCGACGAACCACCGGCCAGGTGGCGGTGATCGTGCGGGTTGGCAGTGGTGCCGTAATGCGCATTGACGGTGGCGAAACCGTAGGCGAACTCGTCCATGTTGGCGGTACCCACCAGCACCGCGCCGGCATCGCTCAACCGTTGCACCACAGCGGCGTCGCGCGCGGCCGGGGCGCACGGCGCGCACATCATGGCGCCGGCCGTGGTGACCTGGCCGGCGACATCGAACAGATCCTTGACCACGAACGGCACGCCGGCCAACGCACCGCCGTCGCTGCCGCCGGCCAGCGCAGCCTGCACGCGTGCGGCATCGGCGGCGGCGCGTGCGGGTAGCAGGTGGGTGATTGCGCGCAGGCTATCGTTGGCCTGATTGATGCGCGTGAGCGTCTGGGCGGCGTGGCGTGGGGCTTGGGTGGGCTGGCTGCGGGTGGTACTGACGATGGAAGCGATCTGGCCGCGCGGAGTGGTGCTGTCCTGTTGCGCGGGGCGCGGGGCGTTGAAGCTGGCGAGCAGCTGCGCATGACCGCGCAGCACCTCGGTAGTGCGATCGATGCCGGCCTGCCACTGCGCTGGGAATTGCATGGGGTCACCTTGGGTTGCTGAAAGTCATGCGCAAGCGCCATCTGCCCGACTACCATCGGTTGCGGCAACGCGCGCGCTTAGCACTGCGTCGAACTTGCCGAAGGTGCTGAAGAACTGATCGTGTCCGGTGGGTTGCGAGGCAGTGGGCAGAAACTTGCGCATCGACAAAGCATCCACCACCAGGCCATACAGCGCGGCATCGCGCGTTGCCAGATTGCGTGCGGGCTGCTGGCGTTTACCGCAGGGCGGCGCGCGCAGGCTCAGGTCATCCAGGTGTACGCAGGCGCCATCGTCGCTTGCCCATTGCAAGTAGCGCCCGGCATACACAGAGCCGGAGAGCTGGTTGTGCAGGTCGCCACCCTTGGGCATGGCTGCCGCCAGGCACGCAGCTGCGCGGGTTGGGCGGCGGCCGTTTGGAACAGCTGCGCCACCTGTTGCTCGCGCACCTGTGCGAGAGCGGCTGCGGTGCGTGCATGCGTGTGCGACTGTCGGCAATACAACGCATAACGCCAGAATCAGACTGCGGTGAAAAATGGACATGCGATAGAGCACTCGGAAGGAAAAGCGATGGCGCAATCACGCCTCCGCTAGATGCGAAGCATGCCCTGCAGCGTGGTAGACGGCCAGCGTTTGAGCTGATTGTCGCTGGCGCTGGAGATCGCGCTGGGTGGGAGGCGTTTGGATGAGGTAGCAAGACACCTTGTCGCTGCATGACAGAGGGAGTCACCAGATGCGCGTGTGGCTCGATAGATGCGCAATTCGGCTTCCATCATCGCGCCGTGCGGACTTGTCCCACTGCACGCTGCGTATCGGCACACAGGGCATAACGCTGCACAGGACATCATCTCAACCACGCGCACTGCAGTGACCAAGCCGTCTCAGGCATCAGGCATGCGATGTACTGCAGAGGCTCCGCCGTCTGCGTGGTGTCTCTATCAGCGCGGCCACACTGCGTCATGCGCCGTCTTCGCCGATTGCATCGGCAAGCACCGTCGTCACGCGTATGTATCCGGGGTTAGGGCATCGCCGTTTATGCGCGTGCCATGCATAGATCCCCTCAAAGATCCAGCACCAGCCGCGGCGAACGGCTGCGCGAACAACACAGCGTGATTTGCCGGTTTTGCGCATGGTCGCGGTCGCTGAGCACACTGTCGCGGTGGTCGGGCGTGCCGGCCAGCACGCCGGTCAGGCAGGCGCCGTACATGCCTTGCTCGCACGACAGCGGCACCTCGATACCTGCGTGCAGCAACGCGCTGGCGATGCTGCAATCGGCCGGCACCTGTACCACGCGGCCGCTGGCGGCCAGCTCCACGTCGAAGGCGCTATCGGCATCGTGCGCCAGGCTGGTTTGGGCAGCGGCGAAGTGTTCGCGGTGCAATTGCTGCGACGCCCAGCCGTGTGTTTTGGCGAGCAGCGTGAAGTGGTCCATGAAGGCGGCCGGCCCGCACAGATACAGCTGATCGCGCGCGCGCGCCTGGCCCAGTTCATCGGGCACATGCACGCGTGGGCTCTCGCCGGCGTCGCTCAGATGCAGCTGCACCTGGCCATGCGTGAAGCCCTGCTGCAGCGGCTGCAAGAACGCCACATCGGCGTGCCGGCGCACGTAGTAATGCAGCACGAAGGCCTCGCCGCGCGCTTCCAGCGCTTGGGCCATCGACAGCAGCGGGGTGATGCCGATGTCGCCGGCCAGCAGCACGTGGCGCTCGCCGGGATGCAAGGGAAACAGATTGCGCGGGGCGGAAATGCGCAGGCGGTCGCCGGTGCTCAGCTGCTCGCACAGATGCCGCGACCCGCCGCGCGAAGCGTCGGCCAACTTCACGCACAGCAGATAATGATCGCGCACATGGGGCGCGCTGGCGATCGAGTATTGTCGGATCATGCCATCGGGCAGATGCAGGTCCACATGCGCGCCGGCCTCGAATGCAGGCAATTGCGCGCCCACCGGTTCCAACCGGATCGCGCGTTGGCGATGGCCTTGGTCGAAGACGTCGGCGACGCGGACCTCGTGCAACTGCATGGCGTGATCCTCGGCGGTCAGCGCAGAAAGAAGTCGCTATAGCCCTGACTGCGCAGGCCACGGCGGTAGGCGATCGAACTGCGATCGGCCGGGATATGCACGTCCAGCAGCGGGTCCAGCGGCAGGTATTCGGGGCGCTGCGCCTCTACCATGGCACGGTCTTCCTCGAACACGCGCAGATTGAAGGCGTGCACGTCTTCCACCGGCAGATGGGTGTCGAAATTACGCGCGATCGGCACCAGCAAGCGCGTCTTGTGCTTGGACACCGGGCTGGCGGCATTCATGATCACCAAGCGCTTGCCCGGCACCGGGAAGTGGATGGTGAGCGTGGCGGTGAAGGGCAGATGCACCTCGAAATGGCGCAGCCACTGGAAATCCGGCGCCACCTCCGGCAGCGGCATGTCTACCGAATAATTGGCCACCGAGCTCAGATAATCGGCATTGAAGCCGGTGGGCGTTTCGGTGGTGGTGTAGGCCGGCACCTCGCGCTTGTCGGGCTGGGCAAAGGTCGCGGTGTGCACGAAGGCGAAATGCGCCACGTCGATGAAACCTTCCAGCTGACGCGCGGCGCTGCCGCCGATCTCGAAAGCCGGGCAGACGATCTGCTGGAAGCCTGCTTCGTCCCAGCCGGGCATTGGCGGAATCTGCACCTCGGCCTCGCTCACCCCGGCCGGCTTGCACAGGCATACCCAGATCAGGCCATAGCGCTCGGCCACTGCGTAGGTATGCAGGCGCATCTTGGCCGGGATCGTTTGGTTCGGACTGGCGGGAATGTGGTTGCAACGTCCGCCCGCGCCGAAGCGCAGCCCGTGGTAGGCGCAGACCACCCCGCCCCCATCGGCCGTGCCCATGCTCAACGGCACGCCGCGGTGCGGGCAGACATCGTGCGCGGCCACCAGCTCACTGCCGAGCCGGTAAAGCACCAGCGGCTCGTCCAGCAGGATGGCTTTGAACGGCGCCTCGCTTACTTCGCTGCTCAGCGCCACCGCGTGCCAGTGGTGGGCCAGGCGCTGCCAATCGGCGGCGGCGAAGGTGCAGTGCAGCGGCAAGGCGGGAACGGCAACATCCATGGGTCCGGTCTCTGGCGTAGGGCGGGAGGGTGCCGGATTGACTCTAGGAAGCCGGGGGTGTGTTATCAAACATCGATTTTCAGCCAAGCCATTGCAAAAAATGCAACGCCCGCCGAGCCCCGCCGCATGCTGACCTTTTCCCGCTTCACCCGTTACTTCATCGAAGTGGCTCGCTGCGGCAGCATCCGCAAGGCCTCCGACGTGCTGCACGTGTCGGCATCGGCGATCGACCGGCAGATCCTCAAGGCCGAGGAGGAGCTGGGCGCGCAGCTGTTCGAGCGCCTGCCCGGCCGGTTGCGGTTGACTGCCGCTGGCGAGCTGCTGCTGGTGGAGGTGCGCGGCTGGGAGAAGGCCTACGCGCGCACGCTGGAGCGCTTCGACGAGCTCAAGGGGCTGCGCCGCGGGCATGTGGAGATCGCCATGATCGACGCGCTCAGCGAGGGCGTGGTGCCGGCGGCAGTGGCGGCGCTGGTGCAGGAGTACCCCGGCATCACCTTCAACCTGTCCACCGCGCGCAACCAGCGGGTGATGGACATGGTGACCTCGGCCGATGTGGATATCGGCCTGCTGCTGGACCCGGTGAGCAGCGTGGACCTGGAGGTGCGCGCATTTGCCGACATCCCGTTAGGGATTGCGATGCCGGTGGGCCATCCGCTGAGTACGCGCACCGAGCTGCAGCTGAGCGAAACGCTGGAGCACCGCCTGCTGCTGCCGGCTGCCCCGTTGATCGTCGGCGAGCACGCCAAGGTGCTCTACCAACGCCAGCACATCGACGTGAAACGCCTCACGCATTGCAATGACGTGCGGACGCTGCGCGGCTTGGTGCGGGCCGGTGCGGGTGTGGGGTTGATGTCGTGGCTGGACGCCGCACCGGATGTGGCCGATGGCCGCCTGGCGTTCGTCCCGTTCCGCCGCCACCTGACCAAACCGATGACGCTGGCGCTGTGTGTGGCCCCGCAGCGGCAACTCTCGCGCTCGGCGCAACTGGCGATTCAGGCGCTGGCGGCGCGCATTGAGGCGATGGCGGTACCGGTGGTGGGGTAAAGCTATCCAGCACACCTCGCGTCGATTGCAACTCAGGCAGCGCGTGCATCAAGCCCCTCTCCCTGCGGGGCGCCAATGCACTGCTTGCGCGCCACTGGCGCGCGTGCACTGGTGCGCCCGCGCCGCAAGCGCGGGCCGGGGCGCGGAGCGGGGGTTGGGGTGAGGGTACGGGGCAAAGCCACATCGTGTGGGGTGAGGAATGCGAGGCTTCGCTCGCACCCTCATCCGGCGCTAGCGCGCCATCTTCTCCCGAAGGGAGAAGGGGAGCTAAGCGCACCCAACCCCACTCGTTACACTTACCCGGTTATCACCACACGACACCCGCACCATGCAATTGATCGATATCGGCGCCAACCTCACCCACGACTCCTTCGACCGCGATCGCGATGCGGTATTGCAGCGCGCACGCGAGGCAGGAGTGACCCAGATGGTGATCACCGGCGCCAGCCGTGAGCACGCACCACTGGCGCTGCAACTGGCGCAACAACACCCCGGACTTCTTTACGCCACCGCCGGCGTGCACCCGCACCACGCGGTGGAATTAACCGCCGAATGCGAAGCCGAAATGCGCACGCTGCAGGCGCACCCGCAGGTGGTGGCGGTGGGCGAGTGCGGGCTGGATTACTTCCGCGATTTCGCACCGCGCCCGGCGCAGCACAAGGCCTTCGAACGCCAGCTGCAATTGGCTGCCGACAACGGCAAACCCTTGTTCCTGCATCAACGCGATGCGCACGACGATTTCCTCTCGATCATGCGCAGCTTCGATGGCCGGCTCGGCGCGGCGGTGGTGCATTGCTTCACCGGCACGCGCGAAGAGTTGTTCGCGTATCTGGACCGCGATTACTACATCGGCATCACTGGCTGGTTGTGCGACGAGCGCCGCGGTGCGCATCTGCGCGAGCTGGTGCGTTCGATCCCTGCCACTCGTCTGATGATCGAAACCGATGCGCCTTACCTGCTGCCGCGCACGCTCAAGCCGATGCCCAAGGACCGCCGCAACGAGCCGATGTTCCTGTCGCATCTCCTGGAAGAACTGGCGCGCGATCGCGATGAAGCGGTTGCGCTGACCGCAGCCAACAGTACCGCTGCCGCACGTGCGTTCTTCCGGCTGCCGGAGCCCGCGGTCGCATGAGTCGAGCGGCGTGTGCGATCACGCCGCCAGCAATTCCCAGCCCTGTGCATCGCGCAGGCGCAGCCCCGGTTGCGGTGCGTCCACGCTGACCCGCACGCCGCGCACCGAAGTGATGAGCGACGCTGCTGGTCACCACCCCGACAGTGTTGCTGGGCAAGCCGATCTCGCTCAGGCACAGCAATGCCTCGCCATGGAAGTTGCCCTGGCCGGTGACCTGGTGCTGCAAGGCCTGCCGCGCGATCAGTTCCAGTACCGCCCCATCGGGTCCGTCGAAATACACCGACTGCGATTGCCACACGCCGCCCAGCTGAAAGCGCTGGCGCCCATACTGCGCGGCAAGCAGCGCGCTGCGCGTACCGATCCAGTGCGCTGCGGCGTCGAAGCGCGACGGCGCCACGTTGAAGGCCAGATGCACGCTGCCCACCGGCTGTTGCGCCTGCACGCATTCCAGCGTGCTCCAGCCGATGCGAACGCTTTTGCCGTGCAACGGCAACTGCAGTATGTCGCGATAGAAACGCCCGGTGAGGTCGGGGCGAGACATGGCAACACCAGATGACGCAGATGCATGGCACTCAAGTGATGGAGGGGCTGCACTGAACAACCTCGGTTGCAGGTGAGGTCAAGCGTTTCATTCTGCGCGTCGTAACCTGTGGTGAGTGAGTGAGTGCCAGCCAGCAGGCAGGCCTTTCATGGCGACCTTGCACCGGTGCGTCTTATGCAGCCTCGCAGCCCGACAAGATGCGTCCTTGAGCATGTCCGTGAGCCTGCTTGAACAGTACTGACTTTTGTCTGCAATCACTGGCATCGATCAATTTCAATGTGCACGGTCACTCGTCAGCCGCCCGACAGTTCGCTTCATGGCAGGCCGGAACTTCGCATACGCAAGCGGGCTTTCGTCGGCGTGGACGCGGCATGCGCGAAATTGCCTACGCTTGCAAACAAGATAGGAGATGTGACATGGGAAACTGCTTACGCATACCCTCTGCAAACATGGCTCCCGAGTTGCGGGAGCATGGCACCGCCGAAGCGTCCACCAGCAACCCCATGTCGCAGGCAGGAAACATGACGCCCGGGTCGCAAGAGCATAGCGCCGTCGAGAGTTGCGCCGGAAGCCAGATTGCCGATATGTGGCTGTCATCTCTGGAGCGACCGGCCCGCAGATCTTCCGGGCGTAGGATCCAATCCACGGCCCAGGCGCCCTTGCAATCGAATTTGGATGAGAAACGCCAATCGATGCTACAACGCGCGATAACTCTGGAGGATCATTGGCGGAGTCTTCAGGAGCGTTGCGCGGAAAGAGGTGTCGGCGGCTGGCAAGCGCACAATCTGGATATGTTCAAGGGAATCATTGACCAGAACAAACAGGATTTGAAGAACATGGGCGATGAAGGTGGCGATATCAATGATCGCCGCCTTGACCAAATTAACCGCCAATTGGTGAATTTGGAGAAAGATATCATTAATAAAAAAAAACTGAAATCACATCTTGCAAGAGCGACCGACTTCTTGGGTCGGCTGAAACTGCTGAAAAACCAATTCTCAATCCGAGGCGATAACAACGGAATTTTGGATGGTATCGATTCAAACATAAAAGATTTGGAAGGCATCTTGAATGACCTGACGGCTGTTGATGCCGATGGCATCGACTACGACGGTTCCCACGGGGATGCTATCGCTTACTTCAATAGTGTAACGGCATCGCTTGAAACGATGCTTCGACGTCCAGAGCCAGGCTATTATGATTATATGCAACCCGCATTGGGTGCTGTCCTAAAGGATGGTTACTCATCGAGCAGGCGGAAGGCGGTAGGCGATCCTGGAATGCAGGGTGGCGACAGCGATGGCATTTCTTGAAGAGCGAGTCGGCAGATTCTCAATGGTCTCCATGGGGTGGCGATTGGTGTTTCGAAGCGTGGCAACGTACGTTCTGTGCTTGTGTCCGCTACCTGGAATGACAACCCGGAACTGACCCAGATTTAGAGCGGCTAACAAAACTACTGCGCTCACCGCCAGGCGGGCGCGGCCGGTGCTCGGAATCGGCATGTACCACTCGTACACTCCGGTTCTGAGCGCGCCGTCCGCACCCACCTGACGACTGCTCGCTACGTTTTGTTAGCCGCTCTTAGATGGTCTGAAAATGACGGGCTCCTACTCAAACGATGTCTGCAGTGAGCACCGGCCCCTCGCGGTCAGTGCATGCAGTCGGCAGTGACCAGAGCCAAGGGTCCAGGGTCCAGGGTCCAGGGTACAAGGTCAACATCGTTCCAACAGCATCAAACAAAACGTCGCTGTGTCGTGGTTGTGCTGCCATTGCTAGATCAGCGTTGCCAGCGCCCATAGATGCCGCACCAAGGGCGTGGTGTCCAAGGCGCCAGGCGACACCGCCAACGCGAGCCGGGCCAGCGGCATCCGCCCTTCGATATCCAGGTAGCGCACGCCGGGCCGTTGCAGTTGCGCGGTGGAGGCGGGCACCACCGACACGCCCAGTTCGGCGGCGACCAGGTTGATGATCGACGACATCTGCGGCGCTTCCTGGGTGATGCGCAAGGTCACGCCGGATTCGCGGCAGGCGGCGAGAATTTCGTCGTACAGACTCGAACCGAAACTGCGCGGAAACAGAATGAACGGCTCGCCCGCCAGCGCGGCCAATGGCGCGCTGCTGCGTGCGGCCAGGCAATGCGCGGCGGGCACGGCGATCATCATCGGCTCATCGGCAAAGCGCAGCAGTTGCAGGTCCGGTGGCGTGCTCAAGCCGTAACGCACGAAGGCCGCGTCCAGGCGGCCATCGGCAAGGGCGACCAATAATCCGGCGGTGTTGGTTTCTTCCAGCAGCAACTCGACCTGCGGCCATTGCCGACGAAAGTCGCGGATCAGGTGCGGCACCACCGGATTAAATGCGGCCGAGGCGGTGAAGCCCAGCCGCAGCCTGCCGGATTGGCCACGCGCTACCCGGCGTGCGGTTTCGGCAGCGCGCTCCACATCGGCGAGCACGCGGCGCACCTCGACCAGAAACGCCTCGCCGGCCGGAGTCAGCTCGGCGCCGCTATGGGTGCGCCAGAACAGCGGTGTGCCCAGGTCGCGCTCCAGCGCCTGGATCTGCTGGCTCAGCGGTGGCTGGCCGATGCCGACCCGTGCCGCAGCGCGGGTGAAGTTGCCTGCCTCGGCGACGGCCAGGAAATAGCGTAAATGGCGAAGTTCCATGCTATCTGTTCTGGATATGGAAACTGCCGGTATCATATATTGGACAGGGGGTGAGGGCAGGCGAATACTCGCCGTACCATGTCTCGACTCCGCTCCCATGTATTCTTCTGATCGCCGCTCCGGCACCTTGCCGGGCACCGCCGCCAGTGCTGCAACCGACGCACTTGTCATCGACGCGCCCGCCAGCGGCCGTATCCGGTTTGCGCTGTTTCTGGCCGGCTTTGCTACGTTTTCGCTGCTGTACAGCGTGCAGCCGGTGCTGCCCGAATTTGCGCGCACCTTCGGCGTGGACGCGGCCACTGCCTCGCTACCGTTGTCGCTGACCACCGGCGCGCTGGCCCTGGCGATCTTCTGCGCCGGTGCAGTGTCGGAAAACCTCGGCCGGCGCGGGCTGATGTTCGTGTCGATCGCACTGGCCGCAGTGCTCAACCTGATCGCCGCATTCCTGCCGCACTGGGGTGCGTTGGTGCTGGTGCGCACCTTGTCCGGTATCGCGCTGGGTGGGGTGCCGGCAGTGGCGATGGTGTATCTGGGCGAAGAGCTGCCGGCCAACAAGATGGGCGCGGCCACCGGTTTGTATGTGGCCGGCAACGCATTCGGCGGCATGAGCGGGCGCATCGTGATGAGCGTGCTGACCGAT
Organism: Xanthomonas populi; assembly: GCF_002940065.1. Lineage (GTDB taxonomy): Bacteria > Pseudomonadota > Gammaproteobacteria > Xanthomonadales > Xanthomonadaceae > Xanthomonas > Xanthomonas populi. The sequence continues at coordinate 12,597 of NZ_MDEJ01000028.1, forward strand.
CATTACGATTGGCGCACCGCATTGGCGGTGTTGAGCGTGTTCGACCTGCTGTGCGCGCTTGCGTTTTTCTGGCTGCTGCCACCGTCGCGCAATTTCGTGCGCCGGCATGGCATCAATCTGCGCTTCCATCTGCGCGCCTGGGCCGGGCATCTGCGCGATCGCAATCTGCCGTGGTTGTTCGCGCTGCCGTTTCTGTTGATGGGCGTGTTCGTGTGTCTTTACAACTATGCCGGCTTTCGTCTGGGCGGGCCGGAATTCGGCCTGAGTCAGAGCCAGATCGGCATGATCTTCAGCGCGTATGTGTTCGGCATCGTCAGCTCCTCGGTGGCCGGTGCGGCCTCGGATCGTTTCGGGCGCGGCCCGGTGGTCACTGCCGGCATCGTGCTGTGCGTGCTCGGGGTGGCGTTGACCCTGGCGCAAGTACTGGCGCTGGTGGTGGCTGGCATCGTGTTGCTGACGATCGGGTTCTTCATTGCGCATTCGGCCGCCAGCGCGTGGGTGAGCCGGCTCGGCGGTGCACATCGCAGCCATGCCGCGTCGCTGTACCTGCTGGCGTATTACGCCGGCTCCAGCGTGATCGGCGCGCTCGGTGGCTGGTTCTGGCAACACGGTGGCTGGGGCGCGTTGGTTGGCATGTGTTTGACGCTGCTGGCGCTCGCCTTTGCGGCTGCTTATGTACTACGTCAACGTGCCGACGATGCACGCCCCTACGGCCGGTTTGCGCCGCATCCTGCGCGAGGTGACTGATGCAGATCGAGCGACTCGATCGTCTGTATCGACCCTGGCCGACGTGGACGCCACCTGCGCGTTCTATGCGCGCATGCTCGGCATGCAGGTGATCATCTTCGGCGAAGGCCGGCGCGAGTTCGAACCCAAGGCGCAGCGACCGACGCCGTGCTCGGCCGATCTGTGTCTGATCACCTCCACACCGCTGCAACAGGCGCACGCCGAACGCGTTGCTGCGGGCGTGACCATCGAGCAACGCCCGATCCAGCGCACCGGCGCAACCAGGCCGTTGTTGTCTGTGTACTTGCGCGACCCGGACGGCAATCTGATCGAGGTCAGCAATGTTCGGACATCGCTACATGCGCCACGGTGGCGGCTGCCGGTTCGACGCTGCCAGGACCGGTGTGCCCGTTGAGATCGGTAGCGGTGTAACCGGGAGTGCCCGTATTGACCTCAAAGCCTTCGCTACGCGGTTCGTTGGTCAGCACCACGGCGAAGGCGTTGAGCGCGGCCTTGGACGAGCAATCCCCCAACGCGTTGGCGGCGTGATAGCGATCACCGGGGGTCGCCTTGCAACGACAACGCGCCCAGGTCGCTGGACACATTGACGATACGTTTGAGCGTGCCGGCACGCAGCAGCGGCAACATCGCCTGGGTGATGGCGACCTGGCCGAACAGATTGACCCCGTCGGTGGCGCGCAGCTTGTCCAACGTCGCGGTGGCGGGCGTGCGGTCATCGACAAACACTGCGGCAGTGTTGACCAGTACATCGCGTGTCGCACCGTTTGCCTGCAACTGCGCAACCGCTGCGGCGATGTTGTTGGTGTCGGTGATATCCAGCGGTAACACAGGCACGTTGTCTGTCTTGCTCAGGTGCATCTCGACATCGAATGCGGACGAGCGCGTAACTCCGCGTGTGCGGCGCATGCAGCAGCGCGTCGAGTACGCCGGAAACCGTGACGCCCAGGCGCGCCGCTGCGCGAGAACATGGGCCCACTACAGCGTGTAGTTCGCCATGATGCTCAGGTTGCTGTAACCGCCGGTGCCGCCGACTACGCGGATGAAGTAGCTGTCGGTGGCCGGCAATGCAAGCTGTACGCTCTGGGTGGTGCCGGGGCGCGTCGAGCTGTAGTCGGCATTGCTGCCGTCGGTGCCGGGTGCTCGCGTGGTACGCACATAGAGCTTGACCTGACCACGGCCGGAGAGCGTGCGGATCTGCAGATTGCGCGCATTGACCGGCACATCCAGGCGATACAGCGGGCCTTCGCCAGCCGCGGCGCTCACCCACTGACGGTCGCGCCGCGGCTGAGCAGCACCGCCTGTTCTTCGCCGCCACCGCTGGTGACGCCGGCCGCGCGGGCGACCGCAGCATTTGCATTGAGAATGCCGGCGCCGATGCGCAGCGTGGGCCTGATGGGGAACGGGATCGAGGTCTGGGTCAGGATCTCACGCAGCCTGGCCGGTGTGGGTACCGGTTGGTTGCTGGCGATCGCGGCGCTGATCGCCAGTGCCGCAACACCGGCCACGTGTGCTGCCGCCATCGAGGTGCCGGAGTAGCCGGCATAGTTGGGCTCGCCCGGCGCGTGGGTACCGCGATTGAGGCTGGACCAGATCAGCCCGGCGCGCACGGTGGTGCCGCTTGCGGCGCCGTTCCGGTACACGCCGCTGCCTGGGGCGGCCAGGGTCACGCCGTTGCCGTAGCTGGAATAGAACGCCCGCTTGCCGGTGATGCCGGTGGCCGCCACGTTGATCACGCCGGGGCAGCTGGCCGGCGTGAAGCCGCCCGCATCGTGGCTGTCGTTGCCGGCTGCCACCACCACGGTAGTGCCGCCCGCGATGCCCACCATGCCCAGGTTGTTTTTGTTCAGCATGGCGATGGTGCCGGCCACGTGTGTGCCATGCCAGGAGCTGTCGGTCTGCTGCCCTGGCTGCGCGCAACCGCCGTTGGTCGCCAGATATTTGTCTTCGCTGGTCCCATCGCCGGTGTCCCAGCCGCCGGCGAGGCGGCCATCGCTGGCGCGGCCGGAGATGAAGGCGTTGCTGGTGAAGTCGTAACCGGCATCGGCCAGCGACAGGTCCGGATCCGGGTGCTGGGTGATGCCGGTGTCGATCACCGCCACCACCACGCCACCACCACGCCGCTGCCATCGCCGTACTGCCAGGCCGGCAGCAGATCGATGCCGCCACGGTTGGCGTAACTGGCGGTGTCTGGTGCCAGCGTTTCCAGATGACCATCCGGTGCACGCAGATGCCATTGCACCTCGAAGCCCGGGTCGCTCGGCGGTGTGGCGACGGCGGCGGCCATGGCCATGGCGGTGCTGCGGATCGGTTGCAGCAGCACGTTCGGTTCCACATGCGCCACCGACGGGTCGGCTCTCAGCGCCTTCATCACGCTGTCGAGCTGAGCATTGCTGAGGCGAAGGCTGGGGCGCACCAGGTCGGCGCCGATGGCCAGCCGGCGCACCCGCTCCAAGCTGGGCGCGCTCTGGCGGTAATGACTGGACCACTAGCTGCGGGTGGTGGGCGCGGCCATGATCGTGCTCAGTCTGGTGGCTGCGGCATCGGCATCGCCGCGTTCGGTGCTGCCGTTGCGGTAGGTGACGATCAGGCTATCGTAAAAGCGCGATTGGCTGCCGCCGGAGAGCACCGACAGTGGCGTGGAGGCTGATTGCGCGTGGGCGATGGGCAGCGCAAGGCTCAGCGACAGCGCCAGCAGCGTCGGTGCGAGAAACGCGGTACGGGTTGACATGGAGAGGTCTCTGCAAGAAACGCGGGGAGAGGAGCCGGGCGAGGGCGGGCAGGCGGCTTACCAGCTGAAGCCGGCGCCGGCCTACAGACTCGTTTCGTTGCCGGCGAAGGCGCCGCCGATGGACACGCTGGCGCGGTTGCCAAACGCACGCTGATAACCGACTGCCAAGGCGCTTTCGCCTCCTTGCGAGCCGACGCCCACGCCGACCCGGTTGGCGCCGGACGGGCCGGCGGTATTCATTGCCATCCCCGCGTAGGCACCGCTAATCGCGCCCATGCGGTCGATGCGCTGGTCTAGGCTGTGGAAGCGGCGGTCGGTCTCGTTGCGCAACGCAGTGAGGGTAGTGTCCCAGCTGTCGATGCGGTTGTCGGTATAGGCGTTGGCCGTGGCCACCGACGCTGCGTCTGCGGCCTGCAGCTGCTGCAGGTTGACCGCGTCGGTGGCGGCCGTGCCGGCGGCGACATTGACCACCTGGCGCTCTGCACCGGCCACCGACACCGTGTTGGCGCGGTTGGCCACCGCATTGCGGCCCAGCGCCACGGCGTTGTCGGCGCTCACTGCCGCGCCCTGGCCGATGGCGGTGCCGGAGGCGGCGCTGACGCTGGCACGTTCGCCCACCGCCACTGCATTGGTGGCGGTGGCAGCGATGCTGGTGTTGGCGCCAACGGCGGTGTTGCCGTCTGCATTGACGCGCGCATTGGCGCCCAGCGCGGTGTCGTTAGGGCCGCAGGCCAGCGCGCTGGTGCCGACGGCCAGGCCGTTTTCACCGTTTGCAATCGCGTTGGAGCCGATCGCCACCGCGTTGGTACCGGCGCCGATCTGCGCATCGCCGCCGCTGCCGCCCACCGCGACCGTGCCGCTGCTGGCGCCGCCAGTGTCCATCCTGTCAAGTGCCTGATCCAGGGCGGTCATCGCCGCACCGACGCTGGCATAGCGGGTGCCCTGAACCACATACGTGCCGCCCACCAGGACGCCGTTGTCGAGCACCGAGCCGGCGCCCAGCGCGGTGGCAATACTCTGCAATTGCGAAACGTTGACCGCATCGGTGGCAGCGGTGCCGGCGGCCACATGGGTCAACTGACGCTCTGCCCCTTCACTGCCGAACGCCACGCTGATGCGGGCGGCGACGGACAGACGCGGTGCCGGGAACGAACGGAGCCTAGACATGCGGAGTACCTGGGCTGGTGCCGCCGGCCACGGCGGCGGGGGATTTGCCCGCGATTAAGTCAGCCGGGTTTTCGTCGATCAATGCGCGAAGACTCACGCGTGTCTCACGTTTAGACTCACCGCCATGCGACTGCCGGTGCGATGCCTTTCACAGATGTGGTCATTGCGCTGGCTGCAACGCGGCTGGCGCAGTGCAGCGGTCTGGTTACGACGGGTGCCGTTGCGCGACCCGGTGAATCGCCGCAACGCACCGGCGCTGCAACTGTTGCTGCTGTATCTGGGTTTGGAGATCCCGCTCAACAAGCCGTACATCCTGCTCAACGCCAGGCTGCAGCTGACGGCCGTGCAGCTGGCGGTGGGCCTGGGCACCGATGCGGCGATCACCGTCGCGGCTTGGTGCGCCATCTGGCGCATCCGCCAGGGCGCACTGAAACCGGCGATCGGCCTGTTCCTCGCGGTGGTGCTGTCTGATGGTCAGGCTGGTGCTGGATCGCAGCGTGGCGGCGCTACGCGAAAGCCTGCACCGTGCGCGGCGTAACGCAGCGCGCCTGCAGGTGAAAATCCGCGAGCGCGAACAGGCGCCGCAGCGCGTGCTGCATCTGCAGAAGATCGAGTCGGTGGGCCAGCTGGCCAGTGGCGTGTCGCACGATTTCAACAACATCCTCGATGCGATCCTGGGGTATGCCGAGCAACGCCATTGCCTGCACGAACTGGATTTCGATCCGCCGCGTGATGCAGTGGCGATGGCCTAGGCGTTGGAAGGCATCGCCCTGGCCGCGCAGCGCGGCAGCACCATTAGCGGCAAGCTACTGAGTTTCAGCCGACGCGATCTGGCGGTGCCAACACACTTCGATGCGGCGCAGGCAGTGCAGGCGATCGCCCCGATGCTGACGCAACTGCGCGGCACGCACGTGCAGCTGCAGTTGCAGTTCTGCGCAGCGACGGTGCCGGTCTATCTGGACCGCAGTCAGTTCGATCTGGTCATGCTCAACGTCGCCGCCAATGCACGCGATGCGATGCCCGATGGCGGCAATTTCAGCGTGCACGTGTCGCGGCAGCGCACGATGGTCTGCATTGCCTTGGTCGATACCGGTCACGGCATGCCGGCCGATGTGGTGGCGCAGGTCTTTGCGCCGTTCTTCACCACCAAGCCGGCCGGCAAGGGTACCGGTCTGGGCCTGGCCATGGCGCACGAACTGGTACTGCAGACCGGCGGCATGCTGAGTGCGGACAGTGTGCCCGGCGCAGGCACGCAGTTCGTCATGCGCTTGCCGTTGGTCCAGCATGAGCAGGTAGCCGGCGCCGCGCACCGAGGTCAGCGGCAACGCCGCGCCGCTGCGCGCGAGCACCTTGTGGCGCAGCCGATGCAGCAGCGCCTCCAGCCGATGCGGATCGATCTCCATGCCCAGGCTGCCGCCCAGCGTGGTCAGCAGCGCGCGACGGCTCACCAGCCGCCCCGCCGACTGCCACAGGCAGTGCAGCACCAATCGTTCCGAGCCGGTCAACGGCACGGCGTTGCCATCGGGCGCGAACAGGCACCAGCCATCGTCCTGCAACTGCCAGGCATCGTGCGCGGCAGCTGTAGGTGCGGTCGGCGCGTTTGCCGGCCCTCGTGGCAGCCGTCGCGCCACACTGAACAGTGTGGCGGCCAGCATCTCGATCTCCACCGGCTTGACCAGGTACGCATCGGCGCCCTGGCTGAGCCCGCGCAGGCGGTCGGGTTGGTCGCCGCGCCCGCTCAGGATCACGATGCCCAATGCCGGGTGCATCGCCTGCAACTGCTGCGTCAGCGCAAAGCCATCGCCATCTGGCAGGCCGATGTCGAGCACGATCAACTCCACGCTGGCGTTGCGCAGCAGCGCATGCAATGTCTGGATGGTGCGCAACGCAATCACGTCGAAACCGTGGCGTTGCAGCCCCGGCAGCAGCACCCGGTCGCGCAGCACGTCGTCGTCTTCCAGCAACGCCACGCGCAGTGGCGCATGCACCAAACGCGGCGATGGGTCGTCCGGGCGGGAGGCGTTGCTCACAATGCGAATAACGGATGGATGTCGGCGTCCCGGTGTGATGGCTCGCGCCGGTGGCGCGCATGCTGCGCCGCGTGCGACATGGGTTCATTTCAGCGGCAGTCCGACAGTAGCCAGTGTGTCTGCCGCGTTCAATGCGGTCCAGGCCGCAGCGTGCAGCGCATTGCCGGCATGCATGCAATGATCCGCCGCGTTCCCCCGGTCAAGGTAGCGCACGCATGTCCGATTCGATGCTCAGCGATTTCGTGCAGCGCCATCGGCGCCTGTTCGTGCTCACCGGCGCCGGTTGCAGCACCGATTCGGGCATTCCCGATTACCGCGATCTGCACGGTGGCTGGAAACGTCCGCAGCCGGTGACGTTTCAGGCCTTCATGGGCGAGCTGTCCACGCGTCAGCGCTACTGGGCGCGCAGTCTGGTCGGCTGGCCGCGCTTCGGATTGGCGCAACCCAATGCGACCCATTACGCACTGGCCGCACTGGAAGCACGCGGCCAGCTGGAACTGCTGCTAACGCAAAATGTGGATCGCCTGCATCAGGCCGCTGGTAGCCAGGCGGTGATCGATCTGCATGGCCGGCTCGATGTGGTGCGTTGCATGGGTTGCGAGCGGCGCATGCCACGCACCGAGTTTCAGGTGCTGCTCGAGCACGCCAACCCCGGGTGGGCCGAGCTGGGGGCCGCGCAGGCGCCCGATGGCGATGCGGATCTGGACGATGTGGCCTTCGATAGTTTCGTGGTGCCGGCGTGCCCGGTGTGCGGCGGCGTGCTGAAGCCGGATGTGGTGTTCTTCGGCGAGAATGTGCCACGCGAGCGCGTGGAACGCGCATTTGCGCATCTGCAGGCGGCCGATGCGGTATTGGTAGTGGGCTCGTCGCTGATGGTGTATTCGGGCTTTCGTTTCGTGCAGACCGCCGCGCGCAATGGCTTGCCGATCGCCGCGCTCAACTTCGGGCGCACGCGTGCGGACGCATTGCTCAGTTTGAAGGTGCAGCAATCCTGCGCGCAGGCCTTGGCATTCCTGCATGCGCCGGTCGACCCGCTACGCGCACACGGCGTCAATGACGCCAGTGCGCGCTCGGCATGACGCAGTGATCCATCGCAGCGGTTGTGCGCAGGCACGCGGCGCAGTGCAATGGGCATCCCCGTGTCATGTGTGGATGCCCTCTTGAGCCAGCTGTTCTCTCCCATCCGCTTCGGTCCGCTTGCGCTTGCCAACCGCATCGTCATCGCCCCGATGTGCCAGTACTCCGCACAGGACGGCCGCGCCAGCGACTGGCACCGCATCCATCTGGGCACCTTGTCGCAATCCGGTGCCGGCCTGCTGATTCTGGAAGCGGCCGCGGTGCAGCCGCAGGGCCGCATCTCTTACGCCGATCTGGGCCTGTACGACGACGCCACCGAGCAGGCGTTGGACGAGGTGCTGCAATCGGTACGACGCTGGTCGCCGATGCCGATCGGCATTCAACTGGCACATGCCGGACGTAAAGCTTCCACCGATCTGCCGTGGACCGGTGGCGAGGCGATTGCACCGGATCACGCGCATGGCTGGCAGACCGTGTCCGCATCGGCGCTGGCGTTTCGCGACGGTCAGCCGTTGCCGCAGGCGCTGGACGAAGCCGGCATCGATGCGTTGGTTGAAGCGTTTGTCGCCTCGGCACAGCGCGCCGAGCGTCTGGGTCTGGACTTGATCGAGCTGCATGCCGCGCATGGGTATCTGATGCATCAGTTCCTGTCGCCGCTGAGCAATCAGCGCAGCGATGCGTATGGCGGTTCCTTGGAAAACCGCATGCGGCTGACCTTGCGCATCTTCGATGCGGTGCGTGCGGCGGTGTCGGACAAGATCGCCATCGGCGTGCGTATTTCTGCCACCGATTGGGTCGAGGACGGTTGGGATCTGCAGCAGAGCATCGCCTTGTCCAAAGCGCTGGATGCACGCGGTGCGCATTACATCCATGTCTCCAGCGGCGGGCTGGACCCGCGCCAGCAGATTCCTGTGCAGGCGGGCTATCAGATTCCGTTTGCGCAGCAGATCAAGGCGCAGGTCAACACGCCGGTGATCGGCGTGGGCCTGATCACCGAGCCGGCGCAGGCCGAGGCGATTGTGCAAGACGGCCAGGCCGATGCCATCGCCCTGGCGCGCGGCATTCTGTACGACCCGCGCTGGCCGTGGCATGCCGCCGCCGCACTCGGTGCCTCGGTCACGCCCGCGCCGCAATACCTGCGCTGCGAGCCACGCGATGCGCGCGGCGTGTTCGCCAGCTGATCCTCACCACTGACGTCATCACGAACAAGGACACAACGCATGCCGATAGGATTTCTGGGTTTGGGCACGATGGGCCTGCCGATGGCGCACACCCTGCTGCGCGGCGGGTTCGAGTTGAGTGTGTGGAACCGTTCGCCCGAGCGCGCGCAGTCGCTGCGCCAGGCCGGTGCAACGGTGGTGGAAGCGCCACGCGACGCTGCACACGGCCCGCTGTTGTTCTCGATGCTGGCCGACGATAACGCGGTGCGTGCAACCCTGCTGGAATGCGGCGTGCTGGACGCGCTGCCGGCGGGCAGCGTGCACGTCAACATGGCCACCATCTCGGTGGCATTGGCGCACGAGTTGACCGCCCTGCATGCCGAACGCGGCGTGGCCTACGTGGCCGCACCGGTGCTCGGCCGCGTCGATGTGGCCGAGGCCGGCAAGCTCAACATTCTGGCCGCCGGCGATGAGGCGGCGTTGGCCCGCGTGCAGCCGATGTTCGATGTGTTGGGTCAACGCACCTGGGAGATCGGCCGCACCCCCGAGCAGGCCAATGCGGTCAAGCTGGCGGCCAACGTGTGCCTGGCCAGCGCGATCGGCGCCATGGCCGAAGCCAGCGCGCTGGCACGCGGTCACGGCGTGGAGGCCACCCAGTTCCTGGGCATGCTCACCAGCACCTTGTTCGCCGCGCCGGCGTACCAGAGTTACGGCCGATTGATCATGCAACGCGAGTACCTGCCGGCCGGCTTCACCGCCACCCTGGGCCGCAAGGATGTGGATCTGGCGATCCAGGCCGGCGCCGACAAGCAGGTGCCGATGCCGCTGGGCGAGTTGCTGCGCGCCGGCCTGGACGAGGCGATCGCACAAGGCGACGGCAACGCCGATTGGGCGGTGCTGGCAGAGGTGTCGGCACGGCGGGCGGGGCAGGTGGCTTGATCGCAATTGCGGGAAGTGCCGTTAGCCACGCTCAGGGCGCTTGGCTTCAAGGCGAGACAGGCCGCGTCTTGCCCGCCTAACCATGCAGCAGACCTTCTAAAACGCCGGCTCGTGACAGCCGCCGCACCCGGGAGGACGCGATGTGGTACCTGCATATCACGCTCGGTTCGACCGCGCGCGCACCGCGCGCACTGGCCTGCGCCGGTGCCACACGATGACCGCCGCACCGGGCGTCGACCAGAGCCCGGTGGGCCCGGACCATCCCGAGCATCCTGACCATTATCTATATCGCGCAGATCTGCGAAGCAGTGGCCGTACTCGACGCCGAGTTGAACAAACCTACCGACGCAGCCAGCGTGCGCATGGCCGCGCGCTGGCTAAGCAGCACGGCTTCGATCAGATGGACGACGTGGTCCTCGGCCGGCGTGTCGGCGAAGTGGGCGGAACGTGTTCGTGGTGCGTGGCGAGCTCTCCGACCCCGCGCATCTGCGCGCGCACATCACCACGCAAGAAGCGATGGAGACCTTGGTGGACGCATCGATGGCGCAACAGGACGAGATCAATCGGCGGCTGATGCTGCGCCTGCCGCCGCGCTGAGTGGCATGTAAAAGTTACCGGCGCAAGCACTGCGCCCGCAGCTGCGCACATTGGCTATCATTGCGCCGATGCGCTCCGACTACATCCTCACCCTGTCCTGTCCCGACCGTACCGGCATCGTCTATCGCGTGAGTGGGCTGCTGTTCGAACTGGCCTGCAACATTCTCGACGCACAGCAATTCGGCGACGACGAAAGCGGCCGTTTCTTTCTGCGCGTGCACTTCGACAAGCCGCCAGCCACCGACATTGCCGGATTTGAACGGCGCTTTGCGCTGCTGGCCGATGCATTCCAGATGCAGTGGCAATTGCACGACGCGCGCCGTCGCGCGCGCTTGCTGGTGCTGGTGAGCAAGCATGGGCATTGCCTCAACGATCTGCTGTTCCGCATGCACAGCCGGCAGCTGCCGGTGGATATCGCCGCCGTGGTCTCCAACCACACCGACTTCGCAGCGCTTGCCGCCTCCTACGGCATCGCCTTCCACCATCTTCCGGTGAGCGCAGACACGCGCGCGGCGCAGGAAGCGCAATTGCTTGCCCTGGTCGACGCCTTGCAGATCGATCTGGTGGTATTGGCGCGCTACATGCAGATTCTTTCGCCGGCGTTGTGCCGCGCATTCGCCGGCCGGGCGATCAATATCCACCACAGTTTTTTGCCCAGCTTCAAGGGCGCGCAGCCATATCACCAGGCACACGCGCGCGGGGTCAAGATCATCGGCGCCACCGCGCATTACGTCACCGAAGATCTGGACGAAGGCCCGATCATCGAGCAGGACGTCGCCCACGTGGACCATGCGATGACGCCGCGCGATCTGGTGCGGCTGGGCAGCGATACCGAATCGCTGGTGCTCGCGCGTGCAGTGCGCCGTTATGTGGAACATCGCGTGGTGCTCAACGGCCATCGTACGGTGGTGTTTAGGTGAAGCCGGGATTTGGGAGTCGGGCTTGGGGATGTGCACAAGCGCCCTTGGCCCTCGTGGATCACCAGGGCCGTGGCCGCCAGCGGGTTACGTCAAAGTGGGCGGCGCCTGATCCCGGTCCCAGAGCCAGAACGTATCGCCGTAGTCGGTCTTGGCGATGCTCGGGAACACCTCGCCCTGCTTGAAATAGCGGCGCGAGCCGGTCTGTGCCGGCGTATACCACCAGCCGCTGTGCGGGACGGGTTGGCCGGCAGGCACGCGCTCGGGCGTGGCGTCGGCCAGTGCGGCTGCGCCGGCGGCGTGCTGGCGGGCATCGTCGGCCAGGTCCTTCGGGTAGAAGGCCATATCGCGGTAGGCGGCATCGTCGATGCCCAGCACGCACGTGGCGGCCGCCGCTTCCCAGGCCCAATAGCCGTAGAAGTCCACATCGCCTTCGCCGTGCTGGTCCACATAGGGTTCGCGGCGGCTGGCGTGGTACCACTGGTCCAGGTAGGTGGCCATCAGCGCGGGGCGCTGCTCCGCTTGCGCGGCGAACACCTTGAACAGCTTGCGGTAGGGCAGATGGCGGGTGGCGGTGTCCGGCGGCGTCGGCCGTCTGCCGACGTAGGGGGCGACCAGCCGTTCCAGCAGGCCGTCGTAAGTGTCCAGATCGGCATTGGCGTAGTCGATGAACGCCATCACCCGCGGCATCTGCGCGGCATGGCCGGTCAACAGGCCGAAGCAGACCAGGCGCAGGGCGACGATCCAGTACTCCTCGGAGATGAGCGAGACATGCGGAATGATGTCGCCCGAGATGTTCTCCGGCGACTGGTCGTAGGCGGCATCGAAGCGGGCATATTCCTCGGCCCAGTGCAGCGCATACGGCCAGACCTCAGCAAGCTGCGCTACCGACGCGCCGGCTGAGTATTGCAGGCTCATCCAGTCCAGCGTGTCCCAGAGCCGACGGCGTGTGGATGTCATCAGTCCACCGGGTCTGGCCTTAGCCACGAACCTGGGTAGATCGGTGGTCACCATCTCGATGCCATCAAGATGTTCATCGAACAACTTCGGGTAAGTCACATAACGCAGATATGGTTCGCGCCGTTGCTCGAATTGCGCCTCGGGAATCTTCCAGGCAAACCAGCGTTGCCAGTCGGGGGCAGGGAGTGTCATCGAACTATGCTCACTTCAGCAAAATGGTGTTGGGCAGCACGAACTCGGTGCCGATCTGATGGCTGGTCACGGCTTTCCTGCACTTGCCGGAAATGTCGCCCGGCGCTTTTTCGTGCCTGTTGTGGTTGGGGCCGACCACGGTAATCAGGCTGCGGTCGTAAGGACACTTGACCAGGGTGCGCTGGCGCTGGCCGTCCTTGCGCGTTGACTCCACACCCAGCTGAAAATCAGAACGCTCCCATGCTCTGATCTTCGGCAACAAATCGGTAGCGGCTGCGGGCGTCAGCTTCGCCGTCTTGATCTTCGCCGCCACCCACCGATGACTCAACTGCTTGCCATCGCGGGTGTCTTTGCGGTTTACGGAGTTGCGAGCTTTCTTTTCGTCGTCTTCGCCCAGGTAAGCGTCGATGCCGTACTCCAGCCCCTGCCAGACACTTTGCGCGGTCTCCAACGCGCGGTGGAACGGCTTGCCCGAGCCTTTGGTGTCGCTGATGCGGTAGCCGGCGGGCAGCCTGCTGCCGTGCCACACATGGTCGATACCGGTATGGCCAGGCTGGCCCATTTCGAACAGGGTGCCATGGTTGCTCACCTTCTTGCGGGTGTGCTGGCGGCTTACGTAGTAGTAGTCGGCGATATGCTCGCCGGACACGCCGATATTGTGCCGGTTTTGCGTAGAACGCTGGCTTTGCCGCTTAGTGCCGCTGGCCTGTCCGGACGCGGGCGTGGTGGTGCCGCCGGCGTTCTTCTTCACCGCAGTGGACGCCTGCGTGCCGGGCGTGGGACGCGCGCCGGGCTTGGGCCTGCGAAGCGCGGGCGTGTGCGCCGAAGTAGCCGGCAACGGATCCTGCAAGGCGCGCTGGTGCAACTGCCGCAGCGCATCCATGGCCTCGTCGATCTTGCGCGCGGCCATCCGTTTGAGATCGCGTAGCTGCTGGATCAGCTGCTGCACGCCCTCGCGCCCGAGCACCCACGTGCTGATGCGGTATTCCAGCACGTCGATCATCCCGGCCAGGATGTCGTCCACCGACCGTGATAGCTCGCGCGCGTACTGGGCCCAGTTCAGTGCGCGTAACCACTGCTCGATGTTGCCGCGCACCGTGTTGGGCAGGCTGTCGAGGATGCGCCCCCATCTTCTTGCCGTTGCGCATCATCATGAACACGTTCTTGAGCGCGTCGCCGAACAGCGGCACGACGGCGATCAACGACAGCGCCAGGGCGATCCAGTTGTCGGTGCTGGTGGGCGCTTTGGTCAGGCCGTAGATGCAGCGCAGTATGTTGTAGGCGTCGATGGCCTGGCCCACATAGGGCAGGCAGCCAAGCACCGCGGTGACGATCATCTGCGCGGCGGAGTCGCCGCGCCCTTCGACCACCTCCTGCACCCAGGAGAGGAGTTCGGCCAGGGCATCGTCCTCGGCCCTTTGCAGCGCGGCATTGGTGCTCATGCCGGCGTTGCCGGCTGGCCTTCGTTGCCGGTGAGCAGGATCTCCTCGTGCGTGCCGGGCGTGTCGTGGTGATCGTGGGCAGCCGGCGCGAACTCGTCGAAATACGCGTAGTCGTCGGCCAGATCGTCGTAAGTCGTCGCCGCCGCTATAGATGGCGGCGATTTCGTCCGGGAAATAGGTGTCTTCCATGTACTGGGCCTCGGCGTTGGCGTAACGCTCCAGCGCCTGCTTGGCATCTTCGGCGGTGGCGGGCTTGAAACCGAAGATGGGGGATTCTTGGGGCGTTTGGGGTAGGCGAAGGCTGCGCGCTGGTCGTAGCCGAAGAACACCTTGCTGGGTCCGGGCGGATTTTCGATCCTGGCCTGGCCCTTGTCGTCGAGCATGCCCTCGTGCTGCGTGCCATCGTCGAACAGCACCAGATACGGGGCGCCCACGACCGGCTTGAGGTCCTGGTAGGCGTAGGTGAGTTGCAGAACCTTCCGGGTCAGCCCCGCCGGCAGCGACGCAATGCCCACTGCGCTGTATTCCCCCGCAGGGAACGGCTTCTGGGAAGCCTTGACAATGAAGTTGCCCGGCATGTGATGATCCTTATCTTGGATGCGCCCCTGAGAAGCTTTTCAGAAGTGACGCTGATCATCGCTGCCGATGTGCAGGACCACCTGATTCTGGCCGGGGATCATTGCGCAGTGATGTTGCGGGTGTCAAACCAGGGCGCGCCGGAGGTGGTGCTTAAAAATTACCGGAAAATGTATCCCTGGAAGTATGGGATCGTCGCTGCATCTGGCGACGTATTCGTGACGGTGTGGTTCTGCCGGTTGTTCCTGCATCACGAAAGCACGAGCCGGCCCATCGATCTGCTGCAAGTGGCACGGGAGGCGAAGCAGATACGGACCCGGAATGGCGTGCCGTGCAACCAATCCACCGGGAACATCTTCCTCACCTTGCCTGGACGCGAAGGGTTCGATCTGTATTGCGTTTCCATCGAGGCCGACACGATCGACTACGAGATCATCGAACCCATCACTACGCAATTCTCCTTTGGGAAAGGGGCGCTGGACGATCCGGCGTACAACGCATTCAACAGCTGTCTGCGTCCCTCGTTCTACTTCCAAAGTGTCGACGCGTTCCACAGCCATCACCTCGCTCTGCTGAGCGCGTTCTTTCGCCGGCAGAGCGCTATCGATGAACTGGTGACGGCGTCTTTCGATGCGTTCATGCTCGACAAGCGCACGGGCATCGGCGCGTTCTGGCAGATATCGGAGACCAGCAAGCAGATCGCTTACATCGATCTTTGAGTGTGAGGCGCAGTGCAGTGCCGAGGGCGATGGCGGTCATACCGGCCGCCGTGGCTGACAGGCCGATGGCGAGCGACCCGCGCTCGGCTGCATGGTTGCTGCGGCGCAACGGCATCAGCCCAAGCGCTTCCACCTCCCCAATCCCCACTCACAGCTCAAACCGATACCCAACCCCATACAGCGAGCGTACCCACTCCTCGCCACCCACATCGGCCAGTTTGCGGCGCACATTCTTGATGTGGCTATCGACGGTGCGGCCTGTGACGATGCGGTGGTCCACATACACACGGTCCATCAGCTGTGTCGTGGTCACGTTGTTTCGGACACGACGATGGGTTGTTTGATTGCCGATTGCTGCTCGAAGGCATTGGGTGGCAAGTTGCCCAGTGTGGAGTGCAGCCGCACGCTGTTGTAGAAGCNTGTCGTGGGCGATGTCCGTCATGGCCTCGGGCGTACAGGTCCAGCACCACCGCAAGGGACAGCCAGCCGCTGCGTGTGCGGATGCAGGTGATGTCGCTCACCCAGGCCTGGTTGGGGCCGCTCGGCTTGAATTGCCGCGCCAGCACCTTGCTTGAGACTGGCAAGCCTTGGGCGCCAGCTTGGCGCGTTGACGGGAGCCGTAGTAGCCCGAGCGGCTGACACCCAGCACGCGACACAGGCGCCAGACAGAAACGGCCTTCTTGTGCAGCTGCTTGACGAGCTGGTAGCGCATCCAAGCTCGCGCGCAAAGAAGGCCGATGCTTTTTTTAGGATATCGACATCGCCACGCGGTTGCTTACTGCGTAGCCGAACGGTCGCTATCCGTCACCGGAGGATCCGCTCCACCCAGGTAAGGAAGTCGCGCTGCATAGGAGCCGGGATGCCATGGTCGCCTGCATACAGGTAGGTTTCATGTGTAACTCCGGCCTCGTTGAGCAGCGCGTCGGCCTTGTAAGCCCAGTCCACGCTCAGTTTGGTGTCGCCGCGGCTATGCCCGATGAATGCCTGGACGGCCGACAGCGCGCCGCGATCAGCGATCCGGGGCCTGATTTCGGGGAGAACGCGGCCGGACAGGATGCCGAAGCCTCTGAGCAACGCGGGCTCGGTCAGGCCAACGCTGGCACTCATGATACCGCCTTGGCTGAAGCCGGCCACCACGGTCTGCGCCGGTGCCACGGCATATTCCGCCTGCACCTGCGCGATGAAGGTCGCCAGCAGTTGGCGGCTCGCTTCTGCTGCCCCCAGATCCGGGCGCGGTCCCTGCGGCCCGAACGACACTTGGAACCAGGCGCGTTGGCCTGGACCCAAGGTCAAGGGGCCACGGGCCAGGATGACGCGCGTATCGGTGGCCAGCGCCGCTCCAAGTGGCGCCAGGTTGGTTTCGTTGCCCCCCACGCCATGGGTCAGGATCAGCAGGCGCTTGACAGGCGCGCCAGCGGCGATGCTTGCCCGGAACGGCAGCGACAGGTCGGTACGCAGATCGGACCAGGTGGTGGTGTTCATGCGGCATTGTCCAGTGCGTCGTCAGGGAGTCCGAATCCGAAGGAATCCATCGACAGGACGTCGTAGCTCATTCCGCCCCGGATCAGGCTGCGGGATTCATTGGTGGCGCTTGCACCCACCGCCACCAGCAGCGGCAGGTAATGCTCCTGGGTGGGGTGCGCACGTGCTGCGTGGGGTGCCTGTGTGCGGTAATGCAGCAGTGCCGCGTCATCGCCTCGCGCGATGGCGGCCGCGATCCAGTCCGCGAATTCCTGGGCGTACTCCGGATCCCGCACATGGCTGCGAAACTCGTACAGGTTGTGGGTGAGGCTGCCGGAGCCCACGATCAGAACACCCTGGTCCCGTAAAGGTGCCAGGGCCTGGCCCAATCGTAAGGCACCCTCGACGTCCATGTGGCGAGGCAGCGAGACCTGCAGGACCGGCACGTCGGCGTCAGGCTTCAGGTAGCGCAGCGGGACCCAGGCACCGTGGTCCAAACCGCGCTGCAAGTCGATCGTTGCAGGCAGGCCTGCGTGGGTGAGCAGGTCGACGATGTCGGCGGCAAGATCGGGTGCGCCGGGTGGTTCGTACTTAAGCGCATAGAGCTGCGCCGGAAATCCGCCGAAGTCGTGGATGGTCGCCGGTCTGGTGCCTCCTACGACACGGATGTCCACTGTCTGCCAATGCGGGGACACCACCACAATGGCGGAAAGACCGTGCAGCGATGCGCCGAGCTGCTGGAGAGTGGGGCCGAGCAGGCCGGGTTCGATTGCGAACATCGGCGAGCCGTGGGAGATGAAGAGCGAAGGAACTCGCGTCATGAGAGTGCTCCAAAATCGGCGGGCGCCTTGGGCGCCCGCATTTTTCGTCAGAGGCGTTGCGGATCGAGCGTCTTACGACGTCTGACCGCTGCGATGGCGTCTGAGGCTGTCGATGCTGAACTCGCTAGCACCGTGGGCGGCCAGCAGAAGGAAGCCGCCAGCCATCGCGATGTTTTTCCAGAAGCTGACGGCCTGCATCGCATCGCCGACGTCGGTGTGGAAGACTGCTGCGGTTGCAACCGAGAACACCACCAGGGCGATGGCGATCCAACGCGTAAGCAGACCTGCGGCGATAGCCAGGCCGCCGCCGAGTTCCAGAAAAATGACCAGCGGCAGCAGCGCGCCAGGTACGCCCATCGCTTCCATGTACTGCTGCGTGCCTGCGTAGGCGGTTATTTTTCCCCAGCCGGAGATGATGAAGAGCAGCGAAAGGCCGATGCGGCCCAGCAGCGAAAGGATTGCGTTCATTTCAGTGTCCTTGGGATGTGAAGCGGGCGCGAAGGTCAAAGGGTGGTTCATGCCCCTTGGCCAAGCGGTGGTGAAGGTCCACGCTGGCCAGCGCCAACACGTTGTCTTACGTGACCAGGCCGAACGCATCCGGGACCGGTCGTTTGGTGGGATCGGCGTTGTCCCAGAATTGCTGCACCATCCAGCCGTACTTGGGCAGTCCATTGGTGAACGGCCGGAGCAGGTTATTGCCCGAAGGCAGCTCCCAGTCGGCTTGCAGTGCGGCGCCCAGGGCAGAGGTGGTGTTGAGCTGCGCGCCTGCGACCGTCATACGTTGCATCGCGGCCTCGGCTTCGTACCTGCTCCAGGCTCCGGAGGCATCGGCCACCGGATGTACCACATCACCATCGTTACTCATCGACAGGGTCGGCAAGGTCACATAGGTTCCGAGCGTCACACCCGAGATGCTGCTGCGGCGGCGTCCGGTCCGGGCGATCAGGTCTTCCAGCGCAGCGCGGAAGGTCGGATCCTCGTAGGCCTTGATGATCCCGGTGCGGCGATGATCTTTCCTCCGGCGTGGTGGGGCGCCCGACTCAGACGCGATGGATCCAGGTGGGCGCGATCTGTGTGCCCTGGCTGGCGCCGTAGGCGAAATAGAGGTTCAGGCCGGCGAGCGGCTCCAGGTAGCGCGCATTCTTCAAACCGCCGGCGTCGACCGTCTGGAAGCCGATGCTTTCGGCCAGTGCCCGTACGGTCTGCTTGGCGCGCTCATCGTCACCTGCGTAGAAGACCGGCACGGTCTGGCCCGCTGCGAAGACCGGGCCTTCGACCAGGACCTGGGCAAGAACGGTGTTAAAGGCCTTGATCACGTGGGCGTGCGGCAGCGCCTTGGCGATTTCCTCAACAGCCGAGCTCTCATAGCCCAGGGTCAGGCCCATGTAGTCGGCCGTCAACGGATTGGTAATGTCGATCACGATGCGGCCTTCCAGCGATCCGAGCGCTTGCAGGGCCGGAACGGCATCGGCGTAGCCGGTGGCAACGATGACGACCTGGGATTCGCCCAGTGCGTCGGCGGGCGCCCATGCGGTTGCGCCGGGGTGGGCGGCGGCCACGGCCTGGGCCTTGGTCAGGTCGCGTGCGGTGACACGGACGTGGTGACCCACGGCGGTGAGTTGCTTGACGAAGCCTGCGCCCATGTTGCCGGCACCGATGAGAGTGATGTTCATAGTGATCGTCCTGTTGCGAAAGAGAGGGCAGAAGCGCTCGGGAGTGCTGGTCTTCAGCAGCCGGCAGGGGTGTCGGCGTGGGAGAACTATATTGGTGGCATGGACTGGGATAAACTAAGAACTAATAGATAAATTGTTTCGAAAATAGAGACTATGGATTTGCTGCAAGCCATGAACACGTTCACCGCAGTAGTAGAGGCCGGTAGCTTCGTCCGGGCGATGGAGGTGGTAGGGCTGTCCAAGCCGGCGGTGTCCCGCCACGTCAATGAGTTAGAGCAGCATCTCGGCACGCGCCTGCTGCAGCGGACGACGCGCCGCCTGTCGCTGACGGGGGAAGGCCAGGCCTACTACCAGCGCTGCAAGGACATCCTGCTGGCTGTCCAGGAGGCCGAGGCCGAGGTCGGGGCCAGTGCGCTGCAGGCGCAGGGCCGGTTGCGGATTGGCGCGCCGCAGACCTTCGGGGCGCTGCATCTGGCCGCGCTATGGGGCCGATTCGCCGCGCGCAATCCGCAGGTCACGCTGGATATCGTGTTGTCCGACCGCGTGGTCGACCTTATCGAGGAAGGCTATGACCTCGTGGTG
The DNA here is from genome assembly GCF_002940065.1 of Xanthomonas populi. Lineage (GTDB taxonomy): Bacteria > Pseudomonadota > Gammaproteobacteria > Xanthomonadales > Xanthomonadaceae > Xanthomonas > Xanthomonas populi. Next base: position 32,385 of record NZ_MDEJ01000028.1, read on the forward strand.
CGCATTGCGCGACTGTCCGACTCCAGCTTAGTCAGCAGGCCCCTTGCTCGAACGCGCATGGTGCTGTGTGCTTCGCCGGACTATCTCGCCGAGCGAGGCATGCCGCAGCATCCGCACGAGCTCAGCCGGCACGATGTGATCTCCTATACGTACTGGTCGTCCGGCGACGTCTGGAGCTTTCAGGGCCCCAGGGGCGAGGAGACAGTGCGCACGCGTTCGCGCATCCACGCCAACAACGGCGATACCTGCCGGGCGGCGGCCTTGGCGCATCAGGGGATCATCCTGCAGCCTGACTTCCTGGTGTATGCAGACCTGGACAGCGGTGTGTTGGTCGAGTTGATGCCGGAGTTCCGCGCGGCGGAACTGGGCATTTTTGCCGTCTACCCCACGCGCAAGCAATTGCCGCTGAAGGTGCGACGGCTGGTAGATTTCCTGGTCGACGCATTACGCGCGCCGCCTTGGACGCATTGATCGTGCAGGGCCCCAAGCGCCTTCACAGCGTATGGAGTGCCGGCGCGATGAAGGCGGAGCGGCCTGAGGCAGCGTCTTCGGCGAGGGCTGGCCGCAGCTGCTCCCCTGCCGCGATTTCCGGCGGGGAGGTACGTGAGGATTCCCGCGATTTCCGCAGTGAACTTTCCCGGTGTCGGGCCAATTGGATCCGCGCCGGTCAGTCGAAGCGATCGAAGCCTGCGAACGGCTTCATGTAGACAGCCCCGAAGGCATCCAGGCGCTTGCGAATCTCGGCGTCGGGTTCACCGTAGACGGTCAGTCGCGCGAAGCGCACATGCTCGACGAATGGCTGCGCAAACGGCGCGAAGGTGATGTCGACGTGCGGCACCACGGCCGCAGCGTGATAGCGCTCGACGATATGGGCCACCGTTCCATCGTCGCTGAGGCTGTATTCGTACAGCAGCGTTCCCGGGTCGGTTTGCGTGGCGGCGACGGTCTTGCTGGCGATGTCCTTGAAGCCTTGCAGCTTGCCGGGGAGAATCTCGAGTTCGAATACGCAGGTGATGTGATCTTTCATGTGTATGAATCCAGCTGATAGCCGTGCCAAGCAGGTGTGGTGCGTTGCTTAACAAGGCGCGGGTAAAGTAACGGAATAGGGTGATCAGACGCACCTACTCGGAAAATTCAGGTTCTCCGCCCTCGAACGGAATCGACAGTGGCGTCTCCTTGGTTCCCGCATAAGTCACGATCACTTCGGCAGGCTCATTCTCGGTCAATCCCCGATGGACGACACCGACGGAGTCGGGGAATGCTTGACCGGCATCGATCCGGTACTTCTTGCCGGTGGCGCGATCCTCGATCAGCATGTGGCCAGAGACCACGTAGGCGGCGTTTGGCACCGCGTGCATATGCCAGGGCAATGTGGCATATGCAGGGAATTTGACCCGCAACACGGTGAGTTGCGGGCGTCCCTGCGGGTAGCTTGTATAAGGCGCACCGGTGATGTCCGTGTTTGACTCGACCAGTTTCTCCGACTGCGGCTTTGCGTCTTCCGCCATTGCCGACAGCGCGATGGTCATGCTTGCGGTGCCGAGTATCGCTAGCGACTTAAAGAGATTCACCGTATCTACCTGCTCTGATCGAATGTGTCCAGGTACCGTATGACTGGGCCGTCTGAAGATAAACAGCAGAGCCGATGCATCACTTGAAACGAAACGACTGCAATAAGTGGCATTGCAGCGTCCGGCTTCACCCAAAAACCTCCACGGCGAAGTTTAGGAAGCTGCGTAGCTTCGGCGTAACGCGCCTGTCTGGGGCGTACAGCACGTGCAGCGGGCGGGAAGGGACTTTGTAATCTGGCAGCAGCTCGACAAGCCGGCCGTTCACCAACGACTCGCTCACCAGCTCCAGCGGCTGCAGCAGGACGCCCAGCCCAGATAGGGCGGCACACAGTAGGGGTTCACCATGGTCGACCATCAAACGGCTGGAAACCGGGACGTTGACGTTGCCAGCGGGGCCTTCGAAGCTCCAATGGGTGCGCAGCTCGGTATGCGAAAAACCGAGGCAATCATGCTGTTGAAGGTCCCAAGGCGTTGACAGTTGCGCATGTGACGCCAGGTAAGTCGGCGACGCACACAGCACCAGCCGGTAAGGCGCCAGTTGCCGGGCGATCAAGCCGCTGTCGGAAAGCGTGCCAACCCGGAACAGCGCGTCGTATCCCTCGTCGATGAGATCGACCGCACGGTTGCTTAGCGTCAGGTCCACCTTGACCTGCGGGTGCATCTTCATGTACTCGGGTAAGCGGACCGCCAGCGTACGCATGCCGAAACTGACCGGTGCGTTGATGCGCAGTTTGCCCATCGGGACTGCTCGGGCCTCGGCGGCCAGGTTTTCAGCGGCATCCACCTCGGCAAGGATAATGCGGGCACGTTTGTAGAACGTACGACCGAAGTCGGTGAGGCTTTGTCGGCGGGTGGTCCGCGTCAAAAGGCGCACGCCCAGCCGCGATTCCAGCCCCTGCACATGCTTGCCCACCATCTGTGACGACATCTGCAGAGCTGCGCCGGCCGCGCTGAACGAACCCGAGTCTACAGCTTTGACAAACACGGCAAGGCTGGTCAGACGGTCCATTGAAAAAAATAATTTTCAGCTGATGGTGCATCTTAGCCATTTATCGCGCTGCCGGACAGGGTCAAGATGCGGCTCCATAGTTGCGGGATGCCCTATGAAGTACGTCGTCATCGGAACTGGCAAGAGTGCGACCGCCTATGCTCGCGCCATGGCTGATGAGGGATGGGAGCTGGTCATTGGTGACCGCCAGCCTGTGAGGGCCGCATCGCTCGCCAAGCAGATCGGCCGTGACATCGAGGGTGGTGGCATCGCCGCAGCGGTGAAGATTGCCGATCTGGTGCTGCTTGCGCTGCCATATCCGGCGACCATCGTGGCGCTGGCTGATGTAGGTGATCTGGTCGGCAAGATCCTAGTGGATTCCTGCCACACGGTCAGCGCGGACTTCCAGGATTTAGTGATCGGCTTGACCGATTCGGCAGCCCAGGCATTGCAGGCGGCCACGCCGCGGGCCCATGTGGTCAAGGCCTTCAACACAATATCGGTGCATCTGATTCCTATATCGGCGCGCAGCGGTAGGAAGCTTCAAGTCTTCGTCGCAACGACGATGCCGGCGCCAGGGCGAAAGTGCAGCAAATGGCGTCGCCGCTGTGCTTTGTCCCCGTCAACGCCGGTGGGCTGCGCAGCAGTCGGGTTGCTGGAGCCGATGGAACTGCTGAATATCCAGCTTGGGCAAGTTCTCGGCGGCGGCGGGGCGGGCGTAGCCCCTGCCTGGACCAGCGCCTGACAGGCTTTTCCGGTCTTCTACATTACTTGCACAGAGGGATCACCATGAATCGACTTCTTCTCGCCGGTGTCTGCGCGACAGCGCTTGCGCTCGCATCTTGTAACACGTTCGCCGCGCCGGCATTGCAGGTCCTTGGCAAGGATTACACTTTCCCTCATCGCTCGATGGCCTACCGCACAAATTGTCCGATTTCCCCAGCCTGCAGATCAACAACTTCACCACGTCCGATGGAGTCAAAATCAATTATTGGGAGGCTGGCAGCGGCAAACCATTAGTGTTCGTCCCCGGCTGGTCCGCGAACGGGGCCGAATACGTCAACGTGATGTACCTGCTGAGCAAGCATTACCACGTCTACGTGATCGATCCGCGCAACCAGGGGCTTTCGCAGCGGGCGGAATACGGCGGCCGGATCTCCCGCTTTGCGATGGACCTGAAGGAGCTGTCCGATCACCTGCATCTGAAGAAAGCCGACTACGCCGGCTGGTCGATGGGCGCTTCGGTGCTGTGGAGCTACATCGACCTATTCGGCACCGGTGGCATCCGCAAGGCGGTGTTCGTTGACGAGCCGATTTCAATCTATTCGCATGCCGACTGGTCCGAGCATCAGCGTCTTGAAGCCGGTGGTACCACCACCGACCCGGAGCGCATGGTGGCTGGCTTCACTGCCGGTGCGCCGCTCAACAGCCTGATCACCGACCTGCGCCCCCCGGAACGCGCGATGGCCAAGGATTCGGCGTACTACGTCAATTCCGAGGGTTTCTCTGCCGCCTTCATCAAGCAGGATCTGCAGGCCATCAGCAGGGTGCTGTTCGACCACGTCACCAACGACTGGCGTGACGTGATCCAGCACAAGATCAATGTGCCGGTGGCGATCTTCTCGGGCGAATACAGCAGCAACCTGCCGAGCCAGCGCTGGATGCATAGTGTCATTCCCGGCTCGGAACTGTTCGTCTATACCAAGCAAGAGCAGGGCGACCACTTCCTGATGTTCAAGAACCCGATCAAGTTCACCCAGGACCTGAGCGCGTTCCTGGATCGCTGAAATCCCTGGCCTGGCGCGCCGTTGTGGCGCGTTCGCGGCCGACAGAATGCAGGCAGGTGCCGGCTGGGTGCGCCATCTGCAGACCATTCAACCCAGTCCAAAGGAGTCATGTCATGCCCGTCGCACGTATCACCTGGTTTGATGGCAAGGATTACAAGGCCAAGGCCGCTGTTGCCGCCGATGTCACCGAAAGCATCGTCAAGCACACCGGCACTGATCCGAAATACATCTACGTCATCTTCGAAGACGTCAAACCGTCCGACTGGGCCGGTGAAGGCAAGCTGTTCGGCGGCGAGCCAGGCTGATCGCCACCGCCCCCGGTATCGTCCGGGAGCGGCGATGGGGTGCCCGGTGCATCCTTACAATCGCTCAAGGTGCATCGTCTCATCCTGCATCGCGAGCGGGTGGTCGCTGGGCAATGCCGCCACCATGGGGCCGCCACCATGGGTTCGTGGCGCATCACCCGCCTCCGGATGCCTCCGGCTTCGATCTCGACGCGGCTGATGCCGGCATCGCTGCGCCCCTCGCGCAGTGCATCGACCTGTTCCAGGCTTTTGATCTCCAGCATCCGTACTGTGATCAGCGGCAGCGCCTGGCGGTACATGCGGATGATCGTCGAGAGGCTGCGGTGGAAGTTCGCCAGTACCACGCCGAAAGTGAAGGTGGGACGCTGCTCGCCGAGCAGGCGCTTCATGCGCGTCATCATCGCTTCGGTTTTCTGTAGGGCCTGCCTGCTCGTCGCCCGGGCGATCGCATACCCGCTGGTCTGCGGCAACCCGGTCGTGTTCAAGGCATCGGAAAGCGGCACACGCACGCATGAACTGCCGGTATCGTGCATGCTCGAGCCGGCCTAACGGCTGGCGGGTTGAACTTCCTGACGTCGTCCCCGGCCTATGCCGGCCGTCACCGAGGCACTGATCGCGCATCCGGCGGTGCGGCGCGCGAACTTCACCGGCTCCACCCGCGTCGGCCAGATCATGCCGAGACCTCGGCGCGTTACCGCAAGCGCAGCCAGCTTGAACTAGGGCCTGTTAACACATAATAAGCCCTTCAACGATCAGGACGAAGCTCAGGAATCCGAGGAACATGACGTCGAGCTTC
>NZ_MDEJ01000029.1 GCF_002940065.1 Xanthomonas populi
CGCTGATTTTTTGAAGGTATGGTCATCATCCAGTGCGTGTCACCACGGCTACGACTTGGTTGTTCGAGGTGCCCTTATATTGACGTGGCCGGAAAGCAGCTCAGCAAGATTTTCCAAGTTGTGCCTTACGTCAGGCACCTTGAGTTGCTGCAAGGGAGTGCCACGCTTGAGCAAGGCCGCCTTTAGCAGCAATTCCATGTCGTGAGAGGCCAAAAAGTACGCAGGAAGGCAAGCAAAGTTAGCAGGCATGCCATCGGGCGTTTTGTCCATCTCGTCGATGAGTGTGCTGATGCAGGAGCGAAACGCCCCCGCCTGCATCAAGTACGTCGCCCCAGTGAGATAATCGTCTGCCATAGCGGGCCTAACTACCATTGGGCCGCCTAAGCGCGGCGTGACACGATCCCCGTCGACCCTCTGACCGTGGTCAATTGCTACGAGCGTCGGAAGCTCACCGCTTTTCAGCTATGTCCCTCTGACGCCAGGTGTTATGCCGCATCCCTAGCGCGGCCACAGTCAGTGCCACGATGCCCCATGCCTTGCTCAACATTGTTTCTTCCCCCTGAAGAAATTTGTGGCTTTTTTGCTGCATTAAATACTGCGCGCCTTGATCCTCGCCGAGTTTTTGGGTTGCGTCAATGCGCTTTCGCGAGTGATTGCTGCATTTAGTGGCTTTGCCCTCATCCGCCCTTCAGGCACCTTATCCCGCGCGCGGGAGAAGGGCTTGGTGTCTCGGGTTATTGGCTGTTTTCTGCGGTTGCCGGCTTGGCCGGCGGGGGTGGAGCGAGATTATTGTTGAGTTCGGTAATCTCCGGGGCGTTGCCTTCGGTCACCACACGCACCTGCGCGGTTTTTATATTTGACACGTTGGTTAGCGGCAGGCGTACCTGTGAGGTGATTGGCTGCAGATTGCGTGGTGCCGCGAGTGCCGGGAACGCGGCTCTTGCCAGCTCCTTGCCCCGCCCATCCTCCAACACCACAAACCCGGCCGGCGCGTCAGAATGGCCGAGGCTATGCACGGTCACTTCAATGGCATCGGCGGTCACGCGCACGTCGCCGTGGCCGATGCCCAGGTCCGGGCGTAGTTCGACCGGGGTGGTGGCTGCGATGCGTTCGAGCTGCAGAACGGTGGTGCGGTCTGCGGGGAAGTCGATGTCGATGGCCGCGCTTTTTTCGAAAGCGCGCTCTTGCGTTTTGGCTGCACTGTCGAGCTTGCCATCATTATCGCGGTCCACGCCTTGGGTGATGCGCCATTGGCCTGGGGCGACGTTCCAGCCGGTCATGCTGGCGCGCTGAGGTTTACTGGAGGTGTTGTAGGCGATGACGGTGAAGCGGTCTTGCTGGGGTGCGGGGATGGCGATGGCCACTTGGGTTGCGGCCTCTGGGTCGTTGAAGCGCCAGCTCACGGTGTGGCCGGAGTAGGTTTGATTGCGCTTGAGGGCCACGCCGCCTAAGCGGGCGCGTTGCAGGTTGACCGTGGGGGATTCCACGCGGTCGCTCCACCAGTGGCCTTCGGTGTTCATGGAGAAGTTCTGCAGTTTCTCGCGCGCCTCGCTGCGGTAAATAATGGCGAGATACTCGAGGTTGCCGGTTTGTTCCCAGGCCACATGGTGCGGGAAGTCCGGGGCGCTGCCGTCTTCGTTGTTTGCGGCGTCGATGAGCTTGCCGCTCCAGTCGCTGCGCTTGCCCATGACATCGAGGACGTTTTCGTTGAGCAGGGATAATCCGTTGGGGCCGCTGTTGGCGACGCGGTAGTAAATCGGCTTGAGATAGCGCTGCTCGCCGGTGAAGCGGTAGGCGGCCCAGAAGGTGTGCAAGGTGTCGGCGCCGCCGCTGCCTTCGAACAGTTCGCCGCCGCGGGTGGCGCCGGTTTGCCAGTTGATCTCGTTGGGCAGCGCCCAGTGGCCCTTGGCGTTGGTGTAGGCGTGGGCGAGATAGCCGTCGGCTAATCCTGTGACGATGCGGCGGCTGTTGGGGTCGGCGTTATAGCCGCCCAGCAGGATGGCCGGGTGCACGATGGGGAAGGAGTACGGTTTTTGCCATTGCCAGTTGGGCTCGCGGTAGACGGTGCGGCCGCCGAACCGGTTGCTGGCAAACAGCAGGTGCCCTTGCGGGTTGACCTGGATGATGGTGTCGAAGGCCTTCACCGTTTGCATCAGGCGCTCGACGGTGCGCGGGTCGCCCCAGTTGAGAGACAGCAGGGCGCTGTTGAGGTTGATGCCCTCTTCGTAGGCATGCAGCTCGTCGGTTTCGATGGTGGACAGGCCGTTGGTGAACATGCCATTGCGGTAGTTGGCCTCGGACAACGCCAGCATGGAGGCGTTGAGGAGGTCCGGGTCCACGCCCATCAGGGCGACGCCGGGCCATTGCTGCACCAGGTCCGAATCGTCGGAGATGCCGCCGCCGAAATCGCCGTAGGCCACCTGGCGCTGCGCGATCCACCAGCGGATATAGCGGCGGGTGGCGCTGAGGTCTTGCAGCTGCCAGAACGCCCAGGCGGGCACGCCCTTGGGCACGCTGGGCAGGTCCACGGGCAACGTGCCCTGGTTGGCGTTGCTGATGTCGTTCCAGTACTGGCGGCCGAGGGCGTGGTCCGGGTCTACGCGCAGCAGGTCGGTGATGTCCGCGTCCAGCCGCTTGTAGAGCAGCTGGCGCTTGGAGGTGGGGTGTTCTTCGACCAGAAAGCCCCAGTTGTCCTTGACCTGGTTGAAGCGGTCGGCGACGTGCTCGGCGATGGCCTCGGCGCGCGGTTTGAATACCAGCTGCAATTGGGTGCCGTCGAGCGCGCTGGCATCGAAGCCGGGCGCGGCGGCGGCGATGCTGAGCATCAGGCTGTCGTTGCTCAAGATTCTGTCGCGCAGGTCCAGCCACAGGGTGCGGGCCTGGCCGGGGGTGACCGCGACCGAGACGTCGATCATGTCGCGCGCGGGCCAGATGGGGTCCTTGATGCGAAGGTTGAGCGGGATGCTGCCGTTGTGGGTGGCCGGCAGGGTCAGCGCCGGCAGGGTGATGGCGATGCCGTCCAGGCCGTCGTGCATGTTCTCCCAGCCGTAGGACCAGCTGCGCATCAGCGCCTGGTCCGGCGGCGGGTTGCCCAGGCTGGACGGCACCAGGATGTGCACGATGGGCTGCTGCGCGCTGCTGGCGGCGGGCTTGTCGCTGGGGCGCGTGCGGGCCGGTGCCTTGGGGGGCAGGGCGACCACGGTCTGGCGCTCGCCTGGCGGGTAGCGGCCGGCGATGACATCGCGCAGCGGGGCGAGGTTGTCGTAGTCGGGCTGGATGTCGCTGCGTACGGTGTAGCTGAGTTGCGCGCTGCCCTTGGGGACCTCGCCTGGCTGCACGTTGTAGGCCCAGATTTCCTGGATCGGGGTTTCCTGCGCGGTGTTGGCAAAACGTAGCGTGCCGCCGTGGCGCTGGGCGAACTGGTCCACGCTGCGCACCGCGCCTTGCTTGCGGTCGAACAGCGGTTGCGCTTGCGCGGTGGTTGCACCGGCGGCACGGGGCGCGGTGTAGCTGGCCTGGCCATAGGCGGCGCCGCGCAGCTCGATGCGGTTGACCGGCTCGTCCGGCAGGGTGAGGTCCAGCGCCTTGCCGCCTTCGACGTAGGTGTTCCAGTCCGGCAGCTGGAAGTAGTCGTTACGGCCAGGCAGGCGCGAGCGGTTGTAGACGCCGGGCCAGGTGGTTTCGGCGATGCCGTCGGTGGCCTTCCACATCCATTGCTTGAGGTCGCGGGTGTCGGCGAACTCCACCTTGCGGATGCGGGTGATGGGCGCCTCCAGCAGCGGTGGTGCGTGGCCGTTGTCCCAGCCGTAGCGGTGCAGGAAGGCGGCGTGTTGCGCGTCGCCGGTGGCGGGCTCGGCGGTGGTGGGCTCTTGCAGGCGTGCGAGTGCGGCGGCGCCGCTGGCATCGAGCATGCGGTCGTAGATGCGGATCTCGTCGATGTCGCTGCCGCGCAGGAAGTTGTAGCGGCTCTGCACCTGGTGCGGCGACATCACGCGGCCGGCCAGGCCGAACTGGTCGAGCGCGGCGTCGAAGTCGAGCGCGCCGCCGTTGGCGCAGGGCGCACCGCAGTCCACGCGTGCGGCCTCCTTGCCGTCGACATACAGGCGCACGCCGCGGGTTTCGTCCCAAGCAAACGCGATATGGGTCCAGTCGCTGGCGCTGGGATTCTTATCGAGCTTAAAGGAGACGCGGGTGCGCGCGAGATTGGCGTCGGTGACGAAGGCATCGACGCCGTGGCCGTTCTAGTCGATACGCAGCCAGGCCATGTCCCAGCTGGTGTGGTCGGCGTAGCCGACGCGGAAGATCACGAACGGCGCTTCGCACACTGGATAACGCGAACGCCAGAAGAAGCCGAGCGTGCCGCGTTGGGTGTAGAGGTTGCCGGGCGCAGTCCACGCCAGCACGCCGTCGTCGGCCCATTGAATGGCGTTGCCGCGCTTGCCGGTGGGCACCAGGGCGATCTTGTCGCGGAAGTTGGGCACGCCGTCGCCGCGGGCGACATCGGCCTGCAGGCTGCGGTCTGCCGAGACCCGGAACAACAGTTCCGGGGCGGTGGTGGTGGCCGCGCTCACCGGCAGCGCGATCAGGCACAGCATTCGCAACAAAAACGTCGACACGCTCACCTCGTCAATTCAAACACGCAAACAGCCACCGCGCGGTTGCACGCGGTGGCGACGACGCACTGACAGACCGTTGGCGGGACGCCACTTGGGACTATCGTCCTTCAACAACGTGTCCGGCCAGGTGCCGTGCCAGGCATCGCCCACACGGCGCTCGTTGGGCACCTTCCTATAGTCGGTCAAGGCCACGCCCTCGCGGTTGGCATCCAGCGGACGTCGATTCTGCAGGTTGTCCAAGCGTGTCCATCATGACGCACCCGGTTGCGCGACCAGGATCACGTCCTTGCCGGTTTCCTGGGTGGGGTCGTCGATTTTCCTGGTGGCCAGCTCGCGCAGGCGCTGGGTGTCGAAACAGCGCGCAGCGGCCCCGACCGCGGTCTTGATCTGTGCGGACGGGGTGGGCTTGTGCATCAGAAACCGCACGACGCTCACCGGCTCGCTGGAAGCCAGCGGTGGCGGTGCTCTGGTTGGAGTTGCGGTCGTTGCCGTGCTCGCAGCGCACCGGGTTGTAGCTCTCTTCGCCCAGATGGTGCTCGCTGCAGGACACCGACATCAACGCGCCCAAGCGGCCATCGGCCCAGATGTTGCTGATCAGCCCGGAAAGGCGCGGGTCCTTTTCGCGCGACAGATCGTTGTAGCCGTAAGGCGTGGAGGCAGCCGCTTCGAAGCCGTCGACGTCGAACGGGCGCGCGCCGCGCAGATCGACGGTGGCGCCGAGCGCGCCTGCGTCCCTCTGCGCCGGTTGGGTCTTGCTGCGGGTGACGTGGCTGAACAATTCCGAGGCGAAGGGAGTGACACCGAAGCCGCGGCTGCGGTTGACGCCATCGCTGCCGCTGCCGGCCGTGGCCAATGCGTCCAGCCCAGCGATGCGCACGCGGGTGAAGTCCGAATCCAGGCCGCGCATGGAGATCTGCTTGCCCTCGCCGCCTTCGCGGTCGATGCAGACGCCGGCGATGCGCTGCATCGATTCGGCCAGATTCAGATCGGGAAACTTGCCGATGTCTTCGGCATAGATCGCATCCACCTGCTCCACGCGATAGCGCTCGGCATCGAGCGATTGCTGCAGGCTTTCGCGGTAGGCGGCCTTGGCCTGCACGCGGTCCAGATCCACCGCATCGGTGGCCTGTGGAGCAGGTGCGGTCTGCGCAACGGCAGCGGCCGCGTGCAGTGCCAACACAACAGCCACCGGCAGAGGCGCGGTGGACAAGCGGGCGCCCACCACACAGGCGGGACGACGCGAACGGACCTGCATGATGGGCTCACTCCATGGGCACTGGCTGCAATGACGCGCTCAGCCCCCCAAGGCCATGGCCTGGCAATGAGCGACCACCAACACGGCTGCGCAACCGCGCGCTACGTGTTTGCTAGAGGCTTTAAACATCACGCCCACTGCCTTGTATGCGTGCACGAGTGCACGCATACAAGGCGATCAAGCGTTGGAATAAGGGCCCGCTGCGCGCCTGCGCAGCGGGCGCGCAACAGTTAGAACGTGTAGCGCACGCCCAACAGGAACTGCCGGCCGGTTTCGCTGTATTGCAGCGGCAACTGCGCGGCCGCACCGACCCACTCGTCGGCCACTTCGTTGGTCAGATTGATGCCTTCCAGGCTCAGATCGATCTTTTTGTCGAACTTGTAGCGCAGCGAGGCGTCGATCATCGTGGTGGCCTTCATGCCGTGCACGTCGAAGCCGGTTTCGGTTGCCGGCACCTGGGTCAGATAATCGTCGCGATGCGTCGCCGACACACGCCCGGCGAACTTTTCGCCTTCGTAGAACAGCGTGGCGTTGTACGCATTCTTCGACAGGCCGGTGAGATCGGTTTCCAACGATGCTGCGCCGCTGGTGGTCAGATACTGAATCTGCGAATCGACATAGGTGTAGTTGAGCTGGATGTCCAGATTGCTCCAGATGCCCGGCAACCAGCTGAAGGGCTGGGTGTAGTTGGCTTCCAGGCCCTTGAGATCGCCACCGGGGGTGTTGAGCGGCACACTGAAGACGAAGTCGTCGTTGACGCCGGCGCCCGTGCCGGCGAGCAGGCTCACCGGCAGGCCGCTGGAGGAGTACGGACGCACCTCGCGTGCGTTCTGCTCGAAGCTTTCGATGTCCTTGTAGAACAGCCCCAGGCCCAGCAAGGCGCCTTCCTGGAAATACCACTCAAAGCCCAGGTCGTAGGTATCGGCCAGAATCGGGTCCAGATTCGGGTTGCCGCCACTGACGGTGCGTGCACCGCCGCTGACGTTGACCGTGACACCCGGCGTCAGGCTACCCAGGCCAGGCCGCGACATCACCTTGGCTGCGCCAAAGCGCACCAGGAAGTCCGGTGCCAGTTCGGCCACCCAGGTTCATCGAGGGCAAGGTGTTGTTGTATTCGCGCTCGGCGGTGGTCTGCACGAGTGCGGTACCGACGGTGGCAAAGCCGGTGGACTCCTGTTTGGTGCGCACGTAACGCACGCCCAGGTTGCCGGAGAACGGAATCGCGCCGATATCGAAGGAGAAATCGCCTTGCAGATACGCACCGCGATCCTGCTCGGTGACGCTGCGGGTGTTCACCGCGCGCTCGGCCAGGGCGAAGGTGCCGGTGCCGCTATAGACGCCCAGCGCGTCGGCAATGCCATCCAGGTCCGGCACCACCCAGGTGTTGGGCGTGCCGTTGACGGCGCTCAACCCGGTTTGCTGGGTCAGGTCGGCCGGCACGATGCGGGTGCCATCGGCGAAGGTGGGCACCGCCACTTCCGAAGCGCGGCGGGATTCCTGGGTGGAGAAGGTGTAGTTCTTGGCCAGTACGCCGCCCTTCAAGCGGAAACCGGGGCTCACGCTCCAATCGAAATCCAGGCTGCCGGTGTCGAAGTCGTTGCGCACCTGTTGCGGACGCAGACGCAGTTCGGCCAGGGTCCAGCCATTGGGGTCGGTGGGGTCGATGCCGTAATCGAACACCGGCTTGCGGCTGTTGCCGCGGTAATCGTACGAATAGCCATCGACATTGAGCTTGTCCATGATCACCGTGGTCTGGATCGGGTTCTCGTGCTGCGAGCTTGAGGTACCGACCATGCCGCTGATCTTGAACACATCGCTGAAGCGGTGCTCGCCGGTGAGCGACAGCTGCTTGAAGACGGTGTTCCATTCGTCGTAACGGTTTTCCGAGCGCACGTCGACGTTGTCGAAGTTGCCATACAACATCGCACCGGTGGCCGGGTCGATGAAGCCGTCGTTGACGATGGTCTGCGGCTTGCCGCCCTGTGCGGCGCCACGGCTGAAGGAGATCGCTTCGATATAGTTTTCGCTGCGCTTGGCGTCGATCTTGGAATACAGACCGTCCAGCGAGAACTCGGTGGAATCGCTCGGCGCCCATTGCAGCGAGCTGGTCACGCCGATGCGCTCCTGCTTGTGCTCCATCAAGGTGTAGCGCGGGAAGCGCGGATGGAACACGTTGGCATCGCGCGCCTGCGGGAACGCCGGGCTGGCGGCGAAGTTGCCGTTGCTCGGGCCATTGGCCCAACGACCGCTGTTGCTGCCTTCGTCCAGCAGCTCGCGCTCGGTATAGGCCACCGACACCAGCGCGCCGAAGGTGTTGTCGGCCCAGGTGTTGGAGATCAGCCCGGCCACGCGCGGGTTGGCCTTTTCGGACATCGCGTTGTAGGCGGCCTAGCCGCTGGCGGCGATGGTGAGGCCCTCGTAATCGAACGGGCACGCGGTACGCAGGTCGACGGTGGCGCCCAGCGAGCCTTCTTCCACATCGGCCTGCGCCGTCTTGCGTACGATCAACTGGGTGAACAGGTCCGAGGCGAACACGTTGAAGTCGAAGCCGCGGCCGCGGTTGGTGCCACCGGACTGATCCGAGCTGCCAACCGTGGTCAGCGCTTCCATGCCGTTGACGCGCACGCGCGTGAAGTCCGGGCCCAAGCCGCGCACGGAGATGTTGCGGCCTTCGCCGGCATCACGGGTGATCACCACGCCGGGGATGCGCTGCAGCGATTCGGCCAGGTTGAGGTCGGGGAACTTGCCGATGTCCTCAGCGACAATGGCATCGACCACGCCGGCTTCGCCGCGCTTGATGTCCAGTGCCTTTTCCACCGACGCGCGATAGCCGGTCACCGTGACGGTGCCCAGGTCGACGGTGGGTTCGGCAGGTGCCTGTGTGGCGTCTTGTGCAGCCGCATGGCCGCTCAGCGCAAGGCCGATCGCCAGCGCCAGCAAAGTAACCGGTGTCTTCCGGTTAGTGGTCCGAACTTGCATGTCCTCTCCCTCCCAATGGTCCATGAACAACGTGAAAAAGCGGGGTTTGAGCGGCAATGACACCGCTAGTCAACAGCGTGTACCAAGCTGAATATTTCTGAAACATCTTGCAACGCAGCAGAAAACCTCACCATACACACAATGGGGGCAAGCAGTCTCTACATGTCGGATTATTCTCATTAGTGGCCGCCTCTCGCGACGGCTAGAATGACCCCGATGGTCATCCTGGCGCGCACGGTGTCCCCCCGTGACGCACCACGCAGTGAGGTAATTGCCGCATGAGTCGTGCCCGTATCCTGTGCTTTGGAGAGTTGTTGTTGCGCCTGGGGGCGCCTGGTCATGCGCTCCTATTGCAGCAGCCTTGGCTGGACGTGCATTGCGGCGGGGCCGAGGCCAATGTCGGCGTGTCGCTGGCGCATTTCGGCCACGAGGTGGCCATGGTCGGCACGGTGGCGGACAACCCGCTGGGCGCCGCAATCCTGGGCGAACTGCGTCGGCACGACGTGGACACCCGCCATGTGCGGCGGGTGGATGGCCGCATGGGGCTGTACTTTTTGACCACTGGTGCCATCCACCGGCCGAGCGAAGTGCTCTACGACCGTGCCGATTCGGCGTTTGCGCTGGCCCCGGCCGATGCCTACGACTGGCCGCGCCTGCTTGAGGGTGCGCAGTGGCTGCATCTGTCCGGGGTCAGCCCGGCGCTGGGCGCCTATGTGGCGCAGGCCACGTTGGCGGCCGCACGCGCCGCACGTGTGGCCGGGGTCAAGGTGTCGTTCGACGGCAACTACCGGCCCATGTTATGGCAGCGCTGGCAGGGCGACGCGCGCGGCATCCTGCACCAGCTCTTCGACTGTGCGGATGTGGTGTTTGCCGATTACCGCGACATCGGGGTGGTGCTGGGTGGCGAGTTCCCGCAGGACACGCTGGACGCGCGGGTGGAAGCCGCTGCGCAGCAGGCGTTTGCAGCGTTCCCGCAACTGCAGTTGATGGCCTGCACGCAGCGCGTGGCGCACACCGTGGACCACCACAGCCTGGGCGCGATGCTGGTGCCACGCAGTGGTGCAGTGGCACGTGCGCCCAGCGAGGAACTGACCCCGATCATCGACCGCATCGGCGGTGGCGACGCGTTCGCGGCCGGCGTGCTGCACGGCCTGATCGAAGGCTGGCCGCTGGAGGACACGGTGCGCTTCGGCCTGGCGGCGGGGTGTTTGAAGCACTCGATTCCAGGCGATTTAAATCCGCTGTCGGTGGCCGATGTGCAGGCCTGTGCGGGGGATGCGCTGTTTGATGTGAGGCGGTGAATCGGCAGTGGGGAATCGGGAATCGGGAATCGTAAGAGCTGAGAGCGTTGGCTTTCAGTGCTCTTTCCAGGGGTGTTGTCTACAGCGCGCGGTGCGCTCAATAGGAATGAGGGATTCGTCACATCAGTCCAGGAAGACCACCGCCATCGTGTGCCGGTCGTCTGCTGACGCAACGCATTGAGTTTGTCGAAGATCAGTGATGAAGCAAGCCACGGCCCTTCCGATTCCCCAATCCCGATTCCCGATTCCCGGCGCTCACCCCAACTCGATGCAATCGAACCTCACATCCGGATCCACCTCGGCGTCGTAATCCACGTCGTCGCGCTCGAAACCGAACAGCTTGAGGAACTCGTGCTTGTAGCCGGCGTAGTCGGTGAGTGCGAATAGATTTTCGGTGGTGACCTGCGGCCACAGCGCCTTGCAGGCATCTTGTACGTCCTCGCGCAGTTCCCAGTCGTCCAGGCGCAGGCGGTTTTCATCGTCGCGCTCTGCGGGCTGGCCGTCTTCGCGATACAGGCGCGCGCGGAACAGGCGGTCGAGCTGCGCGATGGTGCCTTCGTGCAAGCCTTTTTCCTTCATGATCTTGTAGACCATGGAGATGTACAGCGGCATCACCGGGATCGCCGCGCTGGCCTGGGTCACCACCGACTTGAGCACCGCCACATTGGCGCTGCCACCGTGCTTGCCCAGACGCGCATTTAAACGCTGCGCGGTGTGGTCCAGATCGACCTTGGCCTTGCCCAGCGCGCCGTGCCAGTAGATCGGCCAGGTGATCTCGGTGCCGATATAGCTGAAGGCCACGCTGCGCGCGCCATTGGCGAGCACGCCGGCACCTTCCAGCGCGTCGATCCACAATTCCCAATCCTGCCCGCCCATCACGGTGATGGTGTCGTCGATCTCCTGCGCGCTGGCCGGCTCGATCGAGGCCTGGATGATGCTGTCCTTGTTGGTGTCGATGGCGGTGGCGGTGTAGGTCTGCCCGATCGGCTTGAGCGCCGAGCGCTTCACTTCGCCGCTGCCCGGCAACTTGCGTACCGGCGAGGCCAGCGAATACACCACCAGATCGACCTGGCCGCCCATCTCGGTCTTGATCAGCTCGATCACCTGCGCACGCGCCGCATCGGAGAACGCATCGCCATTGATCGACTTGCTGTAAAGGCCCGCGGCCTTGGCATGTTTGTCGAACGCAGCGGAGTTGTACCAGCCGGCGGTGCCCGTCTTGGTGGCGCTGCCGGATTTTTCGAAGAACACGCCCAGCGTGTCGGCACCGAATCCGAAGGCAGCGGTGATGCGCGAGGCCAGGCCATAGCCGCTGGACGCGCCGATCACCAGCACTTTCTTCGGGCCGTCGCTACGCACGCCGTGCGCACGCGTTGCGGCGACCTGTTCGAGCACATTGCGCTCGCAGCCAAGCGGATGCGTGGTGGTGCAGATGAAGCCGCGTACTTTGGGATGGATGATCAACGTGTACTCCTCGTCAGCAAGATGCTGGCGGCATCTTAATCGCTGGCCTGCCGGCGAAACAGCCTGATGCGTAACACACGCTGCTGTATGGAAGCGCGCGAAGACGCCCGATATCGCGGCGCACGCGACGGTGCCACGCAGGCAACTTCAGCACGCAGTGCCGCACCAGCGGCGATCACCATCGATTTCCTACCCGGTCGCCTGTGCTATTTTTTGCGCCTGCCGTGCCGTGCCTGGTTGCGCCTGTTGGCGATCGTCGAGGTCCCTTCCAGCTGTGCGACCGGTATCCGAGCGAATGTCTCTCCGAAGCGAGCGCGTCACGCAGCTGAGCCGCGTTCCACGGTGTCGGCTTGGGCCGTTGCTGGTCGAGCTGGAGCGGCTTGCGCTGATCGACGACGGGCAGACCCATCACGCTGGAACCGCGCAGGATGGAAGTGCTGATCGCGTCGGCCGAGCGCGCGGGCGAGATCATCAGCGCCGAGCAGTTGTTGATCGGGGTGTGGCACGGCAGCTTTTACGGCGACAACCCGGTGCACAAGACCATCGCCCAACTACGCCGCAAGCCCGGCGACGACAGCCGCCAACCGCGCTACATCGACACCATCCGTAAGCGCGGTTATTGGCTGCTGCCCACAGTGGTGTTTCCCGAGGATGATCGCGGCGCCGTGATGGGCGCGCAGGCATGGGGACACGGCAATCCCTACGTGGGGCTGCAGGCGTTCGCCCCCGCACATGCCTAGGTATTTTTCGGCCGTAGCCATGCCATTGCGCAGGTGCTGGGCGCTGCGCGCGCAATTGCATCGCCAACGCGGGCTGGTGCGGGTGAGCGGCGCCAGTGGCTGCGGCAAGACCGCGCTGCTGTGCGCTGGCATGGTGCCGTTGCTGTCGCAGCCCGGTGGATTGGATGGCCTGGAAGCCATCGCAGTGGCGTATTGCAACCTGGCGCAATGCCATGGCGACGATGTGCTCGACACGCTGGCGCGCGCACTCTGCGATTGGTCACCGAATGAGCGCGCTGTGTTTTCGCAGGCGCAGATGGCAACACGCACCGACTGGTTGCAGCGCCCTGCACCGCTGCATGCGGCCATCAGCGAGGCGATGCGCCAGAGCGCCCCAGCGCGCGGCAGCCTGCAGACCCGGCGCCATCTTTTGGTGGTGATCGACCATGCCGAGGCGATGGTGGCAACGCCCGGTATCACTGATGCCGATCGCGCCGCATGGGCGGCCGCCTTGCAGGCGCTGTGCCGCAGCGCTCACGTGGCGGTGCTGATGCTCACCCGCAGCGATTTCTATCCGCGCCTGATCGATGCCTTGCCGCAGATCGTGGAGCTCAAACGTGGCGATGGGCATGTGGATCTGCTGCCGCCACGCGATGGCGACATCGGCCAGATCATCCGCGTGCCTGCGGCGATGGCCGGGCTGCGTTTCGAAGAATAGCGCAACAGCGCCAGCCGCCTGGACGATGTACTGCGCGATGCCACCGCGCCCGCCTGACGGTGAGCGTCGTCGGGGTGATGGCCACGGCTCTCTGACAAACGGTCGTGCGTGACCAGCAGATGCGTCCAGCGACCGACCGGTCGGCCAGCCGCCAGGCGCATCGCTTAGCTCTGCCTGGAATCAACGCAGGCGTGCGCCGGTTACATCGTCACTGTTACCCGGGCAAGACGGTGTCATCGGACAGGGGTGTTGGCAACGTGCGCCGAAGCCGCACCTGCACCGATCGCTTGCCGCGTCGGTGCACGCCACGCGGTGCAGCCATCCACCCTCTCCACCGATCGCTTTACACTCAGCGGCTACCCCCGCAGCTGCCGTGCGTCTTCGATGATCATCTCCGCCGCTTACCGTGCTTCCGCGCAGGCGCGCTTGCCGCCGTTCCTGTTTCACTACATCGATGGCGGCGCGTACGCCGAGCACACCTTGCGGCGCAACGTCGCCGACCTGGCCGATATCGCGCTGCGCCAGCGGGTGCTGCGCAATATGTCGGATCTGAGCCTGAGTACCGAGTTGTTCGGTGAGACGTTGGCGATGCCGGTGGCGTTGGCGCCGGTGGGGCTGACCGGCATGTACGCGCGCCGTGGCGAAGTGCAGGCGGCGCGTGCGGCGGCCGCGCGCGGGATCGCGTTCACGCTGTCCACGGTGTCGGTGTGCCCGATCGAAGAAGTGGCGCCGGCGATCGAGCGGCCGATGTGGTTCCAGCTGTACGTGCTCAAGGACCGCGGCTTCATGCGCAACGCGCTGGAGCGCGCCAAGGCGGCCGGGGTGACCACGCTGGTGTTCACCGTGGACATGCCAACACCCGGCGCGCGCTACCGCGATGCGCACTCGGGCATGAGCGGGCCCAACGCATCGCTGCGTCGCATGCTGCAAGCGGTGACGCATCCGCGCTGGGCCTGGGATGTGGGTCTGTTGGGCCGACCGCACGATCTGGGCAACATCTCGGCGTACCGCGGCAGCCCGACCGGCTTGCAGGATTACATCGGCTGGCTGGGAGCCAATTTCGACCCGTCCATTTCCTGGAAAGACCTGGAATGGATCCGCGAATTCTGGACCGGGCCGATGCTGATCAAGGGCATTCTTGACCCGGACGATGCACGCGATGCGGTGCGCTTCGGCGCGGACGGCATCGTGGTGTCCAACCATGGCGGCCGCCAACTCGACGGCGTGCTGTCCAGCGCGCGCGCGTTACCGGCCATTGCCGATGCGGTAAAGGGGCAGCTGAAGATCCTGGCCGATTCGGGCATCCGCAGCGGGTTGGATGTGGTGCGCATGCTCGCGCTGGGCGCCGACGCAGTGCTGCTCGGGCGTGCATTCGTCTACGCGCTGGCAGCGGGGGGCCAGGCCGGTGTGGAGAATCTGCTGACCCTGATCGAACGCGAGATGCGCGTGGCGATGACCTTGACCGGCACGCGGTCGATTGCCGAGATCAGTGGCGATGCGTTGAGCCGGGTGACGCGGGAGACTGCGGTTTCGCCTTGATTTGACGGGAACGGTGCATCGGCTGGTGACGATGCGATTCCCATCGCGTGTGCGGGCTGCGGATCGAGCAAAACGCGGCGACGGCGGCGCTGCCCGCCGTCGTTATTGTTTGCGCTCGCCCGTCGGCAGGCACTGCTTCAGTGCCAGGACTGAGGCCCATGGATCCGCACGTTGGCGCCTGGCACGTTCCAACGCCTTATCCATCGGAAATGCATCCGGCCCGCTGATCTTGTCCAATTCTTCCCAGCGCAGCGGTACGGCGACGGTGGCTTTTTCGCGCGCGCGTAGCGACCACGAACACACGCTGGTATTGCCGCGCCCATTGCGTAGCCAGTCGACAAAGATCACGCCGTGGCGCTTGGCCTTGCTCATGGTGGCCACATAGCGCTGTGGGGCGTGCGTTGCCAGTGCCTGTGCAAATTCTTCGCAGAAATCGCGCGCTTGGTCCCAGCCCGCTTGCGGCACGATCGGCACCACCACATGCAAGCCCTTGCCACCGGACAGGCGCACCGCGCTTTCCAGCCCTGCGCTGCGCAGTTTGGCGCGGATGTCGCGCGCAGCGGCGACCACGTCGGGCCAGGACACAGCGTGGCCGGGATCCAGGTCGAACACCAGGCGATCCGGGTGCTCCGGGTCATCGACCTGCGCGCCCCATGGATGCAACTCCAGCGTGTTCATCTGCACCAGCTCGAGCAGGCCGGCGGCGTCTTCCACGTAGATGTAATCCTCAGTGCCGCTTTTTTGCTGCAGCGCGATCGCCATGATATGCACGCCCAGATGGCGGCCTTCGTGCTTCTGGAAGAAGCAATCGCCGCCGGCACCGTCGGGGCAGCGCAACAGCGACAAGGGGCGGCGTGCGATCTCCGCCAGCACCAGCGGTGCCACCGCGCGGTAGTAGTCGGCCACAGCGCCCTTGCTGATGCCGAGCGCATCGAACACCACGCGCTCGGGATGAGTGATGGTGATGCCGTCGGCAGGTATCGACGCAGACACGGACGTGGACGCTGTGGATTTGGATGCTTTCGATTCCGTTGTCGATGGTGTGGTGATCTGCGATTTCGCCGAGCGCACCCGCTTGCTCACCGCATTTGTGGGCGCTTTGACTGTCGTGAAGGCCGTCTTCGTGGCTGTCTTCGTTGCCCTCTTGGTCGCCGTCTTGCTCACTGGCGCAGCAGCGACTTCAACTTTGCCACCCCCTCCGCCCGCAGCACGCGCCTTGCCCGGCGCAGCACGATCGCCCCCCAACGCGCTCATGGGTTTGTCCTCACGCAAACGCTTGAACGCGGCTTGCCGTAGCAGACCTTCTTTAGCCCAGCCGCGAAACGCGACCTCGGCGATCAACACCGGTCGCACCCACTGCACATCGCGTGGCCGTCCCAGAACATGCGTCGGCAATACCACCGTGGCGGTGTTGCTATGCAGCGCCTGCAACAGTGCGGTGATCTTGCCAAGCAATGCATCATCGAACCCGGTGCCCACGCGCCCGACATAGCGCAACGTCTTGCCGTTGCGTTGCGCCATCAGCAATGCGCCAAAACCACTGCGTGCGCCCTTGGGCTCGGTGTAACCCACCACGACGAACTCGTCGCTGTCTTCATGCTTGGTCTTGACCCAATCGGCGCTGCGCCCTTCGCGATAACGCGCATCGGCCAGCTTGCTGACAACGCCTTCCCAGCCGGTGCCGGCACTGGCCGCAAACACCTCAGGACCGTGGTCGATCACATGGTCGCTAAACGCCAGCGTGCCCGGTTGATCGCCCAGCAACGCGCGCAGCAATTGCTTGCGTTGCAGCAACGGGGTCTCGCGCAGATCCACTCCGGCGACGCCGAGCAGATCGAACACGACGTAGCGCAGCGGTTGAGTGACGCTGCCATCAAGCGCGCGTTGCAGCGCCGAAAAATCGCTGCGTCCTTGTGCGTCCTTGTGCGTCCAGCACCACCAGCTCGCCATCCAGGCGCGCATCCCGCACCGGCAACGCCTGCAACGCGCGCACCACATCCGGGAAGCGCTGCGTCCAGGCCTGATCGTTGCGCGAGCGCAGCTGCACGTCGCTATCGACCAGATCGGCCAGCAAGCGATAGCCGTCCCACTTGATCTCGTGCAGCCAGCGCTCGCCCTGGGGCGCTTGCGCGCGCAGCAAGGTCAGCTGTGCGCGCAGCTCGGTTGGGCATGGCGCATCGCGTGCGCCGTCCAGCGCCAATGCGCGGGTGCGCCAGTGTCTGGAATCCGCACGCCCTGGGCGTGCGCGTTTGCTGGCTGCAGTCGATGTCTCGGCAATGGCCTTTTGCGCCGCCGGCGCGCGCCGCGCCCGGCTGGCCTTGCTACGCGTTGCTGGAGCCGCCGCAGCCGATACGCCTGCCGCCTGCTGCGCCAGCAGCGCATCGGCATCCAGATCGGCCGCGTACGCATCGGTGCGTTTGAACAGCAGCCACTGCGGTTTGCCGCCGCGCATCTGTGTGCGCACCAATGCAAAGCCACCGCGCAGATGCGTGCCCTGCAATTCGAATTCCAGCTTGCCCGCGTCCAGCGCCGCCAACGCATCGCCCTCGCAGCGCCACTGCCCGTGGTCGAACACATCCACATGCCCGGCGCCGTAATGGCCTTGCGGGATGTCGCCTTCGAAGCTGGCATACGACAGCGGGTGATCTTCCACCTGCACCGCCAGGCGCTTTTCGCCGGCGCGCAGGGATGGCCCCTTCGGCACGGCCCAACTCTTGAGCACGCCATCGGCTTCCAGGCGGAAGTCGTAGTGGCGCGAGCTGGCGTGATGCAACTGCACCACGAAGATCGGCTGTTTGTTGGCGCTTGCAGGCGCCTCGCCGGCCGGTTCCGGTGTCTGGTCGAAGCGGCGCTTGGCGTTGTAGTCGCGCAATGGCATGGGCTGGGCTTATCCCGCCTTGCGGCGCGGCGGCGCTTTCGCTGCAGCTGTTTTGGCCGCCTTGGTCGCGGTCTTTTTTGCGGTTTTTTTGGCCACTTTCTTGGTTGCGGTTTTTTTGGCGGGTGCTGCTGCCGGCGCACTGCTTTTCTTGGCAGGGGTGCCTGTATTGGCCTGCAGGCTCTTCTGCAGCAGCGACATGAAATCGACCACGTTGGTGGTGGCGTCTTCGTGCTGCGGCGGCTCGATATCTCCCTTGGTGGTGCCGCCCTTTTCCTGGATGCGCTTGCGCAGCAGCTGCTCCAGCTTGCCGCGGAATTCGTCGTGGTAATCCTCCGGCTGCCAGCTGCCGGACATCGACTCGATCAGCTGCCTGGCCATCTCCTGTTCCTTGGGTGTGATGCGGTACTCGCCCACTGCCCCGGCCGGCAGTTTGAAATCCTGCGGGTCCACCGCTTCCTGCTGGTAGCGCAGCAGCAACAAGATCAACGCATCGCCCTGCGGCATGACCGCGGCCAGATATTCGCGGGTGCGGATGACCACTTTTGCGATGCCCACCTTGCCGGTGTCGCGCAGCGTCTCGCGCAGCAGTACATAGCCTTTTTCGGCCTTCTTGCCTGGCACAAGGATATAAGGCTTTTCGAAATAGCGCGGGTCGATGTCGGAGGCGCCGACAAAGGTTTCCACCTCCACCGTCTAATGACTTTCCGGTGAGGCGGAACGGATATCCTGCTCATCAACGATGACATAGCTGCCCTTGTCGTACTCGAACGCCTTCACGATCTCCTTCCACGGCACCTCGTCGCCGGTATCGGCATTGACGCGCTCGAAGCGGATCGGCTTTTTGTCGCGCGAATCGAGCATGCGGAAGTGCAGGTCTACCTTGCGCTCGCCCGACATCAGCGACACCGGCACGTTGAGCAAGCCGAACGAGAGGGTTCCGGTCCAGATCGGTCGTGCCATCGGGGTGTGACTCCGGGTGCTGTTTTGGATAACCCATAGCTGTAGCGCGGGCACCGTGATCCATGCGTGAGCCGTTCGCATGGGGCGACTGCATGTTCTTCACCGCGCGCGCGCTGAACTGCGCACCCATCTCACATCTCAGGAGAACCTCGTGCCCCGTGACCCACTGCGCGGCCAACCCACCCAGCCGGGCGAACAGCACGGCAAGCGCGATGCCGAACACCACGAAGACCGCGGCGCGGGCGCTGCGCCCGACAAGCTGATTCCCGCTGACGCCGATACCCCGGCCAAGACGCCGGGCAATGCGCCTTCAGCCGCGACAGACAGCTGAAAACAGGCAGCTGAAACAACGCGCCGGCAATGCCGGTCAAGCCGATCCAAACCACGCCCGACCTGCTTCCTGCAGTCGGGCCAATTCGTCATCGGTCGACAGCCGCGAGCGCAGCAGAAAGCGCACGCTCTTTCCGTTTTCCAGCCAGAACATGCCGCCGCGCCCCGGCACCACGTCGACGATCAATTGGGTGTGCTTCCAGTAGTCGAACTGCGAGGCGCCGATGTAGAACGACGCACCGCCGATCTCGCACAGCAACACATCGCGATCGCTGACGATGAAATCCCCTAGCGGGAAGCACATTGGCGATGAACCATCGCAACAGCCGCCGGATTGATGGAACAGCAGCTCACCGTGCCGTGCGCAGCGAGTCGATCAACTGCAACCCCGCCAACGTGGCTATGACCTGCAGCGGCATGTCAGATTGCCTGGTGGATTTCCTGGTGCTGTGCATCGGCCCGCCTCCTGCAGCCGCATCAGGCCACCGTATCGAGCATGCTACGCGGCCGCCAGGCCAACGTAGCGTGCTTGCCATCCACGACTGTTTTCAGAAAAACCCAAGCGCCTTCGGCCGATAGCTCACCAGCACATTCTTGGTCTGCTGATAATGGTCGAGCATCATCTTGTGATTCTCACGACCAATTCCCGAATGCTTGTAACCACCGCATGCGGCATGCGCCGGATAAGCCTGGGAGCAGTTGGTCCACACGCGCCTGGCATGGATCGCGCGGCCCATGCGATACAGGCGTGACGCAGCGCGACTCCATACCCACGCGCCCAGGCCGTACGAGGCTGCAGCGCAGCATTGCGTGCACAGAAAATAACTCGTGACAAACCTGATCCGTTTAGCCCTCGCAATTTGCGAAACGATGGTCCGCAAGCCGCTGTGCAAGCTCACCGCAGCCGCGCGGTACGGCCAGCTTGAAGAACCCGGGATCCGCCATGGCGGCATCGCAGTCTTGCACCCGCTCGAACGGGTAACCCTGCAACTGCCAACCGGCGTTTGCCGACGACGACATCCATCGGTACTTCCATTGATAGCGAATGCTGGCGCCACACGCATCGATGCTGACCTCATCACCGCTATGACCACGCATAGGGAAGGCAACCTCTGTGCTGGTCAGATCGGTGCGCCCATCCGCACCTGGTGCGTGCGTGAGCTAGCTGGTGCGCACTTGGCCCAGTTCGGTCGCATTGGCCGGCGGCTGCAGCGTGGATGGCTGTGCCAGCAACCATCGATGGACTTGCGGCACCGCCGGACTCGTGGCTGGCTAGGTGCGCGTCACACGCAAATGGCCCTGTTCCGAAGGCGCAGCGGCAGCAGCACCGGCCAAGAGGCTGGCCGCATCGCGCATCGCAATCAATATCGCTCCCAAAAACTTCATCACGTGCTCCATGCATTGTGTGAGGGGCACCGAGCGTTGCACGCACCTCATAACCGGCTAGCCGCAGGCGCTGCAGCGAGGTCGTGCATGACGCAGTTGTGCCATACGCAACTCGGTAGGTGTAACAACACGTATCGCGCGGGGTTGGGTGCGTGCTGTGCGGCTTACAAGCGTGCACTGCTCGCACCCCTGCACACCGACCATCTCGAAGGACCCTGCAGCCAAGCCGCAGATCATCCGCTCTACAACCGACTCACGACCGCGGCACGAGGCAACCGTTTGCTAAGCGCGACGCGCGCTCACGCAGCGGCCGTGTTTGCCGCTTGCCGCGCTTGCACAACCGTCGTGACACACGCACCGTGGCTGGCACTGACATCGCGCATCACAAAATCGCGCGGCTGCCAGTGCACCTGCGCGGCAGGACGCGCGCATGCAGCATGCCCGTCTGCCACCACATCGGCCTGCCCGGTTGCATTCAATGCCAGCAGCACCGGGAAACCGGTAAACGACACGTTGCACTTCACGTCCAACCAGTCGAGGTCACCATCGCGCAACAGGAACCAGTCGGCCGGCGCATGGCCCACGACGATCATTGCCGTGTGTGCTTCCACCAAAGCGGCACCGACTCAACCCCCAAAATCCCACTGCAGCCCCACCGTATACGTGCGGTCCGGACCCGGCTCGTCATAGCGCCCGTTGCCGTCGTTGACGATCACCGAGCCGACGTATTGCCGGTCCAGCACATTGTCGATGCGTGCGAAGGTGCGCAGCCCACCAAGTGTGGTGATCCAGCGCTTGGAGGCTTCCAGATTGATCAGCGCATAGCCAGGCGCGCGCTCGGTGGCCAGATCGTTGACCACGGTGGCGTCGGACACCACCGATTCGGCGGCGAATTGCCATTGCAACGGCTGCCATTGCCAACGCGCAAACAATTGCTGACGTGGCACTCCGGGCAGGCGGGCGCCGCTGGTCACCGCCGCGGTGGGGGTGGCGCAGCCGCTGCTGGCACAGGTGAGATAGCCATCGCGCACAGTGGCATCGACGAAGGTGTAGGCCAGCTGCACTTGCTGAGTGTCTCCCACCGGTTGATTCCAACTGAGCTCCGCGCCCTGGCGGCGGGTCGCACCGATATTGCGAAAGGTGCTGCGTCCGTTGGTGTTGCTGGCCACCGCCAGCTCGTCGTCGGTGTCGGCGCGGAACAACGCCAACTCCAGCGCTGCGCCGCTTTGCGCGCGCCATTTGCTGCCGACCTCAACATTGCGGCTCTTGGCGGCGCGCAGATCCAGCGCCAGACCGGCGCCAGACCGGCGCCAGACCGGCGCCACCATCGTTGCGATAGCCCAACTCGTTGAAGGTCGGCGTTTCAAAGCCGCGTCCCACCGATGCGTAGAAACGCAGATCGTCGTCGGCGCGGAACACGATGCCGGCCACCGGCGTGGTCGCCGAATCATCACGCTGGCCGCTGTCGTCTGGATTGCGCCCGACGATGTAGTGGTCGTCGGACTCAAAGCGCACCTCGCTATGGCGCACGCCGATCAATGCCGACCAGCGATCGCTCCACTGCCACCACAGCTGCGCAAACTGGTCCACGTTTTCGACCTGATCGCGCTGGTTGCGGCGCAACGCGCCTTTGACGCCCAGCATGTCGCCGACGAAGTTTTCGTAACCGGTACGGTGCTGACGCTGGCGATCGACGTTGGCACCCACGGTCAATTGCAGCGGCCGGCCCATAGCCTGCCCCTGCCAGGCCCAACGTGCATCGGCGCCTCCATAATTGCTGTCCAGATCGATCACCCCGCCCGAGTGCAGCGGGTTGCGCTGCACCGCCACCGGAATCGCCAGAAACTGCTCCACGCTGCGCTGCCCGCCGTAAGCCATCAGGCGCAGGGTCTGGCTGTCGAACTGCTGGGTGAAGATCGCGCCGGCCTGCGATTGGCGCACCGATTTGCGGGTGTTGAACTGGGTCGCCACCGAGGTGGCCTGCGCCGGGTCGGCGTTGAACTGGGCGCGACTCAAGCCCAGTGGATCCTGCGCATCCGGCGCATCCAGAGCATTGAGCACCAACTCCAGCCGGCTGCCCTCGGCCAGATCGAAACCGAGCTTGGCGTTGACCGAATCGCGCTTGGCGCGGCTGTGGTCACGGAAGCCGTCGGTTTGGAAATGATTGGCGGCCAGGTTGTAGTGCACCGCGCCCTGTTGGCCGAGCAATTGCGCGCCCACATTGACGGTGGCGTTGCTGCCGTAGGTGGCACGCAGTCGCCACGGATCGCCCGGCTTGCCGTCGGCGCTCCATAGCTGCAGCACGCCGCCCGACGAGTTGCCGTACAGCGCCGAGAACGGCCCACGCAGCACTTCCACACGCGCCGCGCCCAGCACGTTGAAGTGCGAGAGCTGGCCCTGGCCATCGGGCATGGTGGCCGGAATGCCGTCGACCAGCAGCCGCACGCCGCGCACGCCGAAAGTGGAGCGCGCGCCGAAGCCGCGGATCGACAGCTGAGTGTCCTGCGCGTAGTTCTGGCGGTCGCGCGCCACCAGTCCGGGGATACCGTCGAGCAGCTCGGACACCTGCGCGCCGCGGCGGTTGTCGGCATCGGCCGCCACCACGGTGAACGAGGCCGGCAGATCGAAGTCGTCCACCCCGCGCACGCGCGCGGCGTCCACCTGCACGGTGGGCAAGCGCTGGATCGGTTTAGACGACGGCGCCGTGTCGGCGGCCAGGGCGAGCGGCGCAGCGCTCGTCGCGAACAGGCCGCACGCGGCGGCCAACAAGGGGAGTCTGGGCATGGGCGTAGTGTCCCTCATCCGTACGGCGAGCGCATTGTTGCGTACGGAACCAAGCATGCTACGCCCGCCATGCCCTGCTACGATGAAGCGGTTTGACCCAGCCGCGGTCAAGCACCCGGAAGTCCCTCACTCTTTCGTCCTTCAGCGAGTCATGCCGTGTCCTTCTTTGCAAATGTGGAACAGGTTCCAGGTGACCCCATCCTGGGCCTGACCGAGGCCTATAACGCCGATAGCCGCCCCAACAAGGTCAACCTGGGTGTGGGTATTTATTACGACGAAAACGGGCGCATCCCGCTGTTGCGCGCCGTGCACAAGATCGAGCAGCAGCTCGCGCTGGAGGCCAAACCGCGCGGCTATCTGCCCATCGACGGCCTGGCCGCTTACGACAAGGCCACCCAGGAGCTGCTGTTCGGCGCCGAGTCGGCGCTGGTGGCGTCCGGCCGCGTTGCGACCTCGCAGACCGTTGGCGGCAGCGGCGCATTGCGCGTGGGCGCGGACCTGCTCAAGAAGCTGCTGCCCACCTCCACCATCGCCATCAGCAACCCGAGTTGGGAAAACCATCGCGCGGTATTCGGCGCGGCCGGCTTCGAGGTTGTGGATTATACCTACTTCGACGCCGTCAGCCATGGCCTGAACTTCGACGGCATGCTCGCCGATCTGGCCAAGCTGGAGCCGGGCACGGTGGTGCTGCTGCACGCCTGTTGCCACAACCCGACTGGCGCCGACCTGACCAAGGACCAGTGGAAGCAGGTCGCCTGGGTGTTGAAGGAGCGCAACCTGTTCCCGTTCGTCGACATCGCCTACCAGGGCTTCGACAAGGGCATCGAGGCCGATGCGTATGCGGTGCGCCTGCTGGCCGCCGAAGGCATCGACAGCTACGTGGTCGCCAGCTCGTATTCCAAGTCGTTCTCGCTGTATGGCGAGCGCGTTGGCGCGTTGTCGGTGGTCTCGGCCACCGCCGCCGAAGCCAAGGCGGTGCAGTCGCAGGTCAAGCGCATCATCCGCACGATCTACTCCAGCCCGTCCACGCACGGCGCCGCCCTGGTGGCCGGCGTGCTGACCAGCCCGGAGCTGCGTGATCTGTGGGAGCAAGAGCTCACCGAGATGCGCGAGCGCATCCACGCCCTGCGCGCAGGCCTGGTCGCCAAGCTCGCCACGCTGGGCGCGCCGGAGTTCGACTTCATCCAGCGCCAGGCCGGCATGTTCTCGTACTCGGGCCTGACCAGAACGCAGGTGGACCGCCTGCGCGACGAGTTTGCGATCTACGCCGTCGGCACCGGCCGTATCTGCGTGGCCGCACTGAGCCAGCGCAATCTGGATTACGTGGCACAGGCCGTGGCGACCGTCAGCCGCATGTGACCGCAGCGGTTGGGTGAGATGCCAAACCGGGAGCGCGCAAGCCTCCCGGTTTTTTTATGCCCGCAGGCGGCGCTGCTTCGAACGACCCGCTGTGGAAGATGCCTAAAGCACAGGTGCGTCAAGCACCCCCAACCCGCGTTTCGTAAGCGTATTGGCACGCAAGCTGTCCACGACCGTGTCCTCACTGCTCCCTTCCCACGCCTGCGGGGGGGGGGGGNCCCACCCAATTCCTGCCGAGTATTGGCACATATTCGATCAGCGACGCTGCAAAACGCACATCCAGTGATCGAAATCTAACGGCACAATGGCGACAATGGCGGACCACTTACTACACAGGCTGCCCGTTCCCATGTCGCGTCCCTCGCTGACCCGCTTCCTGATCGAAGAGCAACACGCCGGCCGTATCGATGCGGAATTGCGCCAGCTGATCACTATCGTCTCGCGCGCCTGCAAGCGCATCTCCATCGCCGTGAGCAAGGGTGCCCTGGGCGGCGTGCTTGGCGATGCCGGCACCGGCAACGTGCAGGGCGAGGCGCAGAAGAAGCTCGACGTGCTCAGCAACGACATCCTGCTCGAAGCCAACGCCTGGGGTGGCCACCTGGCCGCGTGCGCATCCGAAGAAATGGATCACAGCCAACCGGTGCCCGACCAATACCCCAGCGGCGACTTCCTGCTGTTGTTCGATCCGCTCGACGGCAGCTCCAACATCGACGTCAACGTCTCGGTCGGCACCATCTTCTCGGTGCTGCGTGCCCCGGAAAGCACCGAAAAGCCTGGCGACGAGCACTTCCTGCAGCCGGGCACCAAGCAGGTCGCTGCCGGCTACTGCATCTACGGCCCCAGCACGATGCTGGTGCTCACGCTCGGCCACGGCACCCACGCCTTCACCCTGGAGCGCGAAGAGGGCAGCTTCCTGCTGACCCAGGCCAACATGCGCGTGCCCGACGACACCGCCGAATACGCCATCAACATGTCCAACCAGCGCCACTGGGAACCGGCCATGCAGGCCTACGTGGGCGATTTGCTGGCCGGCAAGGACGGCACCCGCGGCAAGGACTTCAACATGCGCTGGATCGCCAGCATGGTTGCTGACGTGCACCGCATCCTCACCCGCGGCGGCATCTTCATCTACCCCTGGGACAAGAAAGACGCCACCAAGCCCGGTAAGCTGCGCCTAATGTACGAAGCCAACCCAATGAGCATGTTGGTGGAACAGGCCGGCGGTGCGGCGACCACGGGGCGCGAGCGCATTGTGGACATCCAGCCGACCCAGCTGCATCAGCGCGTGCCGGTGTTCTTGGGCTCGAAGAATGAGGTAAATGAAGCCACGCGGTATCACCTGGAGTTTGACAAGGCGCAGGGCTGAATTTTTAGCCTTTCGAATAATTCAGTCAGCCTATTGCACCCAAGTTTTCTTGGGTGCAATTTTGTAAAAGTGTAAAGCCAGTGCATTTGAATACTCTGGTCAAGGTTGGGCGGTCTCAAGACTCAAGTGCAACACGTGATGCGAACGTTGCGAGTTCTTCTTCCATCGCCTCGCTGGGTGTTGTCCAGTCCAGGGTTTTCCGTGGACGGGTGTTCATCAGTCAGGCGATGCGAGTGAGGTAGTGCTGACTGACGCCAGGCAGGTCCGCTCCTTTGGGCAGCAACTGGACGGCCGAAGGCCGCGTCATCAAGTGCCTGGTGATCGTGGATGATGCAACACACGACGCGCTCGCCATCGACGTGTAACGCGTGATTCTCTGGCGACGGGGTGACGCGCGTACTCGACCGGCTGGCCATCAGACGTGGTTGGCCGCAAGTGATCCGCACTGACAACGGCAAGGAGGTGTGCGGCAAGGCGATGGTCGCCTGGGCGCATGCCCGTGGTGTGCAGCTACGGCTCATCCAGCCCGGCACGCCAAACCAGAACGCCTACGTCGAATCGTTCAACGGCCGGCGACGCGACGCATGCCTCAACGAGCACTGGTTCGCAACACTGCTGCATGCGCGCACCGAGATCGAACGCTGGCGACGCGCATATAACGAAGACCGGCCCAAGAATGCACTCGGCGGCATGACACCGGCTGCTTATGCCCAACAGCCGGCCAACACCGATATCATTCCCCCCGGACTCTAAACCTGACCGCTACTCAGGGCGGGGGGACGTCGTGTGCAATCCAGCCTGTATCACGCGATGACACCGCGTACAGAGCCAGCAAGCCACGCTCCATTCTTGTGCTGCCGCCTTTGAGCCATGCACCAGACGAGGATGCAGGCTTGAGTGTGCTGTCGGTGACGACGTTGCCGTTGGCCGAAGCAGGGTATGACGTCATGCCGCTGGCGCCGGTGTACGAAACGTTCAGGTCACTGATCGTAGCCATCGGATCGGCAACCTCGCAAGTCAGCGATTGCTCTCCACCGGCCATTCCGGTGGACTGCTATACGGCCCGTATAACCCGAAGTACGGCACCGACTGATGCTGACGAATGCGCTGCCGCTTCAATGCGGTAGCGCATTCGTCCAGTGAAGGCAAGCAATAGGCAGCACTCAGGTGAAGACTGGGGTTGCCACCGTGTGCAAGCAATCCGGATGCGCCGTCACTTCCAGGCGAACATGCGTTCGCTTTTGCCCAATGCTGGTGCGAACGAATGCTTTGATGCGATCTTCAAGTTGGTACGCGTTTCATGCGCGCATAGGCGCATCGCTTGTTACACGTCACGTGGTTGAAGCGCGCGTTTCCATGAGCGCTGTCACGCGGCCGGTTCACCACAGCCGCGCTTGTTTGATTTTCGTCAATTCGACCGACACATGAAATTTGCAGTGACGGTGCTTGACTGCATGGGTCAAGAATCGTTTCGGAGTTGCGCATGAGTTCAGTGAGAGTAGGAAAAATTGGCCAGGCGGCGGGTAGGCAGGGGGCGATCTGGACGGAAGTTGGACTGGTGCGTGGTGAGCGAGCGCCTGTGGATCTGCGGGGTAGTTCGAGCCGCGTTGCTGCCATCGTCACGGCGCGTGTTCGCGCCGTGGTCTGCTAGGAGGCGACATGCGGATCTGTGTACTCAACGAAACAACCAACGAGCACGCCTGGCTGGAGCAGCGCTGCGTAGCGGCGCGCGAAGCAGGCTGTCACTACGTGGTGGCGCCGCCGCCGTTCGAGCGGGATGCAGAAGGCCGGTTGAGCGAAGTCGCCAGCGGCAGCGAGGCCGACGCAGCTCGCCTAGCTGAGCTTGTGCAGGCGGCGCAACGCGCTGGCGTGAAGCTGCTGCTCGATGTGCGGCTGGACGAAGTAGGCGGGGCCAGTGCGGTGGTGCGCGAGAACCCGCAGTGGTTCCGCGCACGCAGCACGGCGGTGCCGGATCCGCGTCAGCCGCGTGCGACGCCGGAAGTGGCCGAGGCGCGCTTTGCCTATGCGCAGGAAGGCGCGGCGCTGGTGGAGTGGTGGAGCGCGCGCTTGCTGGACTGGGCCGCGCAAGGTGTCGCCGGCTTCCGCCTGTTGCAGCCGCAGCAGGTGCCGGCGCAGCGCTGGCGCGAGCTGATTACACGCGTCCATGCGCAGGCACCGGAGGTGGTGTTTGCGGCGTGGACGCCGGGTCTGGGCATAGGGGGCTTGCAGCAGCTGGCCGGTGCCGGGTTCGATGCGGGGTTCTCCTCGCTGGCCTGGTGGGATGGGCGCAGCAGCTGGTTCTTCGATGAAGACACCGCCTTGCGCGCGCTCGCAGCGCAGGTCGTTGCGGTGCTGGATGCGCCCGATGGCAATCGTGCAGCCAAGCCCGAGCAGCATTGGCAACTGGCGCAGGCATTGGGCGGGGCGTGGTTGTTGAACGCTGCGCAGCTCGATGCAGTGCCATCTTCCATCCGCGCCACCGATAGCGTGCCGACCAGCAATGCCGGCCTGCGGCTGCGCCCGCTATTGCGCGAAGCCACCGGGCTCACTGCCGTGGCGGTGGAACCGCTTGGTGGCCTGCCGACGTTGCTGTTGATCAATGGCGATGCCAACCATGTAGTGCCGGTGCCCGCACCGGATCTGCTGCGTCTGCTGGGCGATGCCGAAGCGCTGGTGGGCGAAGATGGCAGCAGGCTGTCTGGGGCGACGCTGGAAGCGCTGGAGCCAGGCGAAGTGCGCGTATATCGCAGTGTGCCGGCACGGCATGTGCTGGCGGTGCCGCGCATGCGCCCGCGTGCGCAGACGGCGGCCGCATGGGAGCGCGTGTGCATCGAATCGGTGACGCCGTCGGTCGATAATGGCCGCTTCCCGGTCAAGCGCACAGTCGGGGACCGCATCTGTGTAGAGGCCGATGCGTTCTGCGATGGGCACGACCGCCTTGCGGTGGCGGTGCTGTGGCGCCCGGCCGATGCCAAGACCTGGGCCAGCGCGCCGATGCGTGCATTGGGCAATGATCGCTGGCGTGCGGAGTTCCCGCTGGAGCGCATCGGTACCTATGAGTTCCGTGTGGAGGGCTGGCGCGATGTGTTCGCCACCTTGCATGCGGATCTGGAAAAGAAGCGCGCCGCCAACACAGTGCTACCGGTGGATGTGCAGGAGGCTGTGGCCGTGGTGCAGGCCGCGCATGCACGCAGCACAAGCGCGCTGGCCGAGCGCTTGCAGGCTGCCCTCACCCGCATCGGTGCGCAGAGCGAGCCGCTGCAGCAGCTTGCGATCGTGCTGGAGCCGGACACCGCGCAGGCCATGGCATCGGCCGACGACAAGCCGTTCCGCTCCGAATACCCGGTGACCTTCCGGGTGGAGTCCGAACGTCGCGCGGCGCATTTCGCAAGCTGGTACGAATTGTTCCCTCGTTCGCAAAGCGGCGATGTGCACAAGCACGGCACCTTCGACGATGTGATCGAGCGACTGGCGCATATTCGCGCGATGAACTTCGACGTGCTGTACATGCCGCCGATCCATCCGATCGGCGCGAAAAACCGCAAGGGCCCTAATAACGCGGTCACCGCTGTCGAAGGCGCACCGGGCAGTCCGTATGCAATTGGCGCGATCGATGGTGGGCATACCGACGTGCATGCCGAACTCGGCGGGCTGGAGGGCTTCCGCCGCTTGATCCAGGCCGCGCGTGCGCATGGGCTGGAAGTGGCTCTGGATTTCGCAATCCAGTGCGCGCCGGACCACCCATGGCTGCGCGATCACAAGGACTGGTTCACCTGGCGCGCGGACGGCTCGATTCCGTATGCGGAGAACCCGCCGAAGAAATACCAGGACATCGTCAACGTCGACTTCTACGCCAGCGGTGCGGTGCCCGATCTGTGGAACACGCTGCGCGATGCGGTGCTGTTCTGGGTCAACGAGGGCGTCACGCTGTTCCGCGTTGACAACCCGCATACCAAGCCGTTTCCGTTCTGGGAGTGGCTGATTGCCGATGTGCGTGGGCGCCGGCCGGACGTGGTATTTTTGTCCGAAGCCTTCACCCGGCCGAAGATGATGTACCGCCTGGCCAAGTGCGGTTTTTCGCAGTCCTATACCTACTTCACCTGGCGCAACCACAAGCAGGCATTGCAGGAGTACGTGGAAGAGTTGAACCAGGGCGTGCCACGCGAGTGCTTCCGCCCGCATTTCTTCGTCAACACGCCGGACATCAATCCGCTGTTCCTGCAGACCAGCGGACGCAACGGGCATCTGATCCGTACCGCGCTGGCGACGACATTGTCGGGCCTGTGGGGCATGTATCAAGGCTTCGAGCTATGCGAGGCAACTCCGCTGGCGCCGGGCAAGGAGGAGTATCTGGACTCGGAGAAATTCCAGCTACGCGCCTGGCCCGAACGTGCGCCTGGCGACATCGTCGATGAGATCACCCGTTTCAATCAGCTGCGCCGCCTGCATCCCGAGCTGCAGTCGCACCTAGGCACGCGCTTTTATCAGGCGCATAACGATCAGGTGCTGTATTTCGGCAAGTTTCTGGACGCCAGTTACCTGTCGCGCAGCCGCAGCATGGTGTTGGTGGCGATCAATCTGGACCCCAATGCCGCGCAGGATGCCGGTATCGAAATTCCATTGTGGGAGTTGGGCCTGCCCGATCACGCCAGCGTGGCGGTGGACGATCTGTGGGACGGCCATCGCTTCACCTGGCAAGGTAAGCAGCAGCACATCCGTTTAGAGACGACGCGGCCATTCGCGTTATGGCGCATCCGCGCAGGAGAGGTCGCATGAATGCAGTCGCATCGTTACAAGCCGACGCGGAACAGTCCGCGGTGGTTGCAGATCAGCTTTGGTACAAAGACGCGATCATTTATCAGGTGCACGTCAAGTCGTTCTTCGACTCCAACGACGATGGAATCGGCGATTTTCCCGGCCTGATTTCCAAGTTGGATTACATCGCCGAACTCGGCGTGGACACCATCTGGTTGCTGCCGTTCTACCCCAGCCCGCGCCGCGATGACGGTTACGACATTGCCGAATACATGGCGGTGCATCCGGACTACGGCACCATCGCCGACTTCGAGCACCTGGTGACGCATGCGCATGCACGCGGTATTCGCGTGGTCACCGAGCTGGTGATCAACCACACCTCCGATCAGCATGCGTGGTTCCAGCGTGCACGCACTGCGCCGGCCGGCTCGCCTGAACGCGACTTCTACGTGTGGTCGGACACCGACCAGCAATACGAAGGCACGCGGATCATTTTCTGCGATACCGAAAAGTCCAACTGGACCTGGGACCCGGTGGCCGGGCAATACTTCTGGCACCGTTTCTACTCGCATCAGCCGGATCTCAACTTCGACAACCCCGCAGTACTGGAAGCGGTGCTGGAAGTGATGCGCTTCTGGCTGGATCGCGGGGTGGATGGTTTGCGTCTGGATGCGGTGCCGTACCTGATCGAGCGCTCCGGCACCTCCAACGAGAATCTGCCGGAAACCCATGCAATTTTGCGCAAGATCCGCGCCACGCTGGATGCCGAATACCCGGACCGCATGCTGCTGGCCGAGGCCAATATGTGGCCGGAAGACACCCAGCAATATTTCGGCCAGAACGCCGACGAATGCCATATGGCGTTTCACTTCCCGCTGATGCCGCGCATGTACATGGCGATCGCGCGCGAAGACCGCTTCCCGATCACCGACATCATGCGTCAGACTCCGGAGATTCCCGAAAGCTGCCAGTGGGCGATCTTCCTGCGCAACCACGACGAGTTGACGCTGGAAATGGTCACCGATTCGGAGCGCGATTATCTGTGGCAGACCTATGCCTCCGATCGCCGCGCGCGCATCAACCTGGGCATCCGTCGCCGTCTGGCGCCGCTGCTGGAGCGCGACCGCCGCCGTATCGAATTAATGACCTCCTTGTTGCTGACCATGCCCGGCACGCCGGTGCTGTATTACGGCGATGAGATCGGCATGGGCGACAACATCCATCTGGGCGACCGCGATGGTGTGCGCACGCCGATGCAGTGGTCGATCGACCGTAACGGCGGTTTCTCGCGCGCCGACCCGGCGCAGTTGGTGTTGCCGCCAGTGATGGACCCGTTGTATGGCTTCCAGGCAGTGAATGTGGGAGCGCAGATCCGGGACCAGCATTCGCTGCTGACCTGGACCCGCCGCGTGCTCAGCGTGCGCAAGCGCTACCAGGCCTTCGGTCGCGGTACCTTGCGCTTTTTGTATCCGGGCAACCGCCGCATGCTGGCCTATCTGCGCTGCTATCAGGACGAGACCGTGCTGTGCGTGGCCAATCTGTCGCATACGCTGCAGGCGGTGGAGCTGGATCTGTCCGAGTTCGAAGGCCGCGTGCCGGTGGATATCATTGGCGGCGGTAGTTTCCCACCGGTCGGGCGGTTGAGCTATCTGCTCACCGTGCCGCCGTTCGGCTTCTACGCCTTCCAGCTGGTCAGCGAAGGGACCTTGCCCGATTGGCATGTCCCCACCCCGGTGCCGCTGCCGGATTACCACACGCTGGTGCTGCGTAGCGATACCGACGAGAGCAATGCGTTGCTGCCGCATCTGCCCACGTTGGAAAGCGAAATCCTGCCGGCCTGGTTGTCGGCGCGCCGCTGGTTCTCGGCCAAGGATCAGGTACTGAAAAACGTGCGCATCTCGCGTCGTACACCATTGCCTGGCGATGAGCCGATGAGCTTGTTGGAGCTCGAAGTGGAGCTGGAAGACGGCCGCCACGAGAGCTACATGTTGCCGGTCGGCATTGTGTGGGAGCGCGACCAACCCAGCACCTTGGCCGAGCAGTTGGCACTGGCGCGTGTGCGTCAGGGCCGCGAGGTGGGTTACCTCACCGATGCGTTCGCGCTCAAGCCGATGGTGCGCGGGGTGATCGATGCGTTGCGCGACACTGCCACGCTGGAGTTCCGCGATGGCGACGATGCCTCGCAACAGGGACAGGTGCGTTTTGAAGCGACGCCGGCGCTGGCCACGCTGGATATTCCGCAGGATCCGGACATCCGTTGGTTGTCGGCCGAACAGAGCAACAGCTCGCTGGTGGTTGCCGACAAGGCGGTGTTCAAGCTGCTGCGGCATGTGGCCAACGGCGCCAATCCGGAAATCGAGATCGGTCGCCGTTTGACCGAGATAGGTTACGCCAACGCGGCGCCGTTGCTTGGTAGCGTCAGCCGCATCTATGCGCAGG
Organism: Xanthomonas populi; assembly: GCF_002940065.1. Classification (GTDB taxonomy): domain Bacteria; phylum Pseudomonadota; class Gammaproteobacteria; order Xanthomonadales; family Xanthomonadaceae; genus Xanthomonas; species Xanthomonas populi. The sequence goes on from NZ_MDEJ01000029.1 coordinate 32,849, forward strand.
GCACCATCACCACCATTGCGCTATTGCAGGGCTTCATCCGCAACCAGGGCGACGCCTGGCGCTGGACGCTTGATCATCTGGCCCGCAGTTTCGACGAGTACGTCACCGCGCAAACCGACGAATCGCGCGCCGAAGCCATCGCCGGTTACGACGCGTTCGCTGCAGTGGTCGGCAAGCGCCTGGCCGAACTGCATGACGCCTTGTCGCGCGATACCGACGACGCGGATTTCGTCGCGCAACGCATCGATCTGCCCGCTGCCAACGCTGTGGTGGCCGGCGTCGCGCGCCAGGTTCAAGAGATGTGGGAGACGGTCAACACGCGCTTGGCCAGCAGCGACGATGCGATCGAACGCGACGCACTGGAAGCAGTGCTGGCCGAGCGCCCGCAGCTGGATAGCTTGCTCGCCAAGGCACCGAGCGTGCTGGCCGATTCGTTGTTGACGCGCGTGCACGGCGACTTCCACCTGGGCCAGATCCTGGTGGCCTTCGACGATGTGGTGTTGATCGACTTCGAAGGCCAGCCGGCAAAGCCCTTGTCCGAACGGCGCGCCAAAGCCAGCCCGCTGCGCGATGTGGCCGGCCTCCTGCGTTCGCTCGATTACGCCAGCGAAGTCTCGGCACGCGGCGAAGAGGGCACTGCGGCACGTGCGGGTGTGGGCGTGGATACGCATCTGGATGAGTTCCTGGTGCAGTTCCGTCGCCGCTCCACGCAAGCCTTCTTGAACGCTTACCATGCCGTGCTCGGTGCCAGCGCCCATCCGTGGATCGCGCCGGCAGCGTTCAACGCGGCCACGTTGTTGTTCCTGGTAGAGAAGGCCTGTTACGAAGTGCGCTATGAAGCTGCCAACCGTCCCGGCTGGCTGATGGTGCCGATTGAAGGCTTGCGACGCATCCTGCAACGCACACGTACCGGTGCAGGAGACGCATGATGAGTGGAGTGATGACAGCAGTGACCAATCGATGGGATCCCGGCGCAACCCGCGCCCTGGCCGAGGCACGCCATGGCGATGCATTCGCCATCCTGGGCGCGCACCCGACCGACAACGCTCGGGTGTTGCGCACCTATCAACCGGGCGCCAACTACGTCAACGCAGTGCTCGACGATGGTCAGGTCATTGCGCTGGACGCAGGCCCGGAGCCGGGCCTGTTCGCGGGTGAGTTGCCGGCGCAGGGCGGCTATCGCTTGCGCATCGGCTGGACCGGTGGCGAGCAGGACACCGCCGACCCGTTTGCGTTCGGGCCACAACTGAGCGAGTTTGATCTGCACCTGATCAGCGAAGGCCATCATCTGCAATTAGCCGATGCGCTGGGCGCTAACGCGATCGACGTCGATGGCGTGCGCGGGACGCGCTTTGCGGTGTGGGCACCGAATGCAACACGCGTGGCGGTGGTGGGCGACTTCAACAGTTGGGATGCGCGCCGCCACCCGATGCGGCTGCGTCACCCGTCTGGGGTGTGGGAATTGTTCATTCCCGATGTCGGCCCCGGTGCGCATTACAAATACCAGCTGCGCGGCCCGCATGGGCACGAATTGCCGGCCAAGGCCGACCCGGTGGCGCGGCGTGCAGAGCTTGCGCCGGGCACTGCCTCGATCGTGGCCGATCCCACGCCGCATCAGTGGAGCGACGACGGCTGGATGGCCACACGCGCACGCCGTCAAGCGCACGACGCACCGATGAGCATCTACGAGATCCACGCAGGCTCCTGGTTGCGCGAAGAAGGCGTGGATCTGGACTGGGATGGCCTGGCGGATCGCCTGATTCCGTACGTGGCCGATATGGGCTTCACCCATGTCGAACTGATGCCGGTGACCGAACATCCGTTCGGTGGCTCGTGGGGCTACCAACCATTGGGGTTGTTTGCGCCCACGGCGCGCTTCGGGTCGCCGGATGGCTTCGCCCGTTTCGTCGAGCGCTGCCATCGCGACGGCATCGGTGTGATCGTCGATTGGGTACCGGCGCACTTTCCCACCGATGCACACGGCCTGGCGCATTTCGACGGCACGGCGCTGTACGAACATGCTGACCCACGCGAAGGCTTCCACCGCGACTGGAATACCTTGATCTACAACCACGGGCGGCGTGAGGTGTCCGGGTTCTTGATCGCAAGCGCATTGGAATTTCTGAAACGCTTCCATGTCGATGGATTGCGCGTGGATGCGGTGGCCTCGATGCTGTACCGCGATTACAGCCGCAATGCAGGCGAGTGGGTGCCCAATATCCACGGTGGACGCGAGAACTACGAGACCATCGCGTTCCTACGCCGGCTTAACGAAGTGGTGCGCGAGCATGCGCCTGGTGCGGTGATGATTGCCGAAGAATCCACCGCGTTTCCCGGTGTCTCCGCAGATGTGGCGCATGGCGGCCTGGGCTTCCACTACAAGTGGAACATGGGCTGGATGCACGACACCTTGCATTACGCCGCACTGGATCCGATCTACCGCCGGTATCACCATGGCGAGTTGACGTTCAGCATGGTGTATGCGTATTCGGAGCGCTTCGTGCTGCCGATTTCGCATGACGAAGTGGTGCACGGCAAGGGCTCGTTGCTGGGCCGTATGCCCGGCGACGATTGGCAGCGTTTTGCCAATCTGCGTGCGTATCTGGGCTTCATGTTCACCCACCCGGGGCGCAAGTTGCTGTTCATGGGCTGCGAATTCGGCCAACCCACCGAGTGGAATCACGACGGTGGCATCCCGTGGCATCTGCTCGACGACCCCCGCCACCGCGGTGTGCAGACCCTGGTGCGCGATCTGAATCGGCTGTATGTCGAATACCCTGCGCTGCATGCCTACGACGACGATCCATCCGGATTTGCGTGGGTGGTGGGCGATGATGCGGCCAACAGCGTGGTCGCGTTCCTGCGCAAGGGCAAGCGCGGCGATGCGCCGGTGCTGGTGGTAATCAACTTCACCCCGATCGTGCAGCACGGGTATCGCATCGGCGTGCCGCAGAGTGGCCAATGGCGCGAAGTGTTCAACAGCGACGCCGGGATTTACGGCGGTACGAATCTGGGCAATGGCGGTGTGGTGAGTGCAGAGCAGCAGTCCATGCATGGCCATGAACAGTCGCTGCCGCTGCTGTTGCCGCCGTTGGGCGTTATCGTGCTGACGCCGCACGGCTGAGATGCCATGCACACCCGCCGGGCAGCTGGCCCGGCGGTGTGGCACCTGTTAGATTGCGCGCCGTAGAGTGGTAAGCAGCACGCCGCCAACGCCTCATCTAGGTGTTCAGTCCCGGCATCTAGGCCTGTTAACACTGATAGCCTGAGCGATTGAACTATCGGGCAGGGAGATAAGGCAACGAAACGCGCCAGTTGGCGCTTGATCCTGGCTTCGTGTCGGTGGCCCCGCCCAAGTCCAATCGGGTCGCGCCCTGGGAGTACCACCGGGAGATGTACAAGCGGCGAAACGAAGTGGAAAGGCTGTTGCGTCGCCTAAAAGGCGACCGCCGGATTTTCTCACGCTGCGAGACGCTGGACGTCATGTTCTTCGGATTGCTCAGCTTCGTCCTGATCGTTGATGGGCTTCGGATGGGTTAACAGGCCCTCATCGGACAACTCACACATCACGGAATCACCAGCGGCCGCAACGCAGGCACTTGCTTGGCTAACTCGTCAGCGACAAGCGCTGCAAACACATCCGCACCGTCCGCACCAAGATGCGTGTAATCAAACGCAAGCTTTGCCTGTCCCATCGGCTCCATCGGCTCGGCACTCGCATTGTCCTGCACACGCGCAGCGGCGACAGCAGGCGTGACTGGCGTGGATAGGCGCTGCGCCGGTGCCTTGCCAAGCGTGGTGCCCGATTCGCGGCAATCACTTAGAGCCCGTTCAAAGTCTTCCCGAATTATCCGATCATATGGAGATGAGAGCACGCTATCCCAGTGACGTCAGCCGCG
>NZ_MDEJ01000030.1 GCF_002940065.1 Xanthomonas populi
ATGCGCGCACTTGTTTCTACACGATCCGGGTGCAACCAGCTGATCTATCTCGGGAAAACGTGGGGAAACCTCAGGGTCAGACAGCCATCGAGATGCGGGCTGCCAGGTCGGTCCCTGACAGATGAAGGCCACGCAGCCCTCAACCTTACAAGGAGCCATCCGCCCCACGCTTGATCTTGGCGTTGCAGGTGTTGCCGGATTCGGGGTTGTAGATCCTGCCTTTCCATAGATCCCGTGCATCCACCAGCTCGCTGAGAATCACCTTGCCTTCCATCGGGTTGTTGCCCTTGGCCGGATCCGGATTGACCGCATCGGTCTTTGCGCTACCGGGTTTGCTCCTCAACACTTTGACGATCGTGCCGCAGAGCGCCGCGCCACAGGGCCGGATTTCCACCAACGCCTGTTGGTTATCGGTGAACCATTTTCCGGTGATGGGTTCGACAGTGAATGCAGGCGCACTCGACACGGCAAAGGCAAAGGCCAGTCAGCGTGTGGCACAGATGACGTGGCTCATTGGCTTCGTTGAAGATGCGAAGACCAGCTTGGCTTGCAGCCCTGGCTGATAACGGACGACTGACTCGTCAGATAATCCAAGCCAGCAGGTTCGATTTTATTGACGCACTCTTGGGATCTGATTAGCCGAGGCTTGGCACCCAAGCATCGCGCTCAGCCGTCAGCGTCTCCTATGCCGCATATTCTCCAGTCCTTCCCCGCTGGTGGGAGAAGGTACCGGACAGTCGCGGATCTGTCAGACCGCATCCTTGGACGCGTGTGAGCACTGTAGACCTGTGCTCAAAACTTGCTAACTCAAGGTCAATGTCGAACCTTCCGCACCGGCACGCAACTGCTGTGCGCCGCCGCCCACGGCGGTGTATACGATGGCAAAACTCTTCTTGACGTTGGGATCGGGGTCCCCGCCGAATGTCGCGTTGCTCACCGGGATCGCGGTGCCGCCGTTGTTGACCAGCCACTGGCAGGTCGCCGTGACGTCGTAACCATTGTTGCCGGTACCGTAAATCGCACGGACGACTGTAAAACTTGGTCTGCAAGGCACCGGGACGGGCGTACTGGCAGTAGGCGGATTGGGAACCAGATCGATCTGGCCATTTTCCGCACAACCGAGCGCGATGGGATTCCCGCCATTCAATACCGGATTTTTGTAAAGAATCGCAAAGCTCTTGACCGTGCCCGGATCAGGGTCGGTCCCGAAGAAGTCATTGCTTGCGGTGATATCGTAATTGCCTGTATTGACGATGTCTTGGCACACCTGGGTGACATCGATTCCTGCATTGCCGGTGCCGTACACCGCAGAAAGGATCGTGATAGCCATGATAATTGCCATTTTTTTCGGGACTGGGAAGGCCGTCCCGACTCGCCTCTCGCCATGGGCTACCAATCATCCAGCACCCTGGCACACCATTGGACGCAGCTTGCGTGGTATCTGGATGCACAGCTCCGTATTTTTCGAATCCAGTTTCCAGGAATCTCATGGAGCCGATGACTGGTCACAGATCACAGGCATGACGCCCGACGCACGCCGTTGAGATCTACTGATCCGTGCAGTGGCAAAGAAGATTCCCTGATTCGCCGGAAGTCGCGGTCGTCAGTGTCACCAGAGCATGCACACGAATTGACGCCAAGTAGATGCAGACGGAACGATTTGAACCCGGCATGCGGGCGACCCACGCGGCTGCGCTCCGGCAGCTCCACTCTAGCGCGTGCGCGAATATTCCGATACCCGCCCTATGTCTAGCGGCTGGCGACCCAGTCACGCGTTTGTTTCCACGCATCTGTCTGCAGGTAAGCCTGGGTTTCGCTGGCCAGATCAGAGACATGCTTCCAGTCATCCAGTGCGTAAGGACGTTGCAGCTCGACAGTGGCGCGCTTGAAGTTGCCGGCCAGCACTTGCTCGGCCTGGATGCTTGCAAGCTCGTCCGTTGCGTCCATGGTCAGATTCAGCAGCGGCATGGCCGGAACCGAGCCGCTGGCCCAGGGAGACAGCCAGGATTTTGTGCCCCAGTCGAGCGGATTGCCGATCGCGGTGGACGGAATTCCTTGCGGGCTGCTGCCGGTGCCAAGCGAGAGCAGCTGGATATCGCCGACATTGGTCACCAGGCCACTTGCGATGGCCTCGGCCACGGCGGTCATGGACGGATTGTTGGCCAACATACTGCCATCGGCGAAGAAACAATAATCGTCGTTTGCTCCGGCAATCCGATAAGGCGGAAAGTAGGTTGGCACGGCAGACGTCGCCACTGCGGCGCCGACCATGCTGATCTGCCTGTATGGATTGTTGACGCCGTTTGAGAACGTGGCAGGCATCCAGTTCGCACTGGTCGCATCCCACAAGCGTGCGGCGTTGACGACGACCCGCCGCTTCGCGTCTGCAAGCGGCGTTGCACCCAACAATCCGCTTGCGATCTGGATCAATCCGTCATTCTTGTACTGGCTGCTGAAGAAGCCCGGGCCGCTACCCAGCGCCGCATTCAACCCTTGCTGTTGCGGCTGGGCCTGTTGATCGAGCAGCCACCCGTTGGGTTCGAAAATGCTTGCGCCTTTGGTCATGTACATCTCGATAATCGTGCCGATCGGGACGTTTTGCACCAATGCCAGAGCAAGCAGGCCGCCTGTGGAAGTGCCGGCAAAGCCATCTGCATGACTGAGAAGGTGGGTGTTCTGATCCAGGTCCTGGATGAGCATCGCGGTGATCAGGCCTCGAATTCGGCCACCATCGCACCTGATGATATTGAACGACATTGAAGCCTCCTGGAGAGCGAGCGCTGTCATGAAACGTGTGCGGCAAAGGCGTCAAGACAAAGCTATCTGACTGTCCGGCTAGCGCGAGATGCCGACTGTCAGGATGAGTCGGCGTGTGCGCGAGAGTGGTTGCGACGACTCTTTCGTCTATCGTTGCATCACCTTAAAAGCACGTCTATCCATCAGCCGACAAATCGTCTCACGGCATTTTGAGCCATGATGGGTTGGCGCCGCTTTTCTCGGTTGATCAGATGGCAGGCCCAGTGGAGTGGGCCGCAGCCAGCACCCGCATGAGCAGCACCAGCTGTTATAGCGCTATCGTTCCGCAAACATTCTCATCGGTTGAGGCGCATGCGCCGTCGATGAGCGATCTGCTGGCCTATATCGAGCAGCACAGCGGTGGGGCCGAGCTCGGTACCAAGTCCTTGCAGCAGGCATTCGCGCTGTCGCGTGCGTCGTTGTACCGACTGGTCCAGTCGCGTGGCGGCGTGGCCAGCTACATCCGCGAGCAACGTCTGTGCACCGCACACCGCTATCTGCATGCCTACCCGGAGTGCAGCCTGACCTGGTTGCTGTATGAAATGGGCTTTGCCTCGGAGCGGCAGTTTCAGCGCTGTTTTCAGCAACGTTTCGGCATGCCGCCGATGCAATGGCGCCACCACTGCGGTGCCGCACCGCCAACGCATTCGCCACACCGCGGTCACTCCGTGCCGATGTGGCGCTTCATGCGCGAACTGAGCCAGGATGCGCAACGCGATCACGCACCGGCGCGTGCCGGCACGCTGCCGGTGCAACCAGCATCGCTGGTGCATACCGAGGCGCCACGGCGTCTTGTAAAGCCCGCAAGCCGTTTTGCAGGTCAGCCAGAGTCGATGGAAAACTGATCCGCAATCGGCGTAGTCGCGCGCCTGCGCGAGAGGCATTATCGATAACGCCTCTCACGCTCAGGCGCGCTCCTACAAGAGAACGTGCGCCTTGAAACGCGCGATGCGCTGAGCGTGTTCGTGCACAGCAAAACATCCGCCAATCAGCGAATCACCAACACCGGAATCGAGCTGTGCGTCAGCACTTCCACCGTCTGGCTGCCGAGCAACATGCGGCCTACGCCGCGGCGGCCGTGCGAGGTCATGATGATCAGATCGCTGTTGCACTCCTTGGCGGTCTGCACAATGCCTTCGGCCGCGAAAAGATCCAGCACGTGACGCGAGGTGGCCTTGATATTGGCCGACACCGCCAACTCCAGCGCCGGGCGCAAAATCTTCTCGGCAGCAGTTTCGCGCTCGGTGCGATATTTCGGGCTTGTCTCGTAGCCCACGCTCCAGCCCATCGCGTCGTACATGCCCATCGCCCACGGCTCGGACACGGTGACGATATCGACCTTGGCACCGGTGGCCTTGGCCAACTCCAGACCTTGAAACAAACCGCGATGCGACAACTCGGACGCATCGATGGCGATCAGGAGACGTTTGTACATGGTGACCTCCTTGGATGACCGGCCTGGCTGCCGGTGGAATCGGCCTGACAGTTCGCTGATGCACACACCTTGATACGCATCAATGCCGCCACGCGGGTTGCTGCAACACTCAGTCGGTTGGCACTGCATCGGGAGCGTCGCGGCTTGCGCGTACGCGCGCCGGATTGCCCAATGCGGTCGCTCCGGCAGGTACATCGCGCGTGACCACCGCACCGGCGCCGATCACCGCGTCGTCACCGATGCTCACGCCCGGCAGGATGATTGCCCCACCGCCGATCCACACATTGCGCCCGATGCGGATCGGCCGCCCGAACTCCAGCCCGCTGGCGCGTCCTGCTGCATCGCGCGGATGGTCGGCAGCATAGAACTGCACCGCAGGACCCACCTGCGTGCCCTCGCCGATGCTGACCTCGCAGATATCCAGGATCACGCAGTTGAAGTTGAGGAACGCGCCAGCGCCCAGACGAATGTTGTAACCATAGTCGCAACGAAACGGCGGGCGGATCACCGCACCTGCGCCGACCTCGGCCAATCGCTCGACCAGCAGCGCGTGCCGTTGGGCGGACGGCTGCGCGGCGGTGGCGTTGTACCGCACCATCCAGTCGACGGCGGCAGCCTGGTCGGTCTGTAGGTCTTCATCGGCGGCGTTGTAGAGCTCGCCTGCCAGCATCTTTTGTTTTTCGCTCTGCATCGTGCCCACTCACGCGGTACAGGAGCCGCAATGATCGCATCGACAGCGGCATCTGCATGTGACGCTGCAGGGGCAATCGGCAACGACGCTCACCCTGTCATCGCCAGTATCCATTTCTACGAGCCGGGCGACAGCAAGGGCGTCGCGTTGCAAGCGACTTCCAGGGCGAGACGTTCGATATCACGCACAACGTATTGCGTCGGATTTACCCGGGTGGCGACCAAGGTGTGCCGCCATTTACGCTGGTGGTGCTCGCGAACAGGTCTACGCTCACCGTAAAAGGCAAGCGGATCAACTCCACCTTCAGCTGGGAAATGTAAGGACGACGACGCAGCCGAAGCGATGCCTCAGCCGCCTGCACGCTGCCGCATGCGGTTGGGCGATCGCGGCGCGTGAGCTCCCACATCAACCTGCTTCTGCCGCCTTACCGACAGCACACTGACGCGCCCTCGTCGCTTCACGCAGCCAACCGTATTGCCGGTGGGTGTAGGGCTGGCCTACACCACTGTCAAATTGGCGTATGCCATCACCAGCCACTTGGCGCCGACTTCGTCGAATTGCACTTGCACGCGCGCATGCGCACCGGCGCCCTCATAATCCACGACCACGCCGCCGCCGAACTTGGGATGTTCGACGTTGGCGCCGAGCTTGATCGGCGCGGCTTCGACCACACCACCGTGCACCGGTCCGCCACGTGCCGCACCCAGCGAGGCCGTACGCGAAACCTGCACTTTCGGGCGGACCTCATGCAGCAACGCACGCGGAATCTCTAGCAGAAAGCGCGACGGCACGTTGTAGTTGTCCTGGCCGTGGATGCGCCGCGATTCGGCGTAGCACAGCACCAGCTTCTGGCGCGCGCGGGTGATGCCCACATACGCCAGACGGCGCTCTTCTTCGAGCCGGCCGCTTTCTTCCAGCGACCGTGCGCTTGGAAACAAGCCATCTTCCAAGCCGACCAGAAACACGATGGGGAATTCCAATCCCTTGGCCGAATGCAGCGTCATCAGCTGCACGCCTTCTTCACCGGCCTGCGCCTGGCCTTCCCCGGCTTCCAGCGAGGCGTAGGCGAGGAAGGCCACCAACTCGGTCATGCCCTGGCTGTCTTCATCGTCCGGACGGGTGAAGCGCGAGGCCACCGAGACCAGTTCGTCCAGATTCTCGGTGCGCGATTCCGAATCCAGCCCGCTGCGGCTTTCCTTGGCCCAATGCTCGCGTAGACCAGAGCGCATCAGCACGTGGTCGACGCGTTCGGCCAGTTCCATCTGCCCGGTTTCGGCATGCAGCTGGCCGACCAGGCTCAGGAACGTGGCCAGCGCATTGCGTGCGCGTGCGGCCAGGGTGTTATCTTGCGTGCACAGCATCGCCGCTTCCCACAGCGACAGCGCATTGGCGCGTGCCAGGCGGCGCACTTCATCCAGCGTACGGTCGCCGATGCCACGCGTGGGCGTATTGACCGCGCGCTCGAAGGCGGCATCGTCGCTGCGATTGCTGAGCAGGCGCAAATACGCCAACGCATCCTTGATTTCGGCACGCTCGAAGAAGCGCATGCCGCCATACACGCGGTACGGCAGCTGCTCGGAAATCAGCGCTTCTTCCAGCGCGCGCGATTGCGCGTTGCTGCGATAGAGCACCGCCACTTCGCCATAACTGCCGCCATCGCGCACCCACTGCCGCGCACGCTCGACAACATAGCGCGCCTCGTCGACTTCGTTGTAGGCCGCATACAGATCGATCGGGTCGCCATCGCCGGAATCGGTCCACAACTGCTTGCCGATGCGGTCCGGGTTGTGCGCGATCACCGCATTGGCCGCGCCCAGAATGTTCGCGCTGGAGCGATAGTTCTGCTCCAGCCGCACGGTCTGCGCGCCGGGGAAATCCTTCAAAAAGCGCTGGACGTTCTCGACCTTGGCACCGCGCCAACCGTAGATGGCCTGGTCGTCGTCGCCAACCACGAACACATGCCCGCTCTCGCCGGCCAGCACGCGCACGAAGGCGTACTGGATCGCGTTGGTGTCCTGGAACTCGTCGACCAGAATCTCGCGGAAGCGTGCACGGTAATGCGCCAGCAACGCCGGGGTATCGCGCAGCAGTTCATGCGCGCGCAGCAGCAACTCGGCGAAATCCAGCAGACCGGAGCGGTCGCAACGCTCCTGATAGGCCGCGTACACCTGCCGGCGCACCTCGGTCCACTCGTCATTGGGCTCGGGCTGGATGTGCTGCGGACGACGACCCTCGTCCTTCTGCTCGTTGATCCACCAGCTCATCTGCTTGGGCGGGTACTTGCTCTCGTCCAGCTCCAGCGCCTGCACCACGCGCTTGACCAGCCGCAGCTGGTCGTCGCTGTCCATGACCTGGAAGCCTTCCGGCAACCGCGCGTCCTGCCAATGCAAGCGCAGCAGCCGATGCGCCAGCCCATGAAAGGTGCCGATCCACATCCCGCGGCTGCCGTTGCGCAGCTGCAGGTCGGTGCGGTGGCGCATTTCGCCGGCAGCCTTGTTGGTGAAGGTCACCGCGAAGATGCCGTGGTTGGGCACGCCCTGGACTTCGTTGAGCCAGGCGATGCGATGGATCAGCACGCGCGTCTTGCCGGAGCCGGCGCCGGCCAGCACGAGGTAATGCCCCGGCGGCGCGGAAACGGCCTCGCGCTGGGCGGGGTTTAAATGATCGAGCAAATGAGAGACATCCACCACAGCATTTTACCGGTTGTGGCGTCGCTGCGGCTGAGATTGCGATGAAGCGGTGGGGAATGCGCGGCTTCGCTCGTCCCCTCATCCGGCGCTACGCGCCACCCTCTCCCGGCGTGAGAAGGGAACAGGCCCTCTCCAGCCATGACCTCGGTCCCGGCACGCCCATTACCGCCCCAGCAGTACCAACACCCCCCGCGCAATCGCCATGGCTTGCTCACGCAACTCCGGCACCGCCAGGCTCTCACACAACGACCCGATCCGCAAACTCCCAATCACCCGCATCCTAGGATCGGCGCGACCATCGGCATTAATCAGACTGCCATCCGCATCGGTATCCACCCCGATCCCATGCGGCCCGGCCACCGCGATGCCCTGCCCCAGCAGGTGCTGCAATAGCGGATTACGCATCGCCTGCACGCGCATTTCCACGCCGGTGGCGTTGACCAGCGTCTGCACATCCAGCTGCAACGCATGCCCGGCACTGGCGCCGGCGCTCACCCGCACGCAGGCGCCAACTGCAAACGCGACATCCAGACGCGCACGGTGCAGCTGCAGTTGTCCACGCGCACGCATCGCCTGCAGCTGCGCGTGCAGCGGTGCGGCGATGCGATGACGATGCACATCCCAGTAACGCAGCACATGACGCAAAAAGCGGCGTTGATCTGCGCTCGACAGCGTCTGCCACAAGGCCTGACTCAGCGGCCGGATCCGCTCCATCACGCTCTGCCAAGGCAACCCTTGCGCCATCGCCTTGCGCGCGTGCTGACGCAGCGCGCGCATACGCGCACGCAGCGATAGCGCCAACAACGGCTGCGGATCGAAGTCTGCCGCGACACAATGCGTCTGCGGCAATGGCAATAACCCATGCCGCGACACCACATGTACCGCGCCGCGATGCGTCTGCACGGCCAGTGTCACCACCGTGTCGACCATGCTCAGCCCCGAGCCGACGATGCACACCGCCGCATCCGGCGGCAATGCGGCGACCGCTTCGCTATCCCAGGCTTCCACACGCTGGGCTGTCGACAGGCCGGTGGCACCACGCAGCGGCAACGGCCGTAGCGCATTGCCCACCGCCAGCACCACGCTGGTGGCTTGCAAGGTTTTTCCATCATCCAGCTGCAACAACGCGCCGGATGTTTTTGGTTGCAACGTCTGCACACGTGCGGCGTGCACGGTCAGCGTCGCTGGGCTATGCATACGTGCGGCCTGCAAGCGATCGCGCAGATAAGGCGCGTAATGCCGACGCACGACGAAGTGCTGCGGCAGCTGCGCGTCATCCAGCTCCAGGCAGCAGGCGTGCGCGCGCAGGTAATCGACGAAATCCTGCGGCATCTCCACCAGCGCACTCATCCGCACTGCCGGCACATTGAGCAGATGTTCGGCACGCGCGGTGGAATACGCCACGCCTTCGCCGAGCACCGCATGCGGCTCGATCAGCACGATCCGCACCGGCGTGGTGGCCTGACGCAGCAGTTGCAGCGCCACCAGCACACCGGATGCGCCACCGCCAATGATGGCGATCACTGCATCGCCGGGATCACGCAGTTCATTCATCCGGCAATTGTAGGCGATGCGTTACGTCGCACCGATGACAGCTGCCATTGCCGCCGCCATGGCCGGGATAACACAGCGCCACGCAGACAGACCGGTCGCCCGAGGCGCAAGTTCAAAGGCGGGCACTCACAAACCCAGCAAGCCTTGCTGGCCTATGCTCGCACCCACTACTGCACCTGCAACCGCAGGCATCCACGCACGTTCCAACTGGCAATGCACCGTCATGGACCACGCACACACGCAACCCCTACATCAACGCATCCGCCAACCGCGCAATCCCCTCACGGCTGCGCCGCCAAGCCGGGCGAGCGCGCCAGTGTTCCAGCTCCAGCGGGCGCGCGTTGGCCAGGTAATCCTGCTCGATCGCACGCAGCCGCTGCACCACGCCATGGTCGTAGCACAGCATGCCGATCTCGGCGTTGAGCGCGAACGAGCGGATGTCCAGATTGATCGAGCCCACCAAGGCGATGTCTTCGTCCACGCTCAGATGCTTGGCATGCAGGAAGTGCGGGCGGTACAGCGCAATCTTCACCCCACAGCGCAGCAGCTCTTCGAAATAGGCCTCCTGTGCCCACGCCGCCAGGACCTGGTTATTACTCTCGGACAGGATCAGCTGCACCTCCACACCCGACACCCCGGCAATGCGCAACGCACTCAGCAAGGCTTCGTCCGGCACGAAATACGGCGTCACCAGCACCACCTTGCGCCGCGCCAGATGGATCACCGCATTGATCGCATCGCGCGCATTTTCGAACGGATATGCCGGCCCGCTGGGCAGCAATTGCGTGGCGATGTTGTCATCGCACACCGGCGCGTCCGGCCACACGTCCAGGCGCTGCCCTGTTTCGGTGAACCAGTCGCTGGCGAACACCGCTTCGAGATGATTGACCACCGGCCCGCGCACGCGCGCGACCAGTTCGCGATTGGGCACACCTTCGATAAAGCCGGCCTCGGCCAGGTTCTGCGAGCCGACAAAGCCCACCTGGTTGTCGATCACCGCAATCTTGCGGTGGTTGCGCAGATCCATGCGCCCGCTGCGACGCCAACGCAGGCCACCAGGCAGCACCGCCAGGACCTCCACGCCACCGGCCTGCAGACGCTTGCGGTAGTGGCGCAAGCCACGCTTGGCGCCCACCGCATCCAGCAGCACGCGGCAACTCACGCCACGCGCACTGGCACGCTCCAGTGCGGCCACGAACGCATCGCCCACCGCATCGTCGAACATCAGGTAGTACAGCAGATGCACGCGTTTTTCCGCGGCATCGATCGCGTCGCTCAAGGCCTGCAACGACTGTGCGTAGTCGTCCAGCAACTCCACCGCATTGCCCAGCGTCGGCATGAAATCGCCTTGGCGTTCGATCAGCGGCACCACCTCGGCGCTGCTGCTGTCGGCGTGCGGGGTCCAGCGCAAGGCGTGCAAGGGCAACTGCTGCTCGCGGATCACCTGCGAAGCGGTGGCCTGGCGCTCAACCCGCAAGCGCGACAACCACGGGTGGGCGAACAGCAGATACAGCGGCAGGCCGACCACCGGCACGAAGCCGATCAACAACAGCCAGCTGCGCGCCGCGCCGGGCGTGGTGCGGGCCGGAATCCACAACAGCGCGGCCAGGCGAATCGCCCAGTCCAGCGCCAGTAGCCAGGTCCCTTGCAACCAGTCGGGCAGCATCGGCGATCCGTTCTCAAGAAGACCCCGATTCTGACCGCACCGCGTGTGAACGCAACGGTGCGATGCCGCTAATCGGCGCGCAATAGCGAAACGGCCCGCCGCGCGCATCGGCCGGCTGCACGCGCTCGGCGCAGACCTGCCGCAGCGTCTGCACGAACGCCGACTGCGCGCGGGTGGGATGCCAGTCGCTGCGAAGGGTCATGCCGATCTGGCGACGCAGCTGCGGCCTGGTCGTACCGATCTCGCACAACAAACCGGCACGGCGCTCGAACAGAAACTGGTCGCGCGACATCAGCGTCAGCCAATCGTCTTCCAACAGCAGCCCACGGATGGTCAGCTCCGCGCCGCATTCGATACGCAAGGCCGGCGGTTCGATGCCCTGATCGCGAAACAGTTGTTCCCAACGCCCGCGCACCGGCGTGCCGGCGGTGGCGATGACCCAGGGATACGCCAGCAACTGCGCGAACGCATAGGCCCGCCCGGCCAGTGGATGCCCGCTGCGCGCCACGATCACCGGCTCGTCGTCGAACAATGGCTCCTGCAACACATCGCGCACCGGCAATGGCTCGCGCAGTGCACCGATCAACAGGTCCAGCCCGCCATCGCGCAGGTGCGCCAGCAATTCGGCATACAGCCCTTCGACCACATTGACGCTGGCACCGGGATGCGCGCGCGCAAACCGCGCCAGCACCTGCGGCAGCAGCACCGCCCGCGCCAACGGCATCACCCCCTGCGTGACCCGGCCGGCGTGCTGCGAGCGCAGCGCGGCCACTTCGTCCAGCCCGGCACGCAGCTCGGCCAGCGCCAGGCGCACCTGCCGCAACAGCCGCACCGCCACCGGCGTGGGCTGCATGGTCTTGCCACGACGCACCGTCAACGGCACCTCGATCACATCGGCCAGCGACTGCACCGCGCGGTAGATCGCCGGCTGCAAGACCCCTGCGCGCACCGCCGCCAGCGAATAACTGCCGGCCAGATCCACCGCGACCAGCGCCTACAGCTGCCCTAATGAGACCCGTCGCTCCAGGCCAGGGCGCGCCGGCAGCCGCAGCGCACGCCGCGCCACCCGGATGCCGCGACCCAGCCGTCCCAACGCCCGCTCGATGCGCGGCACTACCAGCTGCGTGGCTTCGGTGGCGACCATCCCACCCGGATGCCGATCGAACAGGCGCACCCCGAGCTGCTGTTCCAGGCGCGCCACCGCCTGCGTCAACGCCGGCTGCGACAGATTCACCTGCGGCGCGGCCGCGCTGATGCTGCCCAGCCGGTGCACCACAATCAGGGCGTAGAGATGACGAAGGTTCGGCTCGGGAGTCGGCGGCATGCCCTAACTATAAGCAAAATCAATATGCATACCTCAAATGGATCTTGATCCATCAGGCGATTGGCGTACAGACTCGTCGCACCCCTAATGAGGATGGATGGATGAGCCAGGTCGTCACCCGGATCGAGCGTACCCCGTTGGCCGTCGTGGATGGGCTTGCGCAGGCCGGCGTGGCGACCGTGCACGAGGTGCAGGGGCGCAGTGGTTTGCTGCATTACCGACTGCGCCCGATCTACGCCGGCTGCCGCATTGCAGGCACCGCAGTCACGGTGTCGATTCCGCCCGGCGACAACTGGATGGTGCATGTGGCCATGGAGCAGTTGCGCGACGGCGACGTGCTGGTGGTCGCACCCACAAGCGACTGTTGCGACGGCTATTTCGGTGACCTGCTGGCCACCTTGGCACAGGCGCGCGGCTGCCGCGGGCTGATCATCGATGCCGGCGTGCGCGACGTGCGCGATCTCACTGCCATGCAGTTCCCCGCCTGGAGCCGCGCCATCTGCGCGCAAGGCACCGTCAAGGAGACGCTGGGCTTGGTCAACGTGCCGCTGGTCTGCGCCGGCACGCTGGTGCAACCGGGCGATGTGATGGTGGCCGACGACGACGGCGTGTGTGTGGTGCCACGCGCCACAGCCGCAGCCGTGTTGGCAGAAGCGCAGACCCGCGAAGCGGACGAAGTGCTCAAACGCGAGCGCCTGGCACGCGGCGAACTGTCGCTGGATATCTACGCCATGCGCGAACGCCTGGCCGCCAAAGGCCTGCGCTATGTCTGAGCGCGCGCGCGATGTGGATGCGCGGCGGCACCTCCAAGGGCGGCTTCTTTCTGGCCGACGATTTGCCCGGCGAGCGCACTGCGCGTGATGCGTTTCTGCTGCGCGCATATGGCTCGCCCGATCCGCGCCAAATCGACGGCATGGGCGGCGCCGACCCGCTGACCTCCAAGGTCGCGGTGGTGTCGCGCTCCACGCGCGAGGATGCCGATGTGGACTATCTGTTCCTGCAAGTTTCCGTAGAACAGGCACAGGTCAGCGACGCGCAGAACTGCGGCAACATGCTGGCCGGTGTTGCTCCTTTTGCATTGGAACGCGGTTTACTGCCAGCGGCCGACGGCGAAACCGACGTGCGCATCTTCATGCGCAACACCAACACGCTGGCCACCGCCACCGTGCAGACGCCCGGCGGCAAGGTGCGTTACGCCGGCGATGCGCGCATCGCCGGCGTGCCGGGCACCGCTGCACCGATTGCGCTGGCGTTTGCCGATATCGCGGGCTCTTCTTGCGGTGCGTTGCTGCCCACAGGTGATGCTGTGGAGACGCTCGACGGCGTCGAAGGTCACGCTGATCGACAACGGCATGCCATGCGTGGTGCTGCGCGCCAGCGCGGTGGGCATCAGCGGCTACGAAGACCGCGCCACACTCGATGCCAACGACGCACTGAAAACTCGCCTGGAATCGATCCGTCTACAGGCCGGCCAGTTGATGCAGCTGGGCGATGTTGCCGACGCCACGGTGCCGAAGATGATGCTGGTCGCAGCACCGCGCAACGGCGGCGCGATCAGCGTGCGCTCATTCATCCCGCACCGCTGCCATGCCTCGATCGGCGTCCTGGGCGCAGTCACCGTGGCCACTGCCTGCCTGCTGCCCGGCTCGCCCGCACATGCATTGGCGCAGTTGCCTGGCGGCACCACACAGCAATTGGATGTGGAACATCCGAGCGGCGCGAGCAGCTGTGTCATCACGCTCGACGCGCGCGGTGAGGTGGTGCGCGCCGCCGTGGTGCGCACCGCACGCAAACTGTTCGATGGTGAGCTGTATGGCTGAGCGGATGGATGCGCCACTGAGCTGGATCGGTTGCCATCGCCAATGCCAGGCCACAGACATCCGCCCGCCAGGCGGGGTGGCCGACAACACGTGTCGCACCGACATGCGCGTGAGCACCCCTGCGCGGACCGCAACCTACATGGGCAGCTGCGGGTCCCGCGCACCGCGTGCGTCCGCCTTCCGCGCGCGCAGTCGTTTGCTCGCCGCACCTGCTGCCTCACAAAGACCACTAGCATGATCATTGACTGCCACGGCCAGTACACCACCGCGCCCGCGGCGCACGATGCGTTTCGCAAGACGCAGATCGCGCATTACGACGACCCCATATTGCCCGCGCCGATGTATCCGCCCATCTCCGACGACGCGCTACGCGAAAGTATCGAACAGCATCAGCTGCGTTTGCTGCGCGAGCGCGGTGCGGACATGACGATTTTTTCGCCACGCGCCAGCACCATGGCGCACCACACCGGCGACGACGCAGTCAGCCAGGTGTGGACGCGCCATTGCAACGACCTGATCGCGCGCGTGGTGCAGCTGTATCCGCACACCTTTAGCGGCGTGTGCCAGCTGCCGCAGTCGCCCGGCGTGTCGATCGCGCAGTCGATCACCGAGCTGGAACGTTGCGTCACCGAGCTCGGGTTTGTCGGCTGCAATCTCAATCCCGACCCATCCGGTGGCCACTGGACCGGCGTGCCGTTGACCGACCGCGCCTGGTACCCGTTTTTCGAAAAGATGGTCGAGCTCGACGTGCCGGCCATGGTGCACGTGTCCGGTAGCTGCAACGCCAACTTCCACGCCACCGGCGCGCATTACCTCAATGCCGATACCACGGCGTTCATGCAATTTCTCGAAGGCGATCTATTCGCTGATTTCCCGGACCTGCGTTTCATCATCCCGCACGGCGGCGGCGCAGCGCCGTATCACTGGGGCCGCTTCCGCGGCCTGGCCGATATGCTCGGCAAGCCGCCGCTATCCACGCACGTGATGCGCAATGTGTTTTTCGATACCTGTGTGTATCACCAACCCGGTATCGATTTGTTGTTCGAGGTCATCGACATCGACAACATCCTGTTCGGCTCGGAGATGGTCGGCGCGGTGCGCGGTGTCGATCCGCAGACTGGCCAGTACTTCGACGACACCAAGCGCTATATCGACGCATTGGCGATCTCGGATGCAGACAAGCGCAAGGTGTTCGAAGGCAATGCCAGGCGCGTGTATCCACGGCTGGACGCGCAATTACGCGCACGTGGGGTGTAGCTGTGTGCCCCTTCTCCCGCCGGGAGAAGAGGCCCCGCAGGGGCGGATGATGGTGCGTGCGAAGCCTCGCGCACGCTCAGCAACACGCTTGGAGTGTTCAGAGAAACAACCAGCCATCTTTCATCTTGATGCACGCAACTTGTCGGCGACAGCGACAAACATGACCTGCGTTCGAAGTCCCCACAAACGCAAACACCCGCCTTTCGGCGGGTGTTTGCTTGGATGCAGATCGTGTAATCGGTGGATTACTTGATCTTGCCTTCCTTGTACATCACGTGCTTACGCACGACCGGGTCGTATTTCATCATTTCCATCTTCCCCGGCGTGTTTTTCTTGTTCTTATCCGTGGTGTAGAAGTGGCCGGTAGCGGCCGAGGAAATCATACGAATCTTGTCACGCTTGCCTTTTGCCATGACTGCTTACTCCTCAGACCTTTTCGCCGCGCGCACGCAGCTCTTTCAGAACGGCATCAATCCCGTTCTTGTCGATGGTGCGCAATGCATGCGCGGAGACTCGGAGCTTCACCCAACGGTTCTCGCTGGCGACCCAGAAGCGGCGCTCGTGCAAGTTGGGCAGGAAGCGACGACGGGTTCTGTTGTTTGCGTGGGAGACGTTGTTACCCGTCTGCACACGCTTGCCGGATACTTGGCATACGCGGGACATTACGCACCTCGATAAATGAATGGCCACCCATAGCCTGGGGAGCGGCGGCCCCGACAGCGCAAGGCTGCCACGCAACGTTGGGAATCACATACTTACGCTGGAAACGAGCCGACAACCCCATCGCGCTGGGTGCCGCCATCCGGAGCGAACCGGGCACAGCGAGCTGAGCATTATGCACGGCGTTCCTATGTGCCGCAAGCACTTAGCCCGCACGGCCTCGCCCCGCCCGCCCGCGGTGCAGCCAGCGATACAGCACCGGCAGCACCAGCAGGGTCAGCAAGGTGGACGAGACGATACCGCCGATCACCACCGTAGCCAGCGGGCGCTGCACTTCGGCACCGGCGCCGACGTTGAAGGCCATCGGCACAAAGCCCAGTGCTGCCACCAACGCGGTCATCAGCACCGGGCGCAGACGGCTCAGTGCGCCTTCGCGCAGCGCCTGCTCCAACGGCATGCCGTCGGCCCGCAGGCTGCGTACGAAGGCGATCATCACCAGCCCGTTGAGCACCGCCACTCCCGACAGCGCGATAAATCCCACGCCTGCGGAAATCGACAACGCCAGATCGCGCAGTGCCAACGCGACCACGCCACCGGTCAAGGCCAGCGGCACGCCGCTGAACACCACCAGCGCATCGCGCAGCGAGCCGAACGACCAGTACAGCAGCGCGAAGATCAACAACAAGGTGCCGGGCACCACCCAGGCCAGGCGCTGGCCGGCGGAGATCAGTTGCTCGAAGGTGCCGCCGTAGCCGATCCAGTAGCCGGTGGGCAGCACCACCTCGGCCTGCACGCGTTGCTGCACCTCGGCGACGAAACCACCCAGGTCGCGGTCGCGCACGTTGGCGGTGATCACGATGCGACGCTTGCCGTCCTCGCGATTGATCTGGTTGGGCCCCAGCACGGTCTGGATCTTCGCCACCTCGCGCAATGGCACCGTGGTCGGCGCACCGCTGCGCCAACCAGCCGCGCGACTGGACTCGTCCGCATCGGCGCGCTCGCCATCGCCACGCAGCGGAATCGGCAGATCGGCCAACGCCATCGGATCTTGACGCAAAGCTTCCGGCAGACGCACCACGATGTCGAAACGACGGTCGCCTTCGAACAACTGCCCGGCCGGTTGCCCACCCGCCGCTGCCGACACGGTGTCCTGCACCACGCCGGGATTGAGCCCGTAACCGGCAAGCGCAGCGCGATCGGGAACCACCGCCAGCATCGGCAAGCCGGTGGCCTGCTCCAGGCTCACATCGGCCGCGCCCGGCACCGCGCTGGCGATCTCCTGCACGCGTTGCCCTACCTTGACCAGCGTGTCCAGATCATCGCCGTACACCTTGATCGCCACATCCGCACGCACGCCGGAAATCAGCTCGTTCATGCGCATCTGGATCGGCTGGGTGAACTCGTAGTTGTTGCCGGGCAACTGCTTCACCGCCTCCTCGATTTCGGCCACCAGTTGCGCCTTGGGCTTGCGCGGATCCGGCCATCGATCGCGCGGATGCATGATCAAAAACGTATCGGCCACCGACGGCGGCATCGGGTCGGTCGCCACTTCGGCGGTGCCGAGCTTGCCGAACACATGCGCCACTTCCGGAAATTGCTTGATACGTTTTTCCAGCGTGGATTGCATGGTGATGGCCTGTTCCAGGCTGGTGCCGGGAATGCGCAAGGCATGCAGCGCGATATCGCCTTCGTCGAGATTGGGAATGAACTCGCTGCCCAGCCGCGTTGCCAACACCGCGCACAGCACCACTGCAGCCACTGCGCCGATACCGACCCAACGGCCGTGGCGCAGCGCGCGATCCAGCAATGGCGCATACACACCGCGTGCCCACCGCATCGCGCGGTTTTCGTGCTCGGCCACCTTGCCGCCGAGCAACAACGCGATCGCCGCCGGCACGAAGGTCAGCGACAACAACATCGCACCGCTGAGCGCCAGCACCACGGTGATCGCCATTGGATGGAACATCTTGCCTTCGATGCCGGTGAGCGCGAACACCGGCAGATACACCGCAGTGATGATGCCCAGACCGAACAGGCTGGGGCGGATCACTTCTGCAGTTGCGTCGGCAGTGAGTTCAAAGCGCTCATCGCGCTCAAGCACACGCCCCAGGCGCAGTTGCGCTTCGCCGAAGCGACGCAAACAGTTCTCCACGATGATCACCGCGCCATCGACGATCAAACCGAAATCCAGCGCCCCCAGACTCATCAAGTTGCCTGACACCCCACCACGCACCATGCCGGTAAGCGTGAACAACATCGCCAACGGAATCACCGCTGCGGTGATCAACGCCGCACGCACATTGCCCAGCAGCAGAAACAACACCACGATCACCAGAAACGCGCCTTCGATCAGGTTCTTGGCGACGGTGAGAATGGTGCGGTCCACCAACGCGGTGCGATCGTAGACCGTTACCGCCTGCACGCCAGCTGGCAAACTGGCATTGGCCACTTCCAGGCGCTGCGCCGCAGCTTGTGCCACGGTACGGCTATTGGCACCGACCAGCATGAACACCGTGCCGAGCACCACTTCGGTCCCGTCCTGCGTGGCCGCACCTGTGCGCAACTCGCGCCCTTCCCCAACCTGCGCCACATCGCGCACCCGGATCGGCACACCCTCGCGTCGATCCAACACAATTGCGCCAATCTGGGCGACGTCATCCACCTGCCCGGGCACCCGCACCAGAAACTGCTGCCCGTTACGCTCGATATAGCCGGCACCGATATTGCGATTGTTCGCTTCCACCGCGCGCGCAACATCGTCCAACGTGAAACCCAATGCCACCAGGCGTGCCGGATCCGGGGTGATGTGAATCTGCCGCGCATAGCCGCCGATGGTGTTGACCTCGGTGACGCCGGGCACATTGCGCAACTGCGGGCGCACCACCCAATCCTGCAAGGTGCGCAGATCGGTGGCCGTCCACGCACTGCCATCGGGCTTGCGCGCATTCGGCTTGGCTTCCACCGTGTACATGAAGATCTCGCCCAAGCCGGTCGCAATCGGCCCCAGCTGCGGCTCCAGATCGGCCGGCAACTGCGATTTGACCTGCTGCAAACGCTCGGCCACCTGCTGCCGCGCAAAATACAGATCGGTGCCATCGGCAAACACGGCTGTCACCTGCGACAACCCATAGCGCGACAACGAGCGCGTGGATTCCAAACCCGGCAGCCCCGCCAACACCGTCTCCAGCGGAAACGTCACCCGCTGCTCGGACTCCAACGGCGAATACCCTGGCGCTGCCGTATTGACCTGCACCTGCACATTGGTGATATCCGGCGTCGCATCGATCGGCAACCGCGAAAAACTCCACGCCCCGATCGCAATCAACACCCCCGTCAACGCCAGCATCAACCACCGCTGCGCAATCGCGAACCGAATGAGGTTAGTGAGCATGAGGCGCACCTCCGCGCATGTTCAGCGCAACCGCGCGCCGAGTCACACCAACACTCGCACACGCGTCTATCGAGGCATTCTCCAATAACGCCTGCTCAGCACAAGCAACGAAAAGTGACGCACGCCCGAGAGGGCGCGAAAGCCCCTGCCGTTGAATATGAAATTGTTTAAGGTGAAGTTGAGAAACAGCCGACCCGCGCGCACCCTGATCAATGATCATGCGACGCCCCCGATTTTTCGATATCCGCCTTCACCAGATAACTCTGCTCCACCACCACCGCATCCCCCAACGCAACCCCTGAAACCACCTCCACCTGCTGCGCATCGCGCGCGCCCAACTTCACCGGCCGTACCTCGTACACATCCCCCACCCGCACAAACACCACCTCCCAGTCGCGAAACTGCTGTAACGCGCCCGCCGGCACTACCATCGCCGCCGGTTGCTGCGCCACCGTCACCCGCGCCTTCACCGCCGACCCTGGCCGCCACAAGCCATCGCTGTTGCGCAACACCGCGCGCGCCACCGTGCTCTGGCTGGCAGTGGCGGTGCCCGGCAACACGCGCTCCAACGTGGTCTGCGCCACCACCCCATCGCTGATGCGCGTCACCGTCACGGGTGCGCCCGCGGTGATGTGCCCGGCGTCGGCGCCGAAGATGTGCAGATCCACCCACAAGCTCGACAGGTCGGCAATCTCGAACAGCGACTGGCCTTCGCCCGCATTGCTGCCCAGGCTGGCGTTGCGCACCAGCACGGTGCCGCCGATCGGTGCGCTCACCGAGTAGGTGGTCAGGCTCAGATTGCTCTCCACCGTGGCCAAGACCTGACCGGCGCGCACCTGATCGCCGACGTTGACGCGCAAGCTGCGCACCGGACCGGGAAAGCGTGCGGTCGCCTGCGCCTGCGCACCTTCTGCCGGCGTCAACAGACCTTGCACTTCATGCTGGTCGGCAATGCTGCCGGGGCCAACGGACGCAACCCGAATACCGGCGTCCTGCGCGATCTTTGCCGCGATGGTGGTGCGGCCTTCATAGCTGGGATAGACCCAGCGGCGCGGCTTGCCCTGCACGGTGGCACGCACCTCGACATCGAACGAGTGCGGCTCACCCACGGTGCTGTCGGCCAGCAGACTGCCGTCGTCGCGCGCACGCAATTGGTGCACTTCGTTGACGCCGCCGAGCCGGGTCAAACGCACCTCCACGCTGCCGGCGCTGGGCGGTAATGGTTTGCCGTCGCGATACAGCCAGGCTTGATACGTCGGCGCCGTGCCGTCTTCGGCAATCGCCAGCTCCACGCTGTCGCCGTCCTGGCTGAGCAGGCGGCCGCCGTGTGCGCCCTTTTGTGCTTCTTCGCCGTGTGCGTCGGCTTCAACCTCTGCGCCGGGCGTTTCGTGCTCATGGGCTTGTTCGCTACTGCGGCCGCAGCCGCTCAGCAACAGCGCCAACACAAGCGGCGCGATCAAAAGACGTGTCATCGAAGGGAATCCTGGTTGGCGCCGGCGCACTGGTCGGGCGAACGAACGAAGAAGGGATGCGCTGAATCCGCGCTAGGCGCGAGCATCGCGTGGCGACTGCTGGATGCCGACGCGGTTGCGGTTGCCAATGCCAATACCGATGCCGATGCCGATACCGATACCGATGCCGATGCCGATGCCGATGCCGATGCCGATGCCGATGCTGGCGCAGCAGATCCAAGCGGACGCATGCAGGCCGCGCGAAAACGCGCAGCGGAAGTAGCGCTCATGGCCCCACCTGCGCAGCGACTTCAACCACAAACGGCTGCCCGGTCAAGCGCTGAATCTCGATCAACGCGGTCTGCGCTTCCAACGCGGCGGCCAGTTGCTGCTGACGTGCATCGCTGCGCTGCGCCTGCAGCTGCGCCCAGTCCAGATAACTGGTCGCACCGGCGCGGTAGGCGCGCTCGGCGGCGGCATCGGCGCGCGCAAGTGCAGGCAACACATCGCTGCGCATGCGCGTCACTTCCAGCTGCGCGGCGCGGTAGCGGCCATGCGCATCGGCCAGGGTGGTGTAGAGCACCAACGCCTGCGACTGCCGTTCGATATCAAGCAACGACAGCTCCGCCTCGGCGGCGCGGATCTCCGGTTGCGCGCGGGCGGCGCTGCCCAAGGCCAGCGAGACGCTGCCGAGCAGTGCGGTGGCGTCGTTGGCTTCGAGCCGGCGCACGCCCACCTGCCAGTCCAGATCCGGGCGGGCCTGGCTGCGTGCCAACCGCACACGCGCCTCGCGCACGCGCTGCTCGCCGTTCAAGCGCGCCAGTTCGGGGGTGGCATCGAGCAGCTGCGCCAACACCTCGAACTCGGGAATGGCCGGCAACCGCAGCGGGTCGCCGGTGACGGCGCCGAAGTCCGGCGTTCGCTGCCCCCACAGCACCGCCAGCTGGCGACGTGCGGCCAGCAGTTCCTGCTGGGCGCGGTCGCGTTCCAGCTCCGCACGCGCCTGCTGGGCTTGCGCGGTCAACACGACCGATTCGGGCGATGCCCCGGCCTGCAGCCGCTGGCGCGCGGCACTGACGGTGCGCTGGCGCTGGGCCAGGGTTTCCAGCGCAACCGCATGCCGTTGCGCGGCCATGCCGATAGCGAGATAACGCCGCGCTACGTCGGCCAGCACATCCAGACGCGCCAGCGCCCGCTGCGGCGCCAGTGCGTCGATACGTGCCTGGGCCAGGGTGCGGCGCGCGTCGAGCTTGCCGCCGCGTTCCAGCACACCGGCCAGGGTGACGGTGAGTTCGGCCTTGTCCAGCGCGCGGGTCGGGCCGGTGCCGAACACGTTTTCCAGTTCGGCGCCGATGCGCAAGGGCGGACGCAAAGCGTCGCGCTCAGCTTCTGCGGTGAGGACCGCGCGCTGGCCGTCGGCCAGGCGCAGATCGGGGTGCTGCCGGGCAACGCGCGCAATGGCGTCGTCCAGGGTCAGCACGGGTCTGGGCGGTACGTCCTGCGCCATGGCGCACGGCACCACCGTGAAGACGGCAAGCGCCGTCAGTCGCAACCACATGAGGGTGTCTCCGGAATCGGGATCAATGGACAGGCCGGCAGCCGCCGGCGATGCATCACGCCGCGATCGGGGGACGCAATCCGATCTCGCTCAGCTGCGAGCGGTAGTACGCGAAGACGGCCACAGGCCTGGCCTGCGTGTGCATGGACAACGGCAGCCAGACCAGCGCCGGCAACACGGCCGGATTCTGGCCGTGGCAGTAGCCGCTATGCATCAAGGCGTGCATCAGGCCGGCACCATCGCGCTCGCCGGCATCGCCTTCATCGGTGCCGTCATGGCCATGCGGCGCGGTGTCTTCCAGGTGCATCTGGTCGTGCGCCAGCGCATGCACATCGCCCAGCGCGCAGGCCACTGGTGCGACCAGCACGCCCATGGCCAGCACTACCAGCGCCATCAGGCGCAGCAAGGAGTGCAACAGGCGGGCGCGGCGAAGCAACATGGGCGCAGCGTATCGGGGGCCGGGGCGGTTACACAATCGCATGCATGGCGGAGCTTCGTTTAAGTGCAGTCGGAAGCTCAGGGCAAAAGCCTTGGTGAACAGAGGGCGCGATGCCCTCACCGCTCGCGGGACACGCCGTGAATCCATTCTTGGAGGCTCATTGGCGGCATCCATGCCGCCACACGGTCCCGCAAGCGGCGAGGACACCGCACCAGAGAGTTGTAGGTTGCTTTGTTCAAAAGCATGCACACCGACCATCTCGACTGGTCCTTACCCGCGCACCGTCGCGGGACCTTATGCGGCACGGATGCCGCGTAAGAGCCTACAAGGACGTACTTGCGGCGTGTCCTGCGATGGTGGGCGGGCAAGGGCCTTGCAGCCAAACCACAGACCAGACGCTCTACAGTGGTCCTGTCAGCCGCTCCAGATGCCCCCGGGCATCACAGCGCCGCGTTGCGGGCCGGCTTGGCGTCGGCCGGGCGTGCCTTGCTGTCGGCGATAAAGGCGCGCACCTGCTGCTCCAGCACCGGCAAGGTCACCGAGCCCTGCTTCAGTACCGCGTCGTGGAAGGCCTTGATGTCGAAGCGGTCGCCCAGCTCCTTTTCGGCCTCGCCACGCAGCTTGACGAGGGTGATCTCGCCCAGCGTGTAGCTCAGCGCCTGGCCGGGCCAGGAGATGTAGCGGTCCACCTCGGTGGTGACCTCGTGCTCGCTCAGCGCGGTGCGGTCGCGCAAGTAAGAGCGGCTAACAAAACTACTGCGCTCACCGCCAGGCGGGCGCGGCCGGTGCTCGGAATCGGCATGTACCACTCGTACACTCCGGTTCTGAGCGCGCCGTCCGCACCCACCTGACGACTGCTCGCTACGTTTTGTTAGCCGCTCTAAGCCAGCGCCTGATCGCGGCTCCAGCCGTCGTGGTGCACGCCGGTGTCGATCACCAGCCGGCAGGCGCGCCACATTTCGTAGGTGAGCCGGCCGAATTCTTCGTACGTGGTCTGGTAGATGCCCATCTCCTGGCCGAGCTTTTCGGTGTATAGCGTCCAGCCTTCGTCGCAGGCGGAAATGTAGTTTTCGCGGCGGAACGCGGGCTGATCGCCCTGCTACAACGCCAGCGAGCCCTGCAGCGAATGACCGGGCGAGGACTCGTGCAAGGTCAGCGCCGGCAGGGTGTACAACGGCCGCGATGGCAGGTTGTAGGTGTTGACCCGTAGGTGGTGGCGCCCACGCTCCCGGCGGTCCAGAACGGGGCGATATCGTCCGGCACCGGCTTGATAGTGAAGCGCCCGCGCGGCAGCGTGCCGATGAACGTGCCGACCTGCCCGTCCACGCGCTTGGAGATCCACGCGGCGCGATCGAGCAGCTCCTGCGGGGTCTTGGCGTAGAACTGCGGATCGGTGCGCAGGAAGGTCAGGAACTGCGCAAAGCTGCCCTTGAAGCCGACCTGCCGGATGATCGCGTTCATCTGCGCCTGGATGCGCGCCACCGCGTCCAGACCGATCTGGTGGATGTGCTCCGGGGTCAGTTCCAGCGTGGTGTATTCGCGGATCTGCTGGCGGTAGAACGCCTTGCCGTCGGGCAGCGCTTCGGCCGCCAGCGTGGTGCGCGCCTGTGGCATGTAGTCGTTGCGGAAGAAGGTCAGCAGCTTGGCGTAGGCCGGCAATACCGCGCCGCTGAGCGCGGCCTTGGCCTGTTCGCGCAACTGCGCCTGTTCGGCAGCGGGGATCTGGGACGGCAGCTGCTTGAACGGTGCGTAGAAGCTGGACGCGGTGGGATCTTTGACCACGGCCACGGCCACGGCCACGGTGGCGATGGAGACATCGCGGCCATCCAGCACCGCACGCGGCACGCTGAAACCGCGTGCCAGGCCGGCGCGCATATTGGCGGTCTGCTGGTCGAAGTAGCGCGGCACATCATTGAGGCGCGCGATATAGGCGCGGTACTCGGCAGCGGTCTTCATCGGCCGCTGCGCCATGAGGCCCAGGTTGGACCAGAACGAGCTGTCCGAATTGAACGGCATCTCGTACAGGCGCAGGCGCACCTCAGCGGCGAGGTCTTCCACCTGCGGGCGGTAGATGGCGTAATTGACCTGGTTGGCGGGCGAGAGCTGCTTCGGGTCGATGCCATCGAGCTGCTTGAGCACGCCGTCCCACACTGCCAGGCGCGCCTGCTGCGCGGCCGGGCCGACATCGGGCAGATGGGTATTGTCGCCAGTGGTGTCGCTGTCTTCGTCCGCCTGGCCGGTCTCTGCCTGGCGCCAGCTCCATTCCTTTTCGTAGATGGCGCGGAAGCGCGCATCGGTGGGGCGCTCGGCAGTCAGCGTGGCAGGCGGCGCCACAGGCGCCACCGGTGCCGGTGCGGTGGCCTGCGCCGAAGCGGCGACGAAGCTTGCGCCCACAGGGCGAGCGTGAGTGCGGCGGCGAGACGAGATGTCACGTGCGGGCGGCCTGCGTCTGGATCGATCGTTCGATCATGGCAGCCTGGGCGGCCACTGCCATGGGCCGGAAGTCCCAGCGTCGGGATTGGGGATTGGGGTGAGGGCTATCTCCGGTGGCGCGCGTGCCACCGTCCCTTCGGGTGCCTTCCCCAGCAGGCGGGAGATGCGACCAGGCGCCGTGGCTTTTAGCGTCCGCAATGCGCGAGACCCAGATACGCAGGCCACCGCTTCAGCCTGCCTTGCGCACCACCACCAGATGCCGCTCGCCGTCCAGGCCGGGCACCTGCAGCGGATGCACCTCGCCGACGCTCCAGCCGGCGGGCAGTGCGGCGATCTCGTCGTGCGGGTAGATGCCCTTCATCGCCAGCAGGCTGCCGCCCGGGCGCAGCAGGTGCCCGCCCACTTCAATGATGCCGGCCAGCGTATCCAGCGCCCGCGCGGTGAGGTGGTCGTAGGCGGCCGGTTCGTCCAGCGCCTCGGCGCGCGACTCGGCCACGCGTGCATTGCCCAGCGCCAGCTGACGCAACGCCTCGCGCATGAAGCGCGCCTTCTTGCCGTTGCTTTCCACCAGCGTCACCTGCAGCTGCGGGCGGGTGATCGCCAGCGGAATGCCCGGCAGGCCGGGGCCGGTGCCCAGATCGGCCAGCGTGCCGCTGGCGATGTAGGGCTGCATGGCCAGCGAATCAAGCAGATGGCGGGTGACCATCGCGCGCGGGTCGCGCACGGCGGTGAGGTTGTAGGTCTTGTTCCAACGCACCAGCAGCGTCAGATAGCGCAACAACGGCGCGGCAAACGCCGCGTCCAGGGATTGAGCCTGCAGGCCGTTGGCCAGCGCAGCGGCTACATCGGGGGCAAGTGCGACATCGTTCATTGTGCGATTATCGCAGGTGGCGGCCGCGGTCGGCAGCGCGGTGCTTGATGACACCGCCCACGTGGACGGCCACGCTTATGACGCGTGCGTGACCCGCTTCGCGCAACGGCACCGGACACTTGCCACGGCCACGCGGCGGTAAGACGACCGCAGTACATCTGGAGACCGCCGCCCAACGTCTTGTCGAGCACGCCCATGCCCGTCTCCGATCCCGCCCGCCGCCGCGTGTTGCAAGGTTTGGGGGCCGGGCTGTTGTTGCCCGCCACCGCCGCTTGGTCCACGCGTAGTCTGGCCGCGCCCTCCGGGCGGCCGGTGATCACCGACGGGGTGCAGAGCGGCGATGTGCTGGAGAGCCGCGCGATGCTGTGGAGTCGCTGCGATCGGCCGGCGCGGCTGTGGGTGGAATGGGATACGCGCCCCAGCCTGCGCCAGGCGCGCCGCGTGGACGGGCCGATGGCGGTGCCGGCGCACGATTTCACTGCGCGTGTGGACTTGGATGCATTGCCGCGCGATCAGGACATCTTCTACCGGGTGCGCTTCGAAGATGCCGATAACGGCGTCTTGAGCGCGCCGGTGCACGGCCATCTGCGCAGTGCGCCGCAGGCGCGGGGCGATGTGCGGTTTGTGTGGAGCGGCGACACCGTGGGCCAGGGCTTCGGCATCAATCCGAACATCGGCGGCATGCGCATCTACAGCGCGATGCGCGAGCGCAACCCGGATTTCTTCCTGCACAGCGGCGACACCATCTATGCCGATGGCCCGATCCCGGCCGAGCTGATCGTCGAAGAGGGCAAGCGCTGGCGCAATCTCACCACCGCGGCCAAGAGCAAGGTGGCCGAAACGCTGGACGAATTTCGCGGCAATTACCGCTACAACCTGCTCGACGCGCATGTGCGCCGCTTCAATGCCGAGGTCGCGCAACTCTGGCAATGGGACGATCACGAAACCACCAACAACTGGTCGCCCGGCAAGCAACTGGACGAGCGCTATCGGGTGCGCGATATCGAGGTGCTGGCCGGGCGCGCACGTCGCGCGTTTCTGGAATATGCGCCGATGCGCGGCGTGCGCGCCGATGGCGACGGGCGCATCTATCGCAAGATCAGTTATGGCCCGCTGCTGGATGTGTTCGTGCTGGACATGCGCAGTGATCGCGGCGCCAACAGCGACAATCTGCAGCCGCAACCGGGCGCGGACGCGGCATTTCTCGGCGCGCAACAACTGGCGTGGCTGCAACGCGAACTGGCCGGCTCACGCGCGCAATGGAAGGTAATTGCCGCCGACATGCCGATCGGCCTGCAGGTGCCCGATGGGCACGATGCCGCAGGCCGGGCGCGCTGGGAAGCGATCGCCAATGGCGACCCGGGCGTGCCGCGCGGTCGCGAACAAGAGATCGCCGCACTGCTGCGTTTCATCAGCGCAGCGCGCATCCGCAACACGGTGTGGCTGACCGCCGATGTGCACTACTGCGCCGCCCATTACTACCACCCGGACCGCGCCGCGTTTCAGCAGTTCGAGCCGTTCTGGGAGTTCGTCGCCGGCCCGCTTAATGCGGGCAGTTTCGGCCCGAATGCATTGGATGCCACTTTCGGCCCGACGGTGGTGTTCCAGAAGGCACCACCCGGACCGAACCTGTCGCCGCTGGCGGGATTTCAATTCTTTGGCGAAGTGGAGATCGATGGCGGCAGTGGCGTGCTGACGGTGACCTTGCGCGACCTGGATGGCGTAGCGCATTTTCGCCAGCCGATCTTGCCGCACGATGCGGTGCGGATTGAACGCGCTTGACGCTACATCGCGAACGCTCGCCGGGCACTCACAACACGCAGGAACCAACGGCAGGCGTGTGCAGCATGCCGATGCACAACGCAGGTCACTCCTGCTTGGCAAGAACGCAGTCGATTGATCGCCGCGCTTATTCGGCAGCCAATGGATAAAACGCCAGCGCCGCACGGCACTCCGGCGCAGCCCACCATTCGTGCAGTTGCCAGTGGGCGGCAAGACCGAGTTCCGGATCGCACCACTGCAGTTGCAATGCGCCGTCGGGCGCCGGCGCATAGGCGAGCCGATGCAGGCCGAACGACAGACCATGCCCGTAGGCCTTGAGCAAGGCTTCCTTGGCGCACCACAGGCGAAAAAACAGCGCTTGCTGCGGCGCTGGCTCCAGTGCGATCAGCAGGGCGATTTCGTCGGGATGGAAAAAGCGATGCGCGATCTCCAGCAGGCGTGGGCGCGGGCGAATGCGTTCCAGGTCCACGCCCAGCCGCACACCTTCGCCCAGGCCGACTAGCAGGTACTCACCGCTGTGGCTCCAGCCGGCATCCCGGTTGGGCAAGGCCGGCCGCAGCCACGGACGCCCGCGCGCATCGCGCTGCAATGGCACGTTTTCAGGGTCCATTCCCAGTGCCCGACCCAGCAGTTGCCGAGCCTGCGGCTCGCCGCGTTCGCCATGCCGGTGCGGGCGCAGCCATAGCTGCACCGGGCCGTGTTGCCAGCTTGCGTGCGCTGTCACGCCGCGTCCGCTCGGCCGAGCACACGGCAGTGCGCTGTATCGCACTCGACAGGTACTTCACGCCTGGGCGCGTTGAATAGCGGCCATGCATCACTTCCGATGCAAACGGACATGGAGATCGGCAACATGGGCATCATCATCTGGTTGATCGTCGGCGGCATCGTGGGTTGGCTGGCAAGCATCATCATGCGTCGCGATGCGCAGCAGGGCATCATCCTCAACATCGTGGTCGGTATTGTGGGTGCGCTGATCGCCGGTTTCCTGTTAGGTGGCGGCATCAATCAGGCCATCACGCTGTGGACTTTCGTGTGGTCGCTGGTGGGTGCGGTGATCCTGCTGGCGATCGTCAATCTGTTTACGCGTGGCCGTGTGCGCTGATCCAGGCGTGCCGGTACCTCCGCAACGCCCCGGGCTTGCCGGGGCGTTGTCGTTTCAGCCATCTGCGACATCAACCGCTTGCCGCAACACGATCGGCAGGATGGTTGACACCATCTTCCACCGGCACCGCAATGTTCAACGCGTACGGATTGACGCCTTCCAGACAACCGACGTTGTAGCCGTATTCGTTGGGATTGGAACGTCGCCGATGGTGGGTATAGATACCGCACACGCCGCAGAAATAATGCGCCGCCGCGTGCGTGTTGAACTGATACAAGCGCAGCACGTCTTCGCCTTGCAGCACATGCAAGCCATCCAGCGTCACCGAGGCGACGATGGCGCCGCGCCGCCGGCACATCGAGCAATCGCAGCGGCGTGGATCGAGCAGGCCGTGCGGTAGGTCCAGATCGATCTGCACCGCGCCGCAATGGCAACTCAATCGATGCACCGGCCCGAGCGTGACCTCGCCCACCTTGTAGGTGCTGCGCCGTAGCGTGCGCTCGCTCATGCGCAGACGCCTGCCAGCCGCACCCAGGCTGGTGCATGATCGCTGGGGCGCTCAAAGGTTCGCGGTTCGCGGTCGATGCCCGATTCCACGGCGCGTGCGCGTAACGCATCCGACACCAGGGTCAGATCGATGCGCAGGCCGAGATTGCGGCGGAACCCGGCCTGGCGGTAATCCCACCAACTGAATTGCTCGGCGGCGTCGTGATGCAGACGGAACGCATCGTGCAAGCCCAGCGCCAGCAGCTGCTCCAGCGCCGCGCGCTCGGCGCTGGAGGTGAGAATGTGGTGCTCGTTCCACACCACCGGGTCGTGCACATCGCGCGCATCCGGGGCGATGTTGAAGTCGCCCAGCACCACCAGCTGCGGGTACGTTTGCAGTTCCTGCGCCAGCCACGCATGCACCGCAGCGAGCCAGCGCAGCTTGTAGGCGTACTTGTCGGTGTCCACGTCCTGGCCGTTGACCACATACAGATTGACGATGCGTACGCCATCGACGGTGGCGGCGATTACGCGCTGCTGCACGTCCTCGAAGCCGGGGATACCCATCTGCACATCCAGCGCTGGCGCGCGCGACAGGATCGCCACGCCGTTGTAGGTCTTCTGCCCGCAGAACACGCTGCGATAACCAAGCGCCGCCAGCGCCGCATCCGGAAACTTGTGGTCTTCCAGCTTGGTTTCCTGGATGCCGACCACGTCGGGCGCAAACGTGCCCAGCCACTGTTGCAGATGCGGCAGGCGCACGTTAAGCGAGTTGACGTTCCAGGAGGCAATTTTCATGGCGCGGGCCGTGGTTCAAACCACCATGGTAACGCGCCGCTCGCTTGCGTCTCAGGGTTGCGGGGGCGATCCGCACGCCGAGCTGGTTGGCGACCGGGCGTTCGCGCCCGGGGATGCCGGTGTGGATCGGCCGGTTGAGCGTGCGCACGCGCCCGTCCACGCGTGCGGCAAGGGTGCTGGAGCCGCCGCCGTCCAGGTTGATGGCGGATTGTGGCGCCGAGCTGCTGCACCGCTGCGGTCAGCGCGTTCAGGGTCATACCGGCGCTATAGCCGGGTTGACGGCCGTCGGCGACCACCATCCAGAGCGTCTTGCGCGCGCGGTCCAGGCCCAAGGCGCTGCGCGGTTCGGGGCCATCGTAGTACTCGGCGCGGCTGGCCTCGCGTGGCTGACGCGTGCGGTCGCGCAGCAGCAGCGGGCCGGCACCCACACCCATGCGGGTGCCGGATGGGCAACTGCCGTGCACGATGCTGACCGCGTTGCGCGCGCTCACGCACAGCGCTGCGTTGACGCGCGTATCGCTGGTGGCGGCGGCCGAATCCAGGTGGCCGCCTTCGATCGACAGACCTTCGGCAGTAACGCCCTGCCCCGTGGACGGCACGAATGCGTTGTCGAACAGATGCCCGCCATCGAACGGCAGGAAGTAATCGGCATTGGTCGCCAACGCCAGACCATCATCGCGGACGAAGGCGATCGTGGGGTTGGCGAGAAATTCGCCGCCGCCGCTGCGCTCGCCGCGCGTGCCGACCAATTGCAGCCCGGGAGTGGTCAGGTCGATCTCGGCGATATGCAGCATCACCGGTTGCGGTGCGCTCAGCGCTTGCCGCCAGTAGCGTACGCCGGGTGCCAGCGTCACCGGCGCGCTGGGTGCTTGCACCGGCTGCACCAGCGGTTCGATGCTGGCGCGGTCGCGTGCATGGGCTTGATCCAATGCGGCCAGTACCGCGTCGATACGTGCTGGTGGCGTGCGCAGCAACAGCCGTTGCGAGGGCGCAAGTTGCAGCACTTGCGCAAAGCCTGCGCAGCGCGCGCCGCTGCAGGGTTGGCCACCGATGCCAGCGCGTGCCGGGCCATCGGCATCGTCGGGCACCTGCAAGGCGATGCGATCGCGCTCGGCCGGTTTGCAACGGCTCACCGCGGCCAGCACATCGTTTGGCTATTGGCCCCAGCAATCACCGCTGACGAGGGTCTCCATCGCCACGAATGGTGCGCCTGTCGGCGGCATTGCGGCATTGCGGCATCGCCCGCCATGGCGCTGCCGGCCAGCGTTGCCAGCGATGCAAGCAACAGTGCCGATGCGCCACCTCGATCAGAACGCATAGTCCACTCCCAGGTAGTAGGCGCGGCCGTTGTCGAGCTGTTCGCGCATCAGTTGTTGGTCGGCGCCGATTACGCGCGTGAGCCGGGCATTGGTGAGATTACGGCCTTGTAGGGTGAGGCGCAGCTGCTTGCCAAAGCGCCAGGCCAGCTGCGCGTCGCAACTGGTGATCGCATCTATCGATGGCGGTGAATCCGATGCCCTGCACCTGCGCATCGCCGGTATTGATCGCCTGGGTGGTGGTGACCTGATAGGTGCCGAGCAGCCCACCGGGATCGGTCTGCGTGTCGGTGCTGGTCAGGCGCACGATTTCATCGCCGATGCGCTTGTGGAACAGCGCCACCGACCGTGGCGCATCGCGGTCCGGATAGCATGCCAGCGAAAGATATCTAGAGTGTCCGCGCGGCGTGGACGCAGCAGCGGATCGGCGATGCTGCGATTGATGGTCAAGCCGGTGGCATCGACCACCGGGCTGCTGTTCTGGCCGATGTCGGCATACGTGGGCAGACCACTCGTACGGCCGCTGGCGATGCGCAGTTTCAATGCCGGGGTGATGTCCCAGGCAAGAGTGGCCGAGGGCGGTAGGAAGCGGCCATCGCTGTCGGCCGATTGCTGCACGTAGTTGCTGGTGCTGCTGAGCGGTGGCGGCAGCGCGCTGAGCACGTCGCGCTGCAGATATCCGTTGCGCAGGCCGAGCGTGGCCAGCGTGCGTTCGCCATGCCAGGTGCCCATCACATAGGCGGCGCCATTGCGCTCGTCGATGCCAAAGTCGCTGATTGCGCTGTTGCGCGCATTGGGAGTAGCCAACACGTAGGCGCCTGGCGAGGCGGTGGCGAAGGCGGCGACCTTGGCCGGGCCGATCAGCAGCAGGCAGATGACATCGGCATACGGGCAGATGCGCGCGTTGTCGGTTCCAATCGTTGCCAAACTCACCCGGCCGTCTGGAGTGCGGCGCACTTCGTCCAGGTTGTAGCGCTGCTGCAGATCGCGGTACTGCAGGCCGGTGCGAAATCCCCAACCGCGCGCATCGGCATCGACCAAGGCGATGCTCGGGCGCGCATCGTCGCTGAGCGCATACCCAAAGCCCAGCCGCAAGGCGGCGGCGGCACTGAACACGTCCTCGCGGGTGTCCTGCCGATACTTGCCGGTGGCGCGGTTGAGCAGAACATCCGCATGGCCTTGCGGAGTGAGCCGGAAGCTGCCGCCGCGTTGCGCATAGCGCAGTGTGCGGGTCTGATCAAACGGTTGGCATCCACCTGCGCGCTGCCTTGTGCATAGCGGCCAGTGTCGGTGTCTGCGATCGTTGAATTGCCGACGCGGTTGATCCATTGCGAACGACGCCGCTCGTCGTTGCTGTGTTCGAACACGCCCGCGCTGACGGCCAGTTTCACGTCTTCGCCGTCGTCGTATTCGAGCTTGCCGAACACGCTGCGGCGCTGGCGCACGATGTCGTAACTGAGCGGGCGGAAACGATCCGGCGCGATCGCCAGCCGGTCCGTGTCCAGGCCGGGAGTGAGGTTCTGCCGCACGCCGTTGGCGTAATAGCTGTCGCTGTCGATGGCGGTGTTCAACGATGAGGAATCGCGACGAAAATAATCCGCCGACAGCACCACGCCGAAGTGATCGTCCGGCCCGAAGGTGTCGCTGAAACTTCCCTGCACCTGCCCGGACGGTGTGCTGCCCTGCAGGTGCCGGCGATTCCCAGTCAGCCACATTGGCGCGCACGGTGGCGAAGCGGCCGTCGTGATCGGCCGTCGTGATCGAAGGCGCTGCGCGTGCGCAACGCAGCGATGCCGCCGATGGCATTGCTGTCCAGGTCGGCATTGAAGGTCTTGGAGATGTCCAGCTGCTGCGCCAGCGAAGCGAGAATCACGTCCAGCGCTTGCACGCGGCGGCTGGTTTCGGTGGAGGGCAGCGCCACGCCATCGATCAGCACGTTGTTGTAGTCGGGATTGAAGCCGCGCAGGCGCATGAATTGCGCTTCGCCGCGGCCGTTGTTGACCACCATCGACACCCACGGCACGCGCTGCAGCGCCTCACCCAGGCCGAAGTCCGGGATCGAGCCGATATCGTCGGCAGCCGCGCCGTCGGACACCACCGCCGCCTCGCGCTTGGCGCCGATGGCCTGGCGGATCGACAGGTGCTGGCCGGAGACCTGCACCGCATCCAATTGAACGGGGACGGTCTCGCCCGCAGGCGCAGCGGGATCGGGCTGGCGATGAGCGGGTGTTTCACCGGTGATGACGGGCGCATCAATCCGCCAGACCCGCTGCGCGCGCTCGACGAGTTCGCGCTGGCGCCGTGGCTGGCGCAGGCCTGCGCGCAACCGGTATGGATGGACAACGACGGCAGCGTGGCCGCCGCTGGCGAAGCGATGCTGGGCGTGGGCCGGCGCCATCGCGACTTTGCCTATCTCTCTCTCAGCTACCGCTTCGGCGGCGGTCTGATCATCCACGGCCAGGTCATGCGCGGCGCGTGTGGCAATGCCGGTGAGTTCGCCGGCATGCTGCCGGCGCAGAAACGCGCACGCGCCACGCTGGAATTGCTGCGCGAACTGCTCGCCGAAGACGGCGTGGTGCTGCCGGATGTGCGTGCAGTCCTGGCCGGCGACGACCCGACCTGGCCCAGCGCCTGATCGCTGCAGTACAGATCGACAACCTGCCGCGCCGCGGCCAGGCTCGCCCGATGCCGCTGCTGCTGCAGGCCCAAGCAACGGCCGACGCCTGCGCCATCGGTGCGGCGACGCTGCCGTTGAAGGCACGGTATTTCCGCTGAGCGGGCACATCCATGCACCCTGCGCGGACGCTGACAGTCTGCGCTGCCGTTAGAAGCGCGTAGAAGCGCGCTATCTCGTTCGCCATAGACGTGCCGCGTCAATCTGCGGTGGCAGCACGCGTGCTGCAGCAATAGCCGAACAACTCAACCGCCAGTTCACGTGCCTGTTGCTGCTGCTGTTGCGTGAGCGATTCCAGCACTTCGTCTTCGGCTTGCAGCGGTGCCGCTGTATCAAGCGCGCGCGCCAGCGGTTGGCGTGCAGCCAGCCGCCATGCTGCCGCATACACCGGGTCGGGTGCGTGCAGCAGCGGGGATTCCACCACTTGCGCTAACGTATCGATGGCATCGCGATGGCCAGCCAGCGCCAGCGTTTCCAGCTCGGCCACACTGGCAGCCACCTCGTGTTCGTCGCTTAGCGAAAGCTGTGCCGGCATGCCGGCAGGCGCGACGGCGACAGCCGCTTGCATCAACTGGGACACACGCTGCGCCAGCAGATAGCGCTGCGCATCGGCATCGCCGTGCGCTGCGGCAGTGCGCAGCATTGCCTCGATCTGTAATTGCGTGCCGGCCACGCAACGATTGCGGCCCGACTGCAGCGTGGCGCTGCCAGCGCCCCTTGCGATCTGCGCTACAGAGTCAGCACGACGTTCGCGACAGGCCAGTTGTTGCATGGCGCTATCGAACGATCCCTGCGACGCGTCTGCAGGCTGCCGAGTGGATGCAACACCCACGTGCAGCACGTGTTGCGTTACCGCTGTGTGCTGCACGCGCCGAGCAGCCGGTGTGCGGATCACCCACGCCCCCGCTGCCAACACGATGGCTGTAACACCCAACGCTCCTGACACTGCCCAAAGATGCCCTGGGCGTGGCACATGCAATTGGTGTGACTGGATGATCATCGCCGATGCGCGCCTCAGCGCAGCGCCGCTTCCAGCGCGGCATGATCGAAGCGCAAGGGATTGGCCTGGCGCAACTGCTCCATCGCCGCAGTGGCTGCCTGATCGCGCAATTGCACTTCGATCTGAGCGCGCGCGGTTTCAAACGTCGCAGGCGTGCGCGCATCGACACGGATCAGGTGATAACCCTCCGGCCCACGGACGGGTGCCGACACATCGCCCACGCCCAATGTCTGTACGGATGCGACGAATGGGTCGGCGACATTACGCAAGAAAATCGACGACAGTTCGCCACCTTCGGCAGCGGTGCTGCCATCGTCGGACTCACGCATCGCCAGTTCTGCAAACGGCGTCCCCGCATCCAGCTGCTGCTTGAGTTGCTGCGCACGTGCAAGCGCCTGCGCATCGTTCAAGGGTGAGCCACGCCGTGCATCGCGTTGCGGACGTAGGGCCACAAACAGATGGCTCAAGCGCACTTCATCGTAGTCGTGCGGATGCGCATCGAACTGTGCCTGCACCTGTGCTGCATCGATGTGCGCATTGTCACGCGCACGCGCTTGCACCGCCTTGGCCAAGATGGCGTCGGTCGCCTGGCGTATGCGTGCAGCCACCACCGGATCGTCCTGCAAATGCGTAAGACGGGCCTGGTCCACCAACAGCATGCGGTCGGCAAACTCACGGACAAAATCGGGGTCGGCCGCTGAGGTTTCCCCACGTTTTCCCGAGATAGATCAGCTGGTTGCACCCGGATCGTGTAGAAACAAGTGCGCGCATGGCG
>NZ_MDEJ01000031.1 GCF_002940065.1 Xanthomonas populi
GGAGAGCGTCTTCGGCCTGACCAAACGCGAGCGGATCAGACGGCGGGTCTATCCCACCAACGGCGCCGCACGCGCCGAGGCGTTCGACGATATCGAGATGTTCTACAACCCAAAACGCCGCCATGGTTGCAATGACAATCTGCACAGGGGTCGGAATGGCCTCGCCTGCAATGGCCAGAGACGGCAACAGCAGGGCGGTGAGCAGTGTGATGTGAGCGATGCGCAACATGCCGCGATCATCCCATGCCCACGGCGGTTAGTGCAGCAACGGATATACCCGGCGGCAGCGGCCATCATTCGATGAACTGTCGCCTGCGCGCTGCAGACACGTTGTCGCGGCCGCCACATCGGCGCTGCTAGGCTCGCGCCACGTCCACCCTCTGGCAATGCCCACATGATCAAGTCGCTCTCTCTTTTCGTGCTGTTGGGCGCCGCTGCGCTCGCACCGCAGGCCCAGGCTGCAGGCAACATCGACTGCAAACTGTCGTTCAATCTGGAAGGCTGGTCGGTGTTCTACAAGACCGCCAGCGGCACCGGCACCATCACCTGCGACAACGGCGCGGTGATTCCAGTCAAGATTTCCAGCAAGGGCGGTGGCCTGACCGTCGGCAAGTCCAAGATCACCGGTGGCCGCGGCACCTTCAGTGGCGCCTACAGCCTCAATGATCTGCTCGGTACCTATGCGGCTGCCGAAGCGCATGCCGGCATCGTCAAATCCAGCACCGCACAGGTCGTAACCAAGGGCGACATCTCGCTGGCCTTGGCCGGCACCGGCGAGGGCGTGGATCTGGGCGTCAATGTTGGCAACTTCGTGATCGAGCGCCGCAAGTAAGGCGCGGCAGATCTGGTTGAAGACACGCAATGGCTCTACAAGCGCGCCTGTATGCGAGAAGGCGTTTCTCATAAATCCGCGCATCGCGCACAGGTGCGCTGGTATGGGGATAGTTGATGTCTTCGCGCTTGCTTCGATGTGTCGCGCGATCCGAGCAACAACGAAAAACGGCCCTTTGCAGGGCCGTTTTTTTTACTGCGCGTCTTGTAGCTTAGCGACCGCGATTGCCGCCACCTGTGGGACGACGGTTGCCGCCGCCCGGCGGACGACCACCCGGACCACCTGGGCCACGCGGTGCGCCACCGGGACCGCGATTACCGCCCGGACCGCGGTTGCCACCAGGGCCAGCCGGACGCGCACCGGTCGGACGACCGGCGGCCGGACGTGCCGCACCGTACGGGCTGAAACCCGGGTTGGCGTGGTCGGACGGGAAGCTCGGTGCGTTGCCCGGGTGACCGTACGGATGCTTGCGCTGACCCTGGCCTTGACCCTGCGACTGGCCTTGTCCACCACCACCGCCAGCAGCGCCACGGCCTTGCCCCTGACCCTGACCGCCGGCGCCAGGACGCGCGCCGCCCGGGCCCTTCTTGGCATACGGACGTGCCTGACCGGTGCCCGGACCGCTAGGGCCGGCGTTGCGGTGGCCGCTCGGGCCGGTGCTCACGCCATCTGGCACATACCAGCTGCGGAACGCAGCTGGGTTGCCGTCCGGCAGTGCGCGATCGCCTTTACCCGGCGCGCGCGGCTTGAACGGGCGCTGCTGCGACTGCCGCGCGGCCGCTTCACCGCTGACGGTGAGGCCACCCTTGAAACCGCCGGGCTTGCCGTTGCCACGGCCGCCGCGATCGTCACGCGGGTTGTCGAAACGACGCAGCTCGCGGCCCTCGTCGGCGCCGGAGGTCTGGCCGTTGACGTAGGCATTGCTGCGGCCATCGCGCGAAACGTGCACGGTGGACTTGGCCGCACGGCGCTGGCCGATGACCGGCTGCAGCGTCAGCGCCGACGGCGCGCCTTCTTCCAGCTTGAGTTCGGCGCGCAAGGTATCGACCTTTTCCTGCGCCACTTCGACCGACTGCCCACGCCGCAGTTCGCGCGGCAGCGAGATCTTGCCGTAGCGGCTGCGCTTGAGGCGACTGACCTGGCAGCCCTGCGATTCCCATAGACGACGCACTTCGCGGTTGCGGCCTTCCTTGACCACCACGCGGAACCAGTCGTGCGAGTCGGTACCGCCGATGCGTTCGATCTCGTCAAACTTGGCGCCGCCGTCTTCCAGCAGCACGCCGCGCGACAGGCGCTCGATGATGGCGTCGGCGACCTTGTCTTCGCCTTCCGGCGCACGCACACGCACCACGTATTCGCGTTCCACCTCATAGGAGGGATGCATCATTGCGTTGGCCAACTCACCATCGGTGGTCAGCAGCAGCAGGCCGGTGGTATTGATGTCCAGGCGGCCGATGGCGA
Source organism: Xanthomonas populi (assembly GCF_002940065.1). Classification (GTDB taxonomy): domain Bacteria; phylum Pseudomonadota; class Gammaproteobacteria; order Xanthomonadales; family Xanthomonadaceae; genus Xanthomonas; species Xanthomonas populi. Next base: position 2,294 of record NZ_MDEJ01000031.1, read on the forward strand.
TCCAGCGCGCGCCTTTCAGTGCCGGCAGCGACTCGAATACGGTCGGGCGACCTTCGGGATCTTCGCGCGTGGTCACTTCGCCTTCGGGCTTGTTGTAGATCAGCACGCGCGCCGGCTCGGTCAGCGCGCTGGCGACGAAACTGCGGCCGTCCAGCTCGATCTTGTCGCCGCTGCGCACCGACATGCCGGTCTGCGCGACGGCGCCATTGACCTTGATCAGGCCATCGGCAATGCGCTGTTCCAGCGCGCGGCGCGACCCCAGGCCGGCCTGGGCCAGCACCTTGTGCAGGCGCTCTTCCAGCTTGGGCGCTTCTGTCGCGCTGTCGCGCTTGAGAGAGAGTTTGTTCAACGACAGCTTGCGGGGGGCATCACTCATGTGTCTGGCTCCGGCCGACGCGTTGCGGGTCGACCTCTGGGTCGGAATCGGCTTCGTCAACAGCCACGGTCGTCGTCGCGACGGCGTTGTCTTCGTCTTCGTTTACTGCATCCGCGCGCGTGCCCGGCGCGGTGTCGGGGTCGCCCTGGCGGGCGGCATCTGGGTCCAACGTGTTCTGGTCCTGCGCCGAGACATCCTCGGGGTGCTGCGGTGTTGCGTCGATCGGGTCTTCGGCGTCGGCGGCGTTGTCTGCATCGCCGGCGTCGTGTGGTTCTTCATCGCATTCGGCATCGGTGGTGGATGCCTGGTCGCTCCGCTCAGCCTCGGCATCAACCGCCGTCTCTGCATCCAGATCAACGTTCGTCTCGTGATCGGTGTCGTTCGCTGGTTCGGCCTGGCGGTCTTCCGCAGTGGTGTCGCTTTCGCCAGCGTTGGCAGCGCTGTTTTTCTCGGCATCTGCATCTGCTTCAGCGTGCGCATCATTTGCGTCGCCAGCAGCTGCATCGGCGCTGTCGCCATTCGCGTCCGACGTATCGGCATCCGTCTGACCCAGTGACGCATCCATGGTCACCGATGCAGGCACTGCGCCATCCAGCTGACCATCGCGATCCAGCGGCAGCTGCGGTTCCAGCTCGGCGATGTCCTTCAACTCAGACAATGGCGGCAGCTCGTCCAATCGCTTGAGCCCGAAATAATCCAGAAAGCCCTTGGTGGTACCGAACAGCGCCGGCTTGCCGGGCACATCGCGGTGGCCGACTACGCGGATCCATTCGCGTTCTTCCAGTGCCTGGATGATGTTGCTGCTGACCGCCACGCCACGCACCTGCTCAATCTCGCCGCGTGTGATCGGCTGCCGGTAGGCGATCAGGGCCAGGGTTTCCAGCGTGGCGCGGGTGTACTTGGTGCGGCGCTCGGTCCACAGGCGCGCCACCCAGGCATGCACATCGGCCTTGACCTGGAAGCGGAAGCCGGAGGCCACCTCGACGAGCTCCACGCCGCGGTCGGCGCAGCCCTCGCGCAGCCGTTCCAGCGCGCGCTCGACGCTGCCGGGCGGTGCCGGCGCTTCTTCGGGAAACAGTCCCTGCAGCTGCGCCAGCGTCAGCGGCTGGCTGCTCGCCAACAGGGCGGCTTCGATAATGCGGGTGATTAACGCTTGATCCATTCGGTGATCGGCTTCAGAGAGGTTCGTTGGCGGCATCGCTGTCATCGAATTCGCTGGAGAATTGCAACGGCGCATTGGTATTGCCCAACGCCAGCGACTTCACGTAGATCGGCGCCAGCGGCGCTTCCTGCACGATGTCCAGCAACTGCTCCTTGGCCAATTCGAGCAGCGCCAGGAAGGTGACCAGTACGCCGAGCTTGCCTTCTTCGGCAGTGAACAGCGATTCGAAACGGTAAAACTTGCCATCGTCCAGACGGCTCAGCACATCGCCCATGCGCTGGCGCACACTCAGCGCCTCGCGCTTGATCGCATGGCCGGTGAACAGCTCGGCGCGCTTGAGCACGTCGTACAGCGCCATCAGCATTTCTTTCAATTCCACCGGCGGCGGCAGCTTGACCGCGGCGCGCTCGGGCAGATGCGCCTGCACCGGTGCCCTGTCGCGGCCCATGCGGGGCAGGGTGTCCAGATCTTCTGCCGCCTGTTTGAAGCGTTCGTATTCCTGCAACCGGCGTACCAACTCGGCGCGCGGGTCGTTTTCTTCGCCTTCCTGGCTGGGCGGGCGTGGTAACAGCATGCGCGATTTGATCTCGGCCAGAATCGCGGCCATCACCAGATATTCGGCCGCCAGTTCGAAGCGCAGCTCCTGCATGACATTGATGTAGTCCACATACTGCCGGGTGATCTCGGCCACTGGGATATCCAAAATGTCCAGATTCTGGCGGCGAATCAGATACAGCAGCAGATCTAACGGACCTTCGAAGGCGTCCAGGATGACTTCGAGCGCGTCCGGCGGAATATACAGATCCTGCGGGATCTGCAGCACCGGTTGCCCATGCACCACCGCCAGCGGCATTTCCTGCTGGTGTGGCGGCGCGCTTGTGGCTGGCGGATTCGCGTCGTGCGCGAGTTCGGAATTCATCAGGTCGACATCGGGTGTTACGGTCGCCGGCCGCGATCTGAGTCGCGCCTGCAGGGCTTTGCCTTAAGTAATTGCAATTTAATGTCGTGCCTGTGCATGCACGATCCCACAAATTCACATACACCATGCGCCGCGTGACATGCGGCTACGGAACAGCGAGAAGGTCGTCTACACGGGGCCGGTGGTGGGCAGCGAATCGGTCGTCGAGTGAGGCGTGGGGCCTGGGCCGACGGGCCGCTGTATCCGGTTGCGTGTGCAGTGGTGCCAATGGTAATGCGTGCGCGGGGGCGGTGTCCAGCGCTGACGCGGCTAGAATCCCCAAGAGTGATCTTCAAGTATTGGGCGAGGTGGCGTGTGTGGTACGTAATCGAAGGATATGATCAGGCCGACGCATTGGCCGCGCGGCAGCAGGCGCGACCAGCGCATCTGGCGCGTTTGCAGGCGCTTGCGGCAGCCGGCCGCCTGCTGGTGGCGGGTCCATGCCCGGCCATTGATGCCGAGGATCCGGGTCCGGCCGGTTTCATCGGCAGTGTGGTCATCGCCGAATTCGCCTCGCTGGAAGAGGCGCGCGCCTGGGCCGATGCCGATCCGTATGTGGCGGCGGGCGTATACGTGCGCACCGAGGTCCGCCCATTCCGCCGGGTGCTGCCATGAGCCGGGTCGAACGCATCCGCGCCGCATTGCAGTCGGCCTTGGCGCCGGTCGAGCTGGAGGTAGTGGACGATAGCCATCGCCACGCCGGGCATGCCGGCGCGCGCGATGGGCGCGGGCATTTCAATGTGCGCGTGGTCAGCGCCGCGTTTGTTGGAAAGTTACCGCTGGCCCGTCACCGCGCGGTCTATGCCGCAGTCGGCGAGATGATGCAGACCGATATCCATGCGTTGTCGATCGAGGCGTTTGCGCCTGGCGACGCGGGCGAGTAGCTGCATGTGGAACAGGGGCTTGCTAAGTGCAGGCCTCCATGCAGTCAACGCAGACGCGATGCGTCTCGACCGTCTTGCGCTGATGGCGCAATGCCAGGTCCTTGCGGGTAGCGGCACTGCCAATACTTTCAGGAGACCGGCAGACAGGGAATGTCGCTCCTGCCCAAGCATCAGCGTTCAAGCGATTCCAATCAACGACCGTGACTGGCGTGTAGCTTCGTTTTTGAAACAAAATTTCATTATTCTTGCGGGGCAGCACAATCTTTCACCTGCATCACGCGCAGATGCTTGATCTGTAATCGTTTTCATAGAGGCTATCACAGGGGTTTACGCCCTTGCATGAAAACGCTTACAGTCCGCGCCAGTTTTGGGAACTCGGTCGCGGAGGGTGACACGAATGGCCAAGGGTGCGTTCACCATCAAAGATGTCGCTCGGGAAGCACAGGTCTCCGTCGCAACGGTGTCGCGTGCGCTCAATGGGCACGAGAACGTCGCCGGGCCGGTACGCCAGTTGGTGCAGGACGTGGCTGCGCGGCTGCGCTACAGCCCGCATGCGGCGGCGCGCAGTCTCAGCAGCCGGCGCACCCAGACCCTGGGCGTGGTGCTGCCCGATCTGCATGGCGAGTTCTTTTCCGAATTGATCCGCAGCATCGGTGGCGCGGCGCGGGCCGCCGGCCAGCATCTGCTGGTGTCCAGCTATCACGGCGACCCGGAAGCGCAGGGAAGGGCGCTGCAGTCCATGCGCGGACGCGTGGATTGCTTGCTGGTGCTGTCTCCCTACGCCGAGCAGCCGGGTTTTCTCACCGACAACCTGCCGCAGGCGCTGCCGACGGTGTTGATCAATGCGCATCTGCCTGGTGCCGATTACCCGGTGCTGAGCATCGACGACCATGCCGGCGCCATAGCGATGACCGAGCACCTGCTATGCGCCGGCCATCGGCGCATCGCCTTCATCGGCGGGCCGGTGCTCAATTTCGATGCGCGCGAACGCCTGCGCGGATTTCGCGATGCGATCGCCGCGCACGCTGATCAGGCGCAGGGCCTGGAATATCCGGGCGACTTCGATGAGGCCTCCGGGCACCGCGCCGGGCTGGCGATGCTGGCCGATGGCGCGCTGCCAGATGCGGTGTTCGCCGCCAACGACATGACCGCGCTGGGCTGCCTGTACGCGTTTGCGCAGGCCGATGTCTCGGTGCCCGGCGACGTGGCACTGGCCGGCTTCGACGATATCCCTCTGGCCCGTTTCGTCCATCCGGCGCTGACGACGATGCGGGTGAGCATCGCGCATTTGGGGGAGCAGGCGATGACCCGGCTGATGCGGCTGGTCGACCAGTCTGGCCAAGACGATGGCCTCCGCCAGCTGCTCACCCCAGAGCTGGTGATCCGCGCCTCCTGCGGTGCCGGCGAGCCTGCCCTCTGACTGCATTTGCTGCTGCTCCATGCGGCCTGACCTTGTCTGGCCACTGACCCTTTTCGCGGACGTTCTGCCCGCTCCCGCTGCCCCCGCAGCGGTCGTTCCTGCAGGACCGCAACGCCACAACAACACTCTGTACCGATCCCTGGAGGGACCAATGCGCCACCACATCCCCTATTCCGCCAGTCCTGCGCGCAAGCTGCTCAGCTGCGCCCTGGCCAGTTGCCTGCTGCTGGGCGCCGCGCCGGCCTTTGCGCAGAGTGCTGCCGCGACCATCCGCGGCCAGGTCACCGTCGACTCCGCACCTGCGACCCAGGCCCAGGTTACTGCCACCAATCTCGCCACCGGTCTGACCCGTACCGCGCAGGCCAGCAACGGCGGCTATTCGCTCGGCGGCTTGCCGCCGGGTTCGTACCGCCTGGATGTCACCGCCAACGGCCAGACCACCTCGCAGAACGTCACCGTGCAGGTCGGCCAGACGGCGACCCTGAATCTTGGCGCCGGCGGCGAACTTGCCACGGCCGATGCTGGTAACGCCACCACGCTCGATGCGGTGCAGGTGAAAGCCCCGCCGGTCTTGGTGGAAACCCGCACCTCCGAAAATGCCACGTATATTTCCAACGTACAGATCCAGAACCTGCCGCGTGCCACGCGCAACTTCCTGGAACTGGCCGACACCGTGCCGAACGTGCAGTTCACCCGCGATGCCAACGGCACCACCAAGGTCCGTTCGGGCGCCACTTCGGCCGACGGCACCAACGTCTATATCGATGGCGTGAGCCAGAAGAACTACGTGCTGACCGGTGGCGTCAGCGGCCAGGATTCCAGCCGCGGCAACCCGTTCCCGCAGTCGGCGATCGGCGAGTACAAGGTCATCACCTCCAACTACAAGGCCGAGTTCGACCAGGTCAGTGGCGCGGCCATCGTGGCCTCATCCAAGTCCGGTACCAACGATTTCCACGGTAGCTTCTTCTGGGACACCAGCAACGACGGCTGGCGTGAAGAGAGCCCGCTGGAAAAGCGCGCCGGCGTGCGCGACGACTTTGAAGAAACCCAGTACGGCGCCACCTTCAGCGGCCCGATCCTGCAGGACAAGGCGCATTTCTTCATCGCCTATGAAGCCAAGGAATACACCACCCCGAACGTGGTGATCCCCGGCTCGATCTATTCCGACCGCGTCGACCAGTTGCCTGCGCAGCTGCAGCCGCTGGTCGCCACCTACAGCACACCGTTCAAGGAGGACCTCTATTTCGGCAAGATCGACTGGACCATCGGCGAGAACAACCTGTTCGAGCTGAGCGGCAAGTACCGCAAGGAAGACGAGCTCAACGACGTCGGCGGCACCTCGACCTTCGCGCACGGCAGCATCAACGGCCAGGAAGAAAAGCGCGCCAACCTGCGCTGGCAGCACAGCGGTGCCAACTTCCTCAACGAAGCCAACCTCAGCTACGAGAGCGCGTTCTGGAACCAGGCGCCGATCAACAACGGAACCGGCTACGTGCTCAGCTACACGCCCAACCGCGGTAACGAAACCGACGTGCTTGCCGCAGGCGCCGGCAGCAGCTTCCAGCGCAAGGGCCAGAAGGGCTGGACCTTCCAGGACGATTTGACATTGAACAGCCTGGAATGGCACGGCGCGCACACCGTCAAGATGGGCGTGAAGTTCAAGAGCATCGATCTGAACTCCACCCAGTTCAACCCGGCCAACCCGCAGTACTACTACAACATCCTCAGCGACGTCGAAACGCCGTACCGGGTGCGCTTCGGTGCGCCGCTGGTGGAAGGCGGCGGCTCGGTGGTGTCCAAGAACAAGCAGTACGGCATCTACTTGCAGGACGACTGGGAGGTCAACGAGCACTGGACCTTGAACCTGGGCGTACGTTACGACTACGAACAATCCCCGGCGTTTCTGGACTTCGTGACCCCGTCTGACGTCGCCGGCGCACTGCAGAACTGGCCCAATCTGCAAAACGCCAACTACGACATCAACCACTTCATCAGCACCGGCAACAACCGCCAGGCGTTCAAGAACGCCTGGCAGCCGCGCCTGGGTGCCTCGTACGATCTGTTCGGCGATCAGGCGCATGTGATCTACGGCGGTGCCGGCCGTGCCTACGACCGCAACATCTTCGATTACCTGGCATTGGAGCAGCTCAACAACTCCTTCAATTCCTATAGCTACTACTTCACCAGCGCCAACAACCCGGCTTGCCTGGGCGACCCGTGTACCGCATGGGATCCGGCCTACAGCACGCAGGAAGGCCTGAATACATTGACGGCCAACAGCACCGGTGGCGGCGGTCGCGAGGTCTACCTGATCGACAACAACATCAAGACCCCGTACTCCGACCAATTCAGCATCGGCATGCGCAACATGGTGCCGCTGTGGGGCCAGGACTGGTACACCGACGTGACCTTGAGCCGCATCGAAAGCCATGACGGCTTTGCGTTCGTGCGCGGTAACCGCCTGCCGGACGGCTCGTTCTTTCAGCCGGGCACCACCTCCGGTTCGCCGAACGATGGCCCGGATGGCTACAGCGCCATCGTGTTGGGCACCAATGGCGTGGAAACCCGCAACAACCAGCTCGCGTTGCAGGTCGAAAAGCCCTATGACGAGAAATCCGGCTGGGGCCTGACCGTGGCCTACACCTTTTCCGATGCCAAGGAAAACCGCCAGTTCGGCGAGCATTACGCGCTGGATCGCGAACGCGTCGAAGACTACGGCTGGCGTGAGGCCGGTGGTATCGCCAAGAACCGTCTGGTGGTCACCGGCATCTACGAGCTGCCGTACGAGATCAAGCTGTCCGGCAAGCTGTCGCTGGCCAGCCAGACCGCGCGCTATGGTCAGAACTGCGTGGCCGGCAACGACCAGTGCTACATCGTCCAGTTCAAGCCGGACGGCACGCTGGGCTACAAAGAGTTCAGCATTGCAGCCAATAAAGAATGGGACACCGGTGGCGGTGTCAAATTCAACGTGCGTGCGGATATCCTCAACGTGTTCAATTGGGTGAACGACGCCAACTTCAACGGCGAGACCGGGACACTTGAAGACCTGAACACGGCTTTCGGCACACCAACCGGTGTGTTGGCGTCGCCGATGCGTACCTTCCGTCTGGCCTTTGGCCTGAACTGGTGAGGTGCTCGACCGCTCTGGCGTTGTCAGTGCGGTCGAACTCGGCGCCTTGATAGGGTAGGTTGGCGTGCGAGATGCAATCGATTACACGGGTGGGGGCGGATGAACAGGGGCAGGACTTCGTATTGGTTGACAATTCCACTATTGCTGGGCGCGCTGGTGCTGGCGTCATGCAAACAGGCCGAGGAACCTAAGGTGGCCGAAAAGAAGGCACCGGTGAAAGTCATTCTGGTGGAAGCGCAGCTGCCACCCAAACCGGTCAAACCGCAGCTGCAGCCGCTGTTTTCGGACATTGAGCGTCGCACCTTCCAGTTTTTCTGGGACACCACCAACGAACTCAACGGACTGGCGCCGGATCGGTTTCCATCGCGTCCATTCGCCAGTATTGCCTCGGTCGGGTTTGCGCTGACTGCGTATCCGATCGGTATCGAAAATGGGTGGATCAGCCGAAATCAGGCGATCGACCGGACCTTGACCACACTGAAATTCTTCCGCGATGCGCCAATGGGGCCGCAGCGGACCGGTAGGGCCGGTTACAAGGGCTTCTACTACCACTTTCTGGACATGCAGCAGGGCAATCGTTACGACAGCTGGGTCGAACTGTCGAGTGTGGACACCGCGCTGCTGATGATGGGCGTGTTGTTCACTCAGTCGTACTACGACGGCGATGACCCGCGCGAAAAAGAGATCCGCCAGATCGCCGACGGCTTGTACAAGCGCGTGGATTGGCGCTGGCTGCAGCAGCGCGCGCCGCTGATCTCGATGGGCTGGTTCCCCGAGAGCGGCTTCATCGACCACGACTGGATGGGCTACAACGAGGCGATGATGCTGTACATCCTCGCGCTGGGTTCGCCCACTCACGGTGTCGATGCGGAGGCATGGACCAGCTGGACCCGCACTTACAACAACGACTGGGGCGTGTACCAGGGCCAGGAATATCTGTCATTCGGCCCGCTGTTCGGCCACCAATACAGCCATGTCTGGATCGACTTCCGCGATATCCAGGACCAGTACATGCGCGAACGCGGCATCGACTACTTCCTCAACAGCCGCCGCGCCACGCTCGCGCAGCGCGACTACGCCATCGACAACCCGATGAAATGGAAGGACTACGGCGAGAACGTCTGGGGCCTGACCGCCGGCGACGGCCCGCAGAACACCAGTCAGGAATACCGTGGCGAGCAGCGTCAGTTCCGCCATTACTCCTCACGCGGCGCCGGCCTGCGAGAGAACTTCGACGACGGCACCATCGTGCCGTCGGCGGCGATCTCCTCGATCGTGTTTGCGCCCGAGGTGGTGATTCCGGCTACCGAAGAAATGCACAAGCGCTACGGCGACTTCCTGTATTCCAGCTACGGCTTTCTGGATTCGTTCAACCCCAGCTTCAACTACGACATTCCGCTCAAGACCGGGCGCATGGTGCCGGACCGCGGCTGGGTGGCCAGCGACTACATCGCCATCGACCAGGGCCCGATCCTGGCGATGATTTCCAACTACCAGAACGAATTCGTCTGGACGGTGATGAAGAAGAACGCCTACATCCGCGCCGGTCTCGAACGCGCTGGCTTCACCGGCGGTTGGCTGACGCCGGAAGGCGAGCCGCAGCCCTTGCCCAAGAAAGACGAGCAGGCCGCCGCCGCGCGCGCGCTGGGCATGGCCGAGTCGCGTGCCGCTGCCGCCCAGGCCCAGCAAGACCCTTCGCAACGCCAAAACTCCACGCAACGCCCCAAACCCGAGTAATCCGTGCGCCTTTTGAAACTGTTGATACTGTCCGCCGCACTATGTCTGGGTGTGGCGGGATGCGAACGCTCCGACCCAGGCAAGACCACCGTGCGCTTCTGGGCCATGGGCAAGGAGGCCGAAGTGGTCGCTGACCTGGTGACTGAGTTCGAGAAGCAGAACCCGGACATCCTGGTCGATGTGCAGAACATCCCGATGACGGCGGCGCACGAAAAACTGCTCACCGCCTTCGTCGCCGATGGCCTGCCGGACGTGTGCCAGCTCGGCAACACCTGGCTGCCGGAATTCGCCTTGCTCGACACGCTGGAACCGATGCAGCCCTACGTGGCGCGCTCGACGATCGTCGACCCGCAGGATTATTTCCCCGGCGTGTGGGACACCAATCTGGTCGATGGCACGCTGTACGGGGTGCCGTGGTATGTGGACACGCGGCTGCTGTTCTATCGCAAGGATCTGCTGCGCGAAGCCGGCTACAACGAGATGCCCAAGACCTGGGCCGAGATGGAACAGGTGATGGCGGCGATCAAGCACAAGGTCGGCCCGGACCGCTACGCCATCTTGATGCCGCTCAACGAGTTCGAGCAGCAGCTGTCGTTCGCGCTGCAACAGGACGACCACCTGTTGCGCGACCACGACAACTACGGCAACTTCCGCGGCGAAGGCTTCCGCAAGGCGCTGGGCTTCTACGACACCATGTATCAGAAGGGCTGGGCGCCGAAGGTTTCCGAGACCCAGGTCTCCAACGTCTGGTATGAATTTTTCAACGGCTATTACGCGTTCTATCTGTCCGGCCCATGGAACGTACGCGAGTTCAAGCTGCGCCAGCCGCCGGGCATGGAAGGCAAGTGGGGCACCGCGCCGTTGCCGGGTCCCAATGGCTTGGGTGCCGGCATTGCCGGCGGTTCCAGCCTGGTGATTTTCAAGTCGTCTCAGCACAAGGGCGCCAGCTGGAAGCTGATCGAATACCTGTCGCAGCCGCAGGTGCAGGCGCGCTTCCACGCCATCATCGGCGACCTGCCGCCGCGTCGCAGCACCTGGAAATTGCCCTCGCTGGCCAACGACGAACTGGCGCATGCCTTTGGCGATCAGCTGGAGCGGGTCAAGGCCACGCCCAAGGTGTTGGAATGGGAGCGCATCGTGCAGGAAATGCGTCTGGTGACCGAGCGCGTGGTACGCGGCGGCCAATCGCACGAGGCCGCCGTGCAGGAACTGGATAAACGGGTGGACGACATCCTGGCCAAGCGCCGCTGGATCTTCGAGCAACAGGGCGGGCATGTCGGTCCGGTTGGCGAGACTGCCTTACCAGGTAGTGTGCCAGGCGCACTGCCTGCCGCGACGCCAGCCGCCGCGCCAGCAGCAGCAGCGGACAAGGAGGCTACACGATGATGAAGCGCAATTCCGTCGCCGGCTGGGTGTTCGCCGCGCCATCGATCATGGTGCTTGGCATGTTCTTCGGCGTGCCGGTGTTCGCCGCGTTGGTGCTCAGCGTCACCGACTTCGACCTGTACGCGCTGGCCGATAGCAACCATCTGCGTTTCGTCGGGCTGGGCAATTACATCGGCCTGCTGCAGACGCCGCTGTTCTGGAAGTCGTTGTGGAACACCACGTATTTCGTGTTGCTGGGCGTGCCGATGTCGATCGGTCTGTCGCTGGGTGCGGCACTGCTGCTCAACGCCAAGGCCTCGCGCTTCAAGGCGGTGTTCCGCACCGCCTTGTTCGCCCCGGTGGTGACCACGCTGGTGGCGGTGGCGGTGATCTGGCGCTATCTGTTCCATATCAAATATGGCCTGGTGAACTTCGGCCTCAGCCACTTGGGCATCGCCCCGATCGATTGGCTGGGCGACCCGCGTTGGGCAATGCCGACCATCATGCTGTTCGCGGTGTGGAAGAACTTCGGCTACAACATGGTGATCTTTCTGGCCGGGCTGCAGGCGATTCCGCAAGACCTCTATGAGGCCGCCCGCATCGATGGCGCTTCGCGCTGGAAGCAGTTCCTGCATATCACCTTGCCGATGCTCGGCCCGGTGCTGATGGTGGTTGGCGTCATCACCATCTCCGGCTATTTCCAGTTGTTTGCCGAGCCGTACGTGATGACTCGCGGCGACCCACTGCAAAGCACCGTGAGCGTGCTGTATTTCATGTTCGAAGAAGGCTTTAAGTGGTGGAACCTCGGCCGCGCGTCGGCAGTGGCGTTCCTGCTGTTCCTGATCATCCTGGCGGTGTCCACCGTGATGCTGCGTTTCGGCCGCAAGAGAGATTTGATATGAGTCGTGATGTTGGCCAATCGCGCTGGAATGCCGTGCTCATCAACGGCGGTTTGCTGGTGCTGGCCCTGGTCAGCCTGGCGCCGCTGCTGTGGATGTTGTCGGTATCGTTCATGCCCACCGGCGAGGCCAGCCGTTTCCCGCCGCCGATGCTGCCCTCGGCGTTCACGCTGGCCAATTACCACGAGTTGTTCGCGCGTACCGGCATGGCGCGCAACTTCGCCAACAGCCTGTTGGTGTCCGGGCTGATCACGCTCGGCTCGTTGCTGATCAACACCATGGCCGGTTATGCGTTCGCCAAGCTGCAGTTCGTCGGCCGCGAGCGCATCTTCAAGATCCTGATGGCCGCGCTGGTGGTCCCGGCGCAGGTGGCGATGCTGCCGTTGTTCTTGCTGATGAAGCAACTGCATCTGGTCAACAACATCGGCGGGGTGGTGGTGCCGGCGTTGGCGACGGTGTTCGGCATCTTTCTGGTCCGCCAGTACGCGCGCAGCATTCCCGACGAGTTGATCGAAGCTGCCCGCATCGATGGCGCCAGCGAGATGCGGATCTTCTTCCAGATCGTGCTGCCGATGCTCAAGCCGGTGCTGGTCACCTTGACCATCTTCACCTTCATGGGCTCGTGGAACGACTTCATGTGGCCGCTGATCGTGCTGACCGACCAGGAGCAATACACCCTGCCGGTGGCGCTGGCGGCGTTATCGCGCGAGCACATCATGGACGTGGAATTGATGATGGCCGGCGCAGTGGTGACGGTGATTCCGGTGCTGCTATTGTTCATCGCGCTGCAGCGCTACTACATCCAAGGTCTTCTGCTGGGGAGTGTGAAGGGGTGAAGCGAGTGTTCCTGCGACTGTGTGCCATGGCCGCTATCGTCACGTCTGCGGGCGCGGCGCAGGCGCAGGAGCGCGTGCTCAACGGCTTCAACGACATCGGCGCCTGGCGTCTGGTGGTGTCCAATCAGGTTAGCGGCTCGCTGCGCCCGGTGGCCACCAGCTCCGGCGGCCACGCGTTATGTCTGGACTACAACTTCAACGGCGTGTCCGGCTATGTCGGCATCCGTCGCAATCTGCCGGTCGCCTATCCTGACAATTACCGCCTCGGCTTTGCGCTGCGCGGTGAGTCGCCGTCCAACGATCTGCAGGTCAAGCTGATCGATGCCAGCGGCGACAACGTGTGGTGGGTCAACCGGCCGGGCTTCAACTTTCCGAAGAACTGGACCACATTCAACTACCGCAAGCGCAACATCGAAAAAGCCTGGGGGCCTGGCCAGGACAAGCAACTGCGCAGCAGCGCGGATGTGGAATTCACCATCTACAACAAGGTCGGCGGCAAGGGCTCGGTGTGCTTCGACCGCCTGACCCTGACACCGCTGCCGCCGGAAGACACCTCGCCGTTGAAGGCCGAGGCCATCACCGATACCGCACCCGCATTGGAACAACGCCTGGCCGATGGTAAGCCGGACACCTTCTGGCTCAGTGGTGCGGTCAAGCAACAGACCGTGACGCTGGATCTGGGCAAGGTGCGCGAATTCGGCGGCGCGGTGGTGCAATGGGTGCCGGGTTTGCAGGCCTCGCAATACGTGGTGCGCGCCTCCAGCGACGGGCGCGGCTGGCGCGATCTGCGCACCATCACTGCCGGTGCCGGCGGCACCGATTGGCTGGCCCTGCCAGACACTGAAGCGCGTTACCTGCGCTTTGATCTCAAGGACGGCCCCAACTGGCGCTACGGCATCAAGGAAGTGCAGTTGCAGCCGCTGGCCTTCGCCGCCACACCGAATGATTTCATCAAGTCGCTGGCCGCGCAGATGCCGCGTGGCAGCTATCCGCGTGGCTTTTCCGGCGAACAGCCGTACTGGACCATCCTGGGTCTGGATGGCGGCACCGAGCAGGGCCTGATCGGCGAAGACGGTGCGGTGGAAGTGAGCAATGGCGGTTTCAGCATCGAGCCGTTCGTGGTCACCGGCGGCAAGCTACTGCATTGGTCCGACGTCAGCAGCGAGCAGAGCCTGCAGGACGACTACCTGCCGATTCCCAGCGTCGATTGGCATCACGACCTGATGAACTTGCGCGTCACCGCGTTCGTGCAGGGCACGCCCGATCAGGCGCAACTGGTCGCGCGCTATCAGCTGCACAACACCGGCAAGGAAGCGCGCGCGTTCACCCTGGCGTTGGCGGTGCGTCCATTCCAGGTCAACCCGCCGGCGCAGTTTCTCAACACCCTGGGCGGCGTCAGCCGGATCGATCAACTGGCCGTGGATGGCGCGCAGGTCAGCGTCAACGGCAAACCGCGCGTGTTCGCTGCGCAGCGCCCGGACGCCGGCTTTGCCAGCGCCTTCGACAGCGGCATGGACGTCAGCCATCTCACCGCCGCCACACCACCGACGATCACCCAGGTCAAGGACGAGACCGGCCTTGCATCCGGCGTGCTGCTGTATCGCTGGAAGCTGGAGCCTGGCCAGCGACGCGAAGTGGCGCTGGTGATCCCACAGACCGGCGCGGCGCAGCTGCCGGCCGGCTTCGATGCCGACAAGGCGCAACAGCAGGTCGCCCAACAGTGGCGCAGCAAGCTCGACCGCGTCCGCATCAGCGTGCCGGCCGAAGGCAAGCCGGTGGTGGACACCTTGCGCACTGCGCTGGCGCATATGTTGATCTCGCGTATCGGCCCGCGTCTGCAGCCGGGGACGCGCTCGTACGCGCGCAGCTGGATTCGCGATGGCGCGATGATTTCCGAAGGCCTGCTGCGGCTCGGGCGCGAAGACGTGGTACGCGAGTACGTCGACTGGTTCGCGCCCTATCAGTTCGATAACGGCATGGTGCCGTGCTGCGTGGACGACCGCGGCAGCGACCCGGTGCCGGAGAACGACAGCCATGGCGAGCTGATTTTCAACATCGCCGAGTACTACCGCTATACCGGCGACAAGGCGTTCCTGGAAAAGATGTGGCCGCACGTGACCGGCGCTTACGACTACATGGAAACGCTGCGCGCCAGCGAACGCACCGAAGACAACTTCATGCGCAACCCGGCGTTTTACGGAATGATGCCGGTGTCGATCAGCCACGAAGGCTATTCGGACAGGCCGGTGCATTCGTACTGGGACAACTTCTGGGCGCTGCGCGGCTACAAGGACGCGGTGATGCTGGCCGGCGCGCTCGACAAGCCGGACGAGGTTGCCCGCTTCAGTACTGCACGCGATGAATTCAGTGGCGACCTGATCGCCTCGCTGGGTGCGGCGGTGCGCCAGCACAATCTCGATTTCCTGCCGGGTTCTGCCGAGCTGGGCGACTTTGATGCCACCTCGACCACCATCGCGCTGGCACCGGGTGGCGAGCAGCAACATCTGCCGCAAGACCTGCTGATCAACACCTTTGAGCGCTACTGGAAAGAGTTCTGCGATCGCCGCGACAGCAAGCGCGAATGGAGGGACTACACGCCTTACGAATGGCGCAATGTGGCCGCGTTCGTCCGCCTGGGCTGGCGCGACCGCGCCTGGGACGCCACCGCGTTCTTCTTCAAGGACCGCGCGCCGCAACCGTGGAATCAATGGGCCGAAGTGGTCTCGCGCACGCCACGCACGCCGTTCTTCGTCGGCGATCTGCCGCACGCCTGGGTCGCCTCCGACTTCATCCGCTCGGTGCTCGACATGTTCGCCTACGGGCGCGAATCCGATGCCAGCATGGTCATCGCTGCAGGAACGCCGACGCGCTGGTTCGAAGGCAACGGCATCGCCATCGCCGAACTGCGCACCCCGTACGGACGTCTTAACTACACCTTGCAACGCACCGACAAGCAACTGGTGCTGCAACTGCAGCCCGGCTTGATTCTGCCGCCAGGCGGCGTGGTGTTTCCATGGCCGTACCAAGGCGCCCCGGGCAAGGCCCGCATCAACGGCGAATCGGTCGAGTGGCAGAACGGGGAGCTGCGCATCCAGCACTTGCCGGCCAACGTGCAGATCGATGTATCCGGCGCGGTGCGGCGCGCCGAGCGCGCCACGCAATGAGCGGCATGCGCGTGGCCGTCCGCACGACGCGTCACGCGCTTGCCTGTGTGGCTGCGCTTGCGCTGTCGTGCCTGGCGGTTGCACACGCTGCGCAAGCGCAGACAGCCGCAGCGCCTGCGCGCACGAGATGACCCCCTGGTTACGCTCAATCTGCATCACGATCGCGAAGACTGGCCGGCCCTCGTGCCTATATCGCCAAACAGCTCAAGCAGCTGGCGCCGGATGTGATCGCGCTACAGCAAGTGATCCCACGCCGCGGCAGCGTCGAGAATCAGGTCGCGTGGCTGGCGCGCAAACTTGACTACGACGACAGCTTTGTCGCGGCCGATCCGGTCGATGCGCCCAAGCGCTACGGCAATACGTTGTTGAGTCGGCGCAAGGTGCTGGCCCGACATCAACGCTTGTTGCAGCCGCTCGACGATGACCGTGTTGCCGCACCTCTGCAGGTCGATGTCGACGGCCAGCCGGTCAACGTCTACGTCACCCATCTCAACGAACGCGCCGATGCACGCGGCACCGTCACGCGCAGGCGTCAGGTCGCCAACCTGCCGGACTTCATTTCCTCCAACAGCGATCAAGCCCCCCTCGTGATCGCCAGCGACTTCAACACCGCAGCCGATGCACTCGATCTGGAAGCGCTACGCAGAGGCTACGGCGACAGCTACGGCAGCGTGCATCGCAACAGCGACGCCACGGTCAGTACCTTGAACCTGCATGTCTTCGACAAGCCGGCACGTATCGACCACGTGTTCTTCCAGCAAAACCGCCTGCTGGCTCGCGAAGCACGCATCCTGTTCGACGCGCCTTATTGCCGAAGGCCTTTGGGCCTCGGACCACGACGGCGTGTGGGTGCGCTTGCAGCTCGCCCCAAGCGTACCTGCCGTCCCGTAGCCTCGCGCACGCTTGAGATCAGCACCGCTCCAGCGATCGGATATATCGTAGGAGCGCCCCCGGGCGCGATGGAGCTTTAACAGGAACGCCCCATCGCGCCCGGGGGCGCTCCTGCGAAAGGCAACGGATGTTTCGCGGATTGCGGCGCACGCAACGACCCGCACCCGCAATCACCCATGCAGGCGATTGAAGATCTGCACGCCCGCCAGCCATACACCAGCCATGCTGCCGAAGTTGGTCAGCAGAAACGTCAATACCACGCGCGAGACGCGATTGCGGTACCAGCCGCGCAAGGTCTGCGCATCGTCGCGCAGCGTCAGGAAATCGCCATAGGCCGGCTTGCGCAGATGCACCTCGACCAAGGCGGCGAATGCGCCGGTCGGCACGCTCAGACGGAAGGGCTTGAACGGCGCGACGACCGCAGCGGTCAGAATGCTCAACGGATGACTGCCGGCCAGCAAACAGCCCAGCGCCGCCAGACCGCCGGTATACATCGCCCACTGCAACAACAGATCGGCGCCCATGCTCAGGCCACCGCGCCAGAAACCGATCGCGATGCCGGCAATGATGACCGCCAGCACGCCTAGTGTGATCCATGGAACGCGCTTACGTTGCTGTACGTATTCCAGCGACTCGCGCAGCGGGCCGGGCGCATCGGTGTCCTGTTCCAGATGACGCGCAAGCCCCGTTAGATGTCCCGCGCCGACGACTGCCAGCACCTCATGCTGACCAGCGTTGGCTTCCTCGCGCAGGCGCGCGGCCATGTAGCGGTCGCGCTCGGCGATCACCGTCTCGTACAGCTCCGGGCTTTCGCTGGCGAAATCGCCAAAGCTCGCCTCCAACATGTCGCCTTGCTTGAGCTTTTCGATCTCTTCTTCGCCCACCTCATCGGCGGCGAACAAGCCGCTCAGCAGACCGCCGGCCAGCTTCATCTTGCCGAAGAATCCCAGCCGCCCGGAGGCGCGCTTGAAGGTCAGGCCGACTTCGCGATCGATCAGATGCACCGGCAAACCTTGCGCGCGCGCCAGATTCACCGCTTCCTTCAATTCCGCGCCCGGCTCGATGCCAAGCTGCTTGGCCAGGCGGCGCTGATAAGCCGCCAGTGCCAGGTTCGCTGCGAACAGCGCCACGCGGCCCTTGCGGATCACCTGCACCAGATCCAGGCGGGCAAGGGCATCCGGGTCGCTGAGCGCCTGCAGGCGCTGCGCATCCAGTTCCACCGCCACCGCGTCGTAGCGACCGCTGCCGATCGCCCGCTGCACCGCAGCCACGCTGGCCAACGACACATGCGCGGTGCCGAGCAAGGTGTAGCGCACGCCATCGCGTTCGACGATGCGGTGCGGCTGGCCGGACAGCGCATCGTCCAGAACGTGGGTGGTCTGCTCAGTCATGGGGTCATTCATCAGAAGAAGGGGCGGTGTCACCGGGGCCGAGCGGGCGTTGCATCTGCAAACCGTCCAACCAGCGGCCATGTTTGCGGCCGATTCCGGTGAATACTCCGACCGTGCGAAAACCAAAACGTTCATGTAGCCGACGCAATGCCTGATTACTGGCATCGCCGATCACCGCAATCATCTGTCGATAGCCGCATTGTTCGCAGCGCGAGATCAGCTCGCCCAACGAGGCCTTGCCGATGCCGCGTCCTTGCATATTGCTGGCGAGGTAGATCGAATTCTCCACTGTCCAGCGATACCCCGCACGTGCGCGATACGCGCTAGCATAGGCGTCGCCGACCACTGCAGCATGGCACTCGGCGACCAGATACGGATACCCCGCATCCACGATGGCGCGCACCCGCGCGCATCTCATCGCGCGACGGCGCGCTGTATTGGTCGCTGTTGACCCCCGCAATCTGCTCCGCATAGATCGCGGTGATCGCCGGGACGTCCGCATCGCGGACTTCGCGCATATCGACAGGCATGCGGTCAGTCGATGTAACGCTTGAGCAGATCGCCATACGCATCGATGCGGCGATCGCGCAGGAACGGCCAGATGCGTCGCACATGCTCGCTGCGCTGCAGATCGACATCGCACACCAGCACGGTCGGATCCTGACCGGCTTCGGCGATGAACTCGCCCTGCGGCCCAAGCACATGGCTATTGCCCCAGAACTGGATGCCCGACGCGCCCATCGGCGACGGCTCATGCCCCACGCGGTTGCATGACAGCACCGGCACACCGTTGGCCACCGCATGGCCACGATGGCTGAGCACCCACGCATCGCGCTGGCGTTCCTGCTCGGGTTGCTCGTCGTCCGGATCCCAGCCGATGGCGGTGGGGTAGAGCAGCAGTTCCGCACCGGCCAGCGCCATCAGGCGCGCGGCCTCGGGGTACCACTGATCCCAGCACACCAGCACGCCGAGACGGCCCACCGAGGTATCGATCGGAGTGAAACCCAGGTCGCCCGGAGTGAAATAGAACTTCTCGTAGAAACCCGGGTCGTCCGGGATATGCATCTTGCGGTACTTGCCGAGCAGGCGGCCGTCCTTTTCGAACACCACGGCGGTGTTGTGATAAAGCCCGGCGGCGCGGCGCTCGAACAACGAGGCCACCAGCACCACGCCATGTTGCTTGGCCAGCGCGCCCAGGCGCTCGGTGCTGGGGCCGGGAATCGGCTCGGCCAGATCGAATTCGCCCACCGACTCGTGCTGGCAGAAGTAAGCACCGTTGTGCAGTTCCTGCAGCAGCACCAGCTTTGCGCCCTGCGCGGCGGCTTCGGCCACGCGCGATGCGATGATGGCCAGATTGGCCTCGGCGTCGCCGTGGTTGCGCTCCTGGATCAGCGCGACGGGAAGGAGATGACGGGTCATGGCAGCATCCAACTAGGTGGCGCACAGGGTAGCGCGCCATGCCGTAACACTGGCCTGCCGGCGGGAACATGAGTGGCTCAGGCGGCCAACAGGCCGGCGGGCAATTGCATTGTCAGGCAGTGCAGGCTGCCGTTCTGCCAGATCAGTGCGCGGCATGGCACCGGCACGATCTCGTGCTGCGGGAATGCTTCGGCCAGCACCGCCTGCGCTGCCGCGTCGGCCTTATCGCCGTAGGTCGGCATCAGCACCGCGCCGTTGACGATCAGGAAATTGGCATACGAGGCCGCCAGACGACGACCATGATCGAGAATCGGCTCGGCCCAGGGCAGTACGAACAAGCGATACGGCTGCCCGTCGTGCGTGCGCAGTGCAGCCAGTTCGGCGCCCATTGCCTGCAGTTCGGTGTAATGCGAATCCTTGGACACATCGCACCCCTGGTAGACGATCGCATCCGCGCCGGCAAAGCGCGCCAGCGTATCAATATGCGCGTCGGTGTCGTCGCCTTCCAGATAACCGTGATCCAGCCACAGCACACGGTCCTGCGACAACCACGCGGCAAGGTCGGTACTCAACGATTCGCGCGTGCGCTGCGGATGCCGCTCATGCAGGCACTTCCAGGTGGTCAGCAAGGTACCGGCACCGTCGGTTTCGATCGCGCCGCCTTCCAGCGCAAAGTCCACTGTTTGCACTTGCGCCGGCACGAACACCTGCGCGGCATCCAGCGAGGTCACCAACTGATCGTCCAGGCTGGCTTCGAACTTGCCGCCCCAGCCGGTGAAGCGGAAATCCATCAGCCGGAAACCGCCGTCCTCGCGCAGCGTGATCGGGCCGGAATCGCGCAGCCAGGTGTCGTTATAGGCCGCAATCACGAAGCGCACGCGCGCCATCTCCACCCGCGCCGACCGCAGCCGCGCTTCGGCATAAATCTGCAGGTCGTCATCGGCCACGCACACGATCACCGGCTCGAAACGGGAAATCGCCGTCACCAGCGCGATATAGGTCTCGTCCACCTCGGCCAGACGCTCGGCCCAATCGGTGCCCGCATGCGGCCACGCAATCAGCACGGCGGATTGAGGTCCCCACTCGGCAGGAAAGCGAACGCGGTCGGTCATACCTAACAATTACCTATTAATGCCCGAACAACGCCAGGCTGTTATTGAATCCCCGCAAAGTGATGTGCAGGCTGTGGCGAAGGACTCGCATCAAAGCGGCGTCGGCCCGATCTCGTTCGCATCGGCCTGATTGGCCACTACGTCGATCACCCGGCTCTTCTCGAAGTACACGGTGAAGGCCGGATATACCCAGCGATTGATCGTCGGCCACTTGGGCTTCTGACCGCCACGTGGAGCGAGCTTTTCCTGTGGCACACCGTAACGGCCTTCGACCTGGCTCATGCTGTCGCCGCGCAGGGGCAGAGCAGTGGCGGGCTTCTGCTGTGCACGATCCACTAACAGCATGTCGGCCGAGGCGGCGGCACTGATCCCCATCAGCGCGATCAGCGGCATCACAAACAAACGGTTGCGCATGTCATCTACTCCCCAGTGGACAAGAATCGGATGGTGATTACAGCAAAAAACCAACACCAACGTCGGCGCTGGTGCAGCTCAGGCGAATCCGCCTTGCTACCAGCAGGCGGCTGCGAGGGCATCCCGAGCCGCTGAAGCCAAGCGCATCACAGCGTCCGTGAAGGCCGCGCCCGTGAATCACCGCCCAAGAAAAAACCGCCCGGAGGCGGCTTTGTCGGGTCTTGCACGCGCGGCATCGGCTTAGCGCTGACGCGCCTTGAAGCGCGGGTTCGACTTGCAGATCACGAAGACCTTGCCACGGCGGCGGACCACCTTGCAGTCGCGGTGACGGGTCTTCGCAGACTTCAGGGAGGACAGGACTTTCATGGCACACCTCGGCGTAAACGGTTTGAGTTCGATGGAAGGGTGAGCGCGAGATCGAGGCTGCACCCGGAATTTAAGCCGGCAATTCTAACCGGCTTTTCGTCGTGCTTTCAAGTGGTTGCATCCGAATCGCTGCGAGCGGCGCTACACTAGCGGCTTATGACCTTCCGGAAACCTGAATGACCGACGTTTCGCCCGTCCTCACCATTGACGGACCCTCCGGTGCCGGCAAGGGCACTGTGAGCAGGATCGTGGCTGCCCGGCTGGGCTGGCACTACCTCGATTCGGGCGCACTGTACCGCGCCGTGGGTGTTGCAGCGAGCTGGGCCGATCTTGACTTGTCCGACCCGGCTGCGCTGGTGCGTTGCACTTTCGACACCAAGGTCGATTTCGATGACGCAGGCGAAGCGGGGCTGCGCGTGCTAGTCAACGGCGTTGACGCCACCAGCGAGTTACGCCTGGAAACCACTGGTGCGCTGGCGTCGGCGATTGCGGCCATTCCCGAGGTGCGCGGGGCCCTGAAGGAGCGTCAGCTCGCATTCAGGCGAGCGCCCGGGCTGGTTGCCGACGGGCGCGACATGGGTACGGTGATCTTCCCGGATGCTGAATTCAAAGTGTTTCTGACCGCGAGTGCCGAAGAACGTGCGGGCCGTCGTCATAAACAGTTGATGGAAAAGGGTGTTTCAGTTATCTTTGCGGTTCTGCTGCGCGAGATCATAGCCCGTGATGCACGTGATGCGCAGCGGGTGGTGGCGCCATTACGGCCAGCCGAAGACGCTGCGCTGATCGATACCAGCGGAATGGGAATCGAGGATGTCGTCCAGTGTGTGGTCGGGGTGTTAGCCGCTCGCACGTCGTCGTAAGCGTTCCGCAAGCGGGCAGGTCCCGCCGACCGTAAGGCGTTCCAAGGCTCCGTCGCACATCCCGTGTAGCGGTTCTATGACCACTTAACCGACTCGCTGTCCGGAGTCGACCAACAGGCTGGGTGGCTCGTATCTGTCGCAACCCGACGATCAACGCCCGTGTGTTCAACTGAGTAAAATTCAAATGACAGAATCTTTTGCTGAACTGTTCGAAGCCAGTCAAGCCAATCTGGCGAAGCTGAAGCCGGGCTCGATCGTCACCGGTACCGTCGTGGAAGTGCGCGGCGACGTGGTGGTGATCAACGCTGGCTTGAAGTCCGAAGGCATTGTGCCGATCGAGCAGTTCCGTAACGACGCTGGCGAGATCGATGTCGGCGTTGGCGACCAGGTCAAGGTTGCCCTCGATTCCATCGAGAACGGCTTCGGTGAGACTGTGCTGTCGCGCGAGAAAGCCAAGCGCGCAATGGTGTGGGACGAGCTGGAAGAGGCGTTGGAAAAGAACGAAACCATCACCGGCCGCATCAGTGGCAAGGTCAAGGGTGGTTTCACCGTGGACATCAAAGATGTTCGCGCGTTCCTGCCTGGTTCGCTGGTGGATGTGCGCCCGGTGCGCGACCCTGCCTACCTGGAAGGCAAGGAACTCGAGTTCAAGCTGATCAAGCTGGACCGCAAGCGCAACAACGTGGTGGTGTCGCGTCGTGCAGTGGTCGAGAGCGAACATTCGGAAGAGCGCGAGCAGCTGATGGACAAGCTGCAGGAAGGCGCGATTCTGAAGGGTGTCGTCAAGAACCTGACCGATTACGGTGCATTCGTAGACCTGGGCGGTATCGACGGCCTGCTGCACATCACCGACATGGCCTGGAAGCGCGTGCGCCATCCGTCCGAAGTCGTGAATGTTGGCGACGAGCTCGACGTGCGCGTGCTGAAGTTCGATCGCGATCGTAACCGCGTCAGCCTCGGTGTGAAGCAGCTAGGCGAAGATCCGTGGGACAACATCGCACGTCGTTACCCGGCCAACAGCCGCGTGTTCGGCAAGGTCTCCAACGTCACCGATTACGGCGCATTCGTCGAGATCGAGCCGGGCGTCGAAGGTCTGGTGCACGTCTCCGAGATGGATTGGACCAACAAGAACGTTAACCCATCCAAGGTTGTGCAGGTTGGTGACGAAGTCGAGGTGATGGTGCTGGATGTCGACGAGGAGCGTCGCCGCATCTCGCTGGGCATGAAGCAGGTTGCCGCCAATCCGTGGGAAACCTTCGCTGCCACTCACAAGAAGAACGACAAGGTGTCCGGTCAGATCAAGTCGATCACCGACTTCGGCATCTTCATCGGTCTGGACGGCGGCATTGACGGTCTGGTTCACCTGTCCGACATCAGCTGGAACACCACCGGCGAAGATGTCGTGCGTAACTACAAGAAGGGCGACACGCTGGAAGCCGTTGTGCTGGCAGTCGATCCGGAACGTGAGCGCATCAGCCTGGGCGTCAAGCAGCTGGAGCAGGATCCGTTCGGCCAATACATGGCGTCCAACCCGAAGGGTTCGAAAGTCGAAGGCGTGGTACGTGAAGTGGATGCCAAGGGCGCCACGATCGACCTGGCCGACGGCATCGAAGGCTACGTCGCTGCACGCGACATCGCTAACGAGCGTGTGGACGATGCGACCCAGCACCTCAAGGTCGGCGACAAGATCGAAGCCAAGTTTGTGGGCATGGACCGTAAGGGCCGCACCCTGCAGCTGTCGATCAAGGCCAAGGACGATGCCGAAATGCGCGAAACGATGGAGGAATACCAGTCCTCCTCCGCAGCGTCGGGCGGCATGACTCAGTTGGGCGCGCTGCTGCGTGCACAGTTGAACAGCAATAAGTCCGAGTAAGCGCGTAGCGCTCGCAAGAGCGTGATGGATCGGCTCGGGCTTGCCCGGGCCGATTCCGATGTGTCAGTCGAAAAAAAGCAAGTCTTCCCATGACCAAGTCCGAATTGATTGAAATCCTGGCGCGACGCCAAGCGCATCTGAAGTCGGACGATGTGGATCTGGCAGTCAAATCGCTGCTGGAAATGATGGGGCAAGCGCTCTCCGATGGTGAGCGGATCGAAATTCGCGGGTTCGGCAGTTTTTCGCTGCATTACCGTCCGCCACGCCTTGGGCGTAATCCCAAAACCGGCGAGTCGGTTGCGCTGCCTAGCAAGCATGTTCCTCACTTCAAGCCGGGCAAGGAATTGCGTGAGCGTGTCAGCTCCGTGGTGCCTGTCGATCTGGTCGATACGGTAGATTGAAGATCGCTCTACTGCTGCGTTTATGTCGGCTCGGTTAAGCTAGGCCCCTTCCCGAGGGAGTTTCTCCATGAAGGTGTTTCGCTTGCTGGTGATGTTGGCTTTCCTGTTGGTCGGTCTGATCATCGGTGCGGTCAATTCCCAGGACGTCACTCTCGACTTCCTCTTTTCAAGTGTGCACATGACCTCCGGGGTCGCGATCATCGTCGCGCTGCTGGTCGGTGTGTTGATCGGTGCCGGCATGGTGCTGGTCAGTGTGGTCATTCCCCTCTATTCCAAACTGCGCCAGGCCAGCAAGGCTGTTGCAGTCAGTCGCGTTGACGCCAGGCCCATTGCGCCTTCCGCAGTCGAGACGCGCCCCATCGATGGACTGTAAGCACGTATGGACTTTCTGACCGAGTGGATCTGGTTCTTTCTGTTTGTGCCGCTGGCAGCGCTGGGCGGCTGGATCGTCGGCCGTCGTGGCGGTCAGCGTCACGGCGACACGCAGGTCAGTCGTTTGTCCAGTACCTACTTTCGCGGTCTGAACTATCTGCTCAACGAGCAGCCGGACAAGGCGATCGAGCTGTTTCTGCACATCGCCGAACTGGACAAGGAAACCTTCGAGACGCAGGTCGCGCTGGGTCATCTGTTCCGTCGTCGCGGTGAAGTCGATCGTGCGATTCGCTTGCATCAGGGCTTGGTACAACGCGCTGATCTAACCGATCAGCAGCGCGTCCAGGCCCTGCTGGCGCTGGGCGAGGACTACATGAAGTCCGGTCTGCTGGATCGTGCCGAAACTGTGTTTACCGAGTTGGCGCAGCTGGATCAACGGGCGCCACAGGCGCTGCGGCATCTGATCGGTATTTATCAGGCCGAGCGCGATTGGGAAAAGGCGATCGATAACGCCACCCGCTACGAAGAAGTCACCGGCGAGCCGATGGGTAAGCTTATTTCCCAATTTGAGTGCGAGCTGGCCGATCGCTATCGTGGTCTCACCAAGACCGACGAGGCGATGCAGGCAGTCGCCCGTGCCTACCAGGCCGATGGCACCTCTGTGCGTGCAGGCATTCTGGAGGGGCGCATCGAAGCCGAACGCGGACATGACGAGGCGGCGGTACGCGCCTTCGAGCGTGCAGCGCGGCACGACCCGGAATACCTGCCGGAAATCATTCCTGCACTGATGGCGGCCTATCGCCGTGTCGGCGACGTCGCTGGCGCGCGTAACTTCCTGTCGGAGATGACCGAGCACTATCGAGGTATCGCGCCGGTGTTGGCGCTGACCCAGTTGATTGAAGCGCAGGACGGTGTGGCGCCTGCACTGGCCTATCTGGGCCGTCAGCTTAAGGATCGGCCATCGGTGCGCGGCGAATCGGCGTTGATCGATCTCACCCTGGCCGAAGGCAGCGACCCGGTTGGCACGCTGCAGGATCTCAAGCACATCACAGACCAGCTGCTGGTGCGTAATCCCAGCTACCGCTGCACGCGCTGTGGCTTCGGGGCGAAGACGCACCATTGGCAATGCCCGAGCTGCAAGGAATGGGGCACGGTCAAGCCGCTGTTGAACTACGCGGTCGTCTAATGCTGCAGGTCTGGCAGTGGTGCATGTTGCACCTGGTGGTCGCAGCGCTGGGGACCTGGTTGTTGCGACGCTATGCCTTGCATCGCCGCTTGTTGGATCAGCCGGGCGAGCGCCGCAGCCACGTGGTCGCGACCCCGCGTGGCGGTGGCATGGCGATCGTGGCGGCAATCCTGCTGGGTTGCATCGCAGCTGCCGTGTTCTGGCCCGCTGCGCGTCTGATGATCGGCTGGTTCGCGGTCGGGCTGGTGCTGGTGGCAGGCGTGGGTTGGTGGGACGACCATCGTTCGCTATCGGCCAGGCTGCGTTTTGCGATCCATCTGACCGCATCGGCGTCGCTGGGAGTCTTGGTCAGTCAGTACACCGGCGATGTGTTGGATGGCGTGATCAGCGCAGCGGCGTCTGTTGTGTTGATCAACGTCTGGAATTTCATGGACGGCATCAACGGTCTGGCTGGCAGCCAGGCTGTATTGGCGGCGTTGGCATTTGCTTTCGTCCTACCCTGCGCCTTGGCGTGGGCAGGTCTTGCAGTTGCGGCGTCCTGCCTGGGGTTTTTGCCGTTCAATTTTCCGCGTGCGCGCATTTTTTTGGGCGATGGCGGCAGTGGCGCGCTGGGATATGTGTTGGCTGGCTTGCTCTCACTCACCGTAGCGAGCGGGCAGGTGAGTTGGTTGATCAGTTGGCTGCCGTTGACGGCTTTTCTTGCAGACGCCGGCTTCACGCTGCTGTCTCGCATGCTCGCCGGGCAACGCTGGTGGGAACCGCACGCCCAGCACGTTTATCAACGCCTTGCACGTAAGCTTGAGACGCACGTTGCGGTAACGAGTGTTTATTTAGCTTTCAGCATCGTTGCGTTCTGCTTGTACGTGTTAATTCGTCATGATCCGGTTTGGATGCAGCTGACCGATGCCCTGACCTGGGGTGTGGGTGCTACCGCGATCTGGCACTTTCTGCGCGATGGACTGCGCAATTCCTGAGTAATGGACTTTTATGAATTCCTGGCGTGACCGTTTGACCAAAGTGTTGCCGCAAGCGGCAGTTGTGCTGCATGACGTGTTGATGGTGTGGTTGTGCTGGCAACTGCTGCACGCCGGCCGGTACTCCATGCTGCGTGACGCACCCGATCTTCCACTGTTGGATTGGCGCACTGCGGTGGTTCTGGCCGCGCAGGGGCTGGTGTTCTGGAAGATGGGGTTGTATCGCGGGCTGTGGCGATTCGCCTCGGTGCCGGACCTGTGGAATATCTTCAAGTCGAGTTTCCTTGGTTTGGTGGCGATCGTGCTGGCGTTGTCTTATGACCGCCTGGACGGGGTGCCGCTGTCGGTGCTGGTGGTCTATCCGTTTGCGCTGTCCGCATTGCTGGGGACACCGCGGCTGTTGTATCGCGCCTGGAAGGATTACCAAATTGCGCATTCCGGTGATGCCGCGCAGCGCGTGTTGATTCTTGGCGCTGGTCGCGCCGCCGAAGGGCTGGTGCGCGATCTTCGTCGTAGCGGCACGTTTGTGCCGGTTGGGTATCTGGACGACGCCAGCAATCTGCATGGCGCCAAGATTCAGGGCCTCAACGTCCTGGGCAACCTGGATCAGGCTGCATCAATCGCCAAGGAGACAGCAGCCAGGTTGTTGGTGATTGCAATTCCGTCGCTGGATGCCTCCGGGATGCAGCGCGTGGTGGCAATTTGCGAAAGCACCGGCTTGCCGTTCCGTATGGTGCCCAAGCTGATCAACGTGCTGGAGGGGCGTTCGTTGCCTGGCGAATTGAAGGAGGTCGCGATTGAGGACCTGCTCAATCGCAAGCCGGTCACGCCCGATTGGCGCTTGATCCGCGATTGGCTGACCAACAAGACCGTGATGGTCACCGGCGCCGGCGGTTCGATTGGCTCGGAAGTCTGCCGCCAGTGCGCGCGTCACGGTGCGCGTCGGATTGTGCTGTTGGAAATCGATGAGCTGGCACTGCTGACAGTCGATTCGGATCTGCGCCGGCTGTTCCCCGATATCGAAGTGGTGCGCGTGCTCGGCGATTGCGGCGACCCGGCAGTGGTGGCACATGCGCTAAATACTGCAACCCCGGATGCGGTGTTCCATGCAGCCGCCTACAAGCAGGTGCCGCTGCTGGAAGAGCAGTTGCGCGAGGCCGTGCGCAACAATGTGCTGGCAACCGAAAATGTGGCGCGCGCCTGTCAGCGTGCACGTATCGAGACCTTCGTCTTCATCTCTACTGACAAGGCCGTCGAGCCGGTCAACGTGTTGGGCGCGAGCAAGCGCTATGCGGAGATGATCTGCCAGTGTCTTGACGCGCGCGATGCGCCGACGCGCTTCATCACGGTGCGCTTCGGCAACGTGCTGGATTCGGCCGGTAGCGTGGTGCCGTTGTTCCGTGAGCAGATCCGTCAGGGCGGCCCGGTCACGGTGACGCATCCGGATGTGACGCGTTACTTCATGACCATTCCCGAGGCCTGCCAGTTGGTGGTGCAGGCCGCCGCCTCCGCTTCGCACGGTGCGATCTACACGTTGGACATGGGCGAGCCGGTGCCGATCCGCTTGCTGGCCGAGCAGATGATTCGTCTTGCCGGCAAACAGCCTGGCAAGGATGTGGCGATTCTCTATACCGGCTTACGTCCGGGCGAGAAGCTGCATGAAACGCTGTTCTATGCGGACGAAGACTATCGCCCCACTGCGCATCCCAAGATTCTGGAAGCCGGTGTGCGCGAGTTCTCGCACGAGCAGGTGTTGCAGCTGGTGACGCGCTTGCGTGAGGCGGTTAACCGCTATGACATCAAGGCAATGGAGACTGTGCTGGGCAGTCTGATGCCGGATTTTGCGGCTGCTCGACGGAAAGTCGACACGAGATCTGATACGGTCGTTCCATTCCCCGCACGTGAGGTCAGAAGACTTTAATGAGCAAGCGTATTCGCAAGGCCGTATTCCCCGTCGCAGGTCTTGGGACCCGCTTTCTTCCGGCCACCAAGACAGTGCCGAAAGAAATGCTGCCAATCATCGACAGACCGCTGATCCAGTATGCCGTCGACGAGGCCATACAGGCCGGTTGCGACACGCTGATCTTCGTGACCAATCGCTACAAGCACTCGATCGCCGACTACTTCGACAAGGCCTATGAGCTTGAGCAAAAGCTCGAGCGCGCCGGCAAGCTTGAACAGCTGGAGTTGGTGCGTCATGCATTGCCGGAAGGTGTGCGCGCCATTTTTGTGACGCAGGCCGAAGCGCTTGGTCTGGGTCACGCCGTTCTTTGCGCCAAGGCCGTGGTCGGCGATGAGCCGTTCGCGGTATTGCTGCCTGACGATCTCATCTGGAACCGTGGCGCTGGCGCGCTGACTCAGATGGCCGATGTGGCCGAAGCTTCCGGCGGCAGTGTCATTGCCGTTGAGGACGTGCCGCACGACAAGACCGCCAGTTACGGCATTGTGGCCACCGATGCATTCGACGGCCGCAAGGGCCGCATCAACGCGATCGTCGAAAAGCCCAAGCCGGAAGTCGCACCGAGCAATCTGGCCGTGGTCGGTCGTTATGTGCTCAGCCCCAAGATCTTCGAACTGCTAGAAGAAACCGGCGCTGGCGCAGGCGGCGAAATCCAGCTGACCGATGCAATCTACGGACTGCTGCAGCAGGAAACTGTCGATGCGTATCGCTTCGAAGGCCGTCGTTTCGATTGCGGCGCGCATATCGGCCTGATCGAAGCCACGGTGCATTTCGCGCTCGAGCACGAGAAGCATGGTGGGCCGGCAAAGGACATCCTACGCGCTGCATTGGCCGAGGCCGACGCGCGCGGCTGAGTGCCCGGCTATTGCCTGCATCCACGAACGACGCCATCTGGCGTCGTTCGTCGTTTGGGGCCTCGCTGGCCAGGATCGACGTGCTGATCAAGGTCGATTTGGAAGAGCTGGCTGATCGATTGATGCGCACACAGGTGCAGGGCAGTGGTAAGCCTGTGCCGCTAGAATCTCCGGAATGCGCCAAACTGCCCAATCCAGTGAAACGTTTTAGGCGATGCGGTGGTTGCGATCCCCTTGTTCCGTCGTCTCCGCCTGGGCTCGGTGCTGGGTTACCTGGCGGCCGGATTGGCCATTGGTCCGCTCGGCCCTGGGCTGTTCAATGAGCCGCAGGCGATCTTGCACGTGGCCGAGTTGGGCGTGGTGATGTTCCTGTTCGTAATCGGGCTGGAAATGCGGCCGTCCTACCTGTGGAGTCTGCGCAAACAGATCTTCGGTTTGGGGACCGCGCAGATCGCGGTGTGCACGCTCGTGCTGACCGGTATCGGCATGTTGCTCGGCGTTGTGCCGCCGGTGGCATTCGTTGCCGCGTCCGGTTTCGTGCTGACCTCTACGGCGGTGGTGGTGCAGTTGCTGGCCGAGCGTGGCGATGTCGCCTTGCCGCCTGGTCAAAAAATCGTGGCGATCCTGTTGTTCGAAGATCTGTTTGATCTTGCCGCTGCTGGCGATCGTGGCCTGGATGGGTTCCAACGGCCACCCGCAGGCGCCGTCAGCGCTGGCAGGACATCGGCATCGGTCTGGTCTGCATCGTGGGCTTCTTGGTCTAAGGGCGCTGGCTGCTTAATCCCTTGTTCCGGATTCTGGCTGCGTCCAAGTGGCGCGGCTGATGCGCAGCGACCATGACCATCGCCAGGCGCTGGATCGTGGCGTGCTGATGGCGCAGGGTGGCGAGTTCGCCTTCGTCCACTCTTCGCTGCGGCATCGGCTTCCGGCGTCATCGATGCACAGGTCAACGCCAGACTGACGCCGGCCTTTAAAGTGTCGTTTGATGGCGTGGAAGCAGCCGGCGGCCATACCGGCAGCGTGTTGATCATCGGGTTTGGGCGGCTTCGGTCAGGTCGCCAGCCAGTCGCTGCTGGCACGCCACGTGAATGTGACCATCATCGATAGCGATATCGAGATGATCCAGGGTGCGGAACAGTTCGGTTTCAATATCTACTACGGCGACGGCACCCGGCTCGATGTGCTGCATGCCTCCGGAGCGCATAGCGCACGCGCGATTGCGGTGTGCGTCGACAACCGCGAGGCCGCCAATCGCATCGTCTAGCGGGCAGCGCGCGAGTTTCCGCACGCCAGGTTGTTGGTGCGCTCGTACGACCGTGAGCGCTCGTTGCAGTTGGTTGCTGCCGGCGTGGATTACCAGATTCGCGGGACCTTCGAATCGGCGGTGGCATTCGGGCAAGCGGCCTTGGTCGAGCTGGGCGAGGACCAGGACGAGGCCGTCACGATCGCGCGCGCGATCCGGAGTCGCGATGCCGAGCGTTTCGAACTGGAGATTGCGGCCGGCAATACGCGTGCCGGTGCAGTGGCAGGGCTGATGTACGGCAATATCACGCTGACCGTGCCCAAGCCCACGCCGTTCGCCCCGCCGCGGCGCGAAAGCCGCACGCTCAATCCCGATGCGGTGCCGCAGACCAATCAGGTAGAAGAGGCGACTCGCGACTGAGTCAGGCAACGACTCGCAGCTGCATTACCTGTGGAGTTGTGGCGCCGGTGCATCTTCATCGCTGCAAGTGGGCACTAAAACGGCCGGCGCCAATGCGCCAGCCGCCGGCCGATCGATTCAGCCGTGCTTGCGTTGAGCGGCAGCGAAGGCTTCCAACTGCTCGGGCGTTGCGTTTTTCTGGTGCTGCTGTTTCCAGTCGGCGAACGGCATTCCATAGACCGCTTGGCGCGCTTGGTCCTTGGTCATCGGCTGGCTGTGCGCTTCGGCTGCTTCCTGGTACCAGTCACCCAGGCAATTGCGGCAGAAGCCGGCCAGGATCATCAGATCGATGTTCTGCACATCAAGGCGATCCTGGATCTGAGGTTTCCCCACGTTTTCCCGAGATAGATCAGCTGGTTGCACCCGGATCGTGTAGAAACAAGTGCG